>JAMORO010000075.1 GCA_027063505.1 Sulfurimonas sp.
GTTAGAAGTCATAGCTATTTAGGAAACCTTTCACCTTCTAAATTTGAAAAAAATAATGTGGTGTTACAACTGGAAACAGCTGCTTAGAAATGTATTATAAAGAGTATGAATTTAAGTTACCACTCCAGATACATACATTGATGATTTTACTAAAGAGAGTTTTGAAGAAACAAAGTATATTTTAGATCAGCCTTATGAAGAGGGTCTATCACCTGATGTTTATAAAGAGTTCCATGATTTTATAATTTACTATATTATCTCAAATAATATGGACCTACGAAATAATAATCTTTTTTTGGATGATTATGTTATAAGCATTATGAGTGATAATATAGATAAAGTAATCAGCTACTTTGGTCCTACAGAAGATAAACAAAATGACCATTTAGATAATGTCATTACTAATATTGATACAGAAGAGTTGGTTCTCGTTACTGACATAGTTTTAAAAGAAGAAGAAATTGAACGGATAAAAAAGCTTTTGACCTAATTATTTTTGATACAATACGAAAAATATAAATTAATCAATCACTTTAAGTTTCAAAATTTTTGGTACCGTTTTTGGTGATGTTTTATTTTAGAGGGCTCTGAAATGCCCTATAGAAAGGGGTTCAGCATGACTTTGCGGGTTTATTATGAAGATACAGATACTGGTGGGGTGGTTTATCATTCTAACTATTTAAACTTTTGTGAAAGAGCTAGAAGTGAAGCTTTTTATGAAAGAGGAATGACTCCAGTATTAAAAAATGGTCATTTTGTTGCTCGTAAGATTATTGGGGAGTATATTTCAAGTGCAAAACTTGGTGATATCCTTGAGGTTACAACAGAACTTATAAAGATGAAAGCTGCATCTTTTCTACTCAAACAGTATGTATATAGAGGTGAAGAGAAAGTTTTCGAACTAGAGATACTTTTAGCATATATAACCTTTGAAGGGAAACCTCAAAAGATAGATATAGGGACGAAAGAGCTACTCCTCAGTCTCTTCTAAAAGAGTGATAGGTCGTGTGTATTTGACAAATTTAGAGCGAGCTGGTTGGAGAAGTTCTATCTTATAACTCATTTGGTTCTCTTTAAGTTGACTACGATAGATTCTATCTTCATCTGTAATAAGCGAGTAGAAAAAGTCTACCCCTACTGTAGTTGTATAATTTATCCAGTCATATACTATATCATTACCTAAAAGAGAGTTTGTCTCTATAAGTACATTATTATGTTCTGTAATAGAGTTAGCTACAATCATATCTTTTCTATCAATATACTGAGTCATTGAGAGTAGAAGAGGATCGTAGTTTATCTGTGTTGAGAGAATATTTGTAGTGTTTGTATCATAAAGTGTCAGTTGTGACATAATCATACCACTTTTAATGATAGGAGTATTAATGAAAAAGGAACCATCAACTATATTTTCATTCTCTTTAAGATAGTTTTCTAGATTTGTTGTTCTTCTCGAAACATAAAAATTAATGACTTCTTTTGGTTCTTTTTCAATTTCCACTTCTTCAGGAGTAGTTTCATAACTACTCTCTTCTTCTGCAAAAACACTAAAAGTATCACCAAAAAGAGAACTACTATTATTAGAAATATCTTCTAGTTTCTCAACTGGAGTTGGATTTAAAAACTCCTCTTTTTGATGGATTGCTAACTTTTTACCTGTTTGTGATTTATCTGAAAAAATTATAAGAGGAGAGACTGCTTCTTTAAGGAGTAAATCACTCTGTTTTGTATAGTCAATCGCTCCAAAAATTAAGAAAGGTGAGCTTGTGTTAACATCCTTTTTATTTATAGTTGGAAAGTAGATATGTGTAGCTGGATTAATCTCAATAATATTATCTGCACCTTGTGTAGTAACAGGAGCAATAACATACTCAAAACCATCTGCTTTTATCTGGTTTAGAGCAGAGGCAATGTCTTCACTACCTTCACTCTCTATTTTATAACTTTTCAACATAAAAGGGTGGCTTTTTGTCATTAGATATGCAAATGCTGCATTTGTTGTAGAAGCAGCATACTTTCCTATCCTTTTATATGGAAGAAGTAGGGCGATTTTAAGCTGCTCTCCATCATGAAATGCACCAAGGTTGAAGATAGAAACAAACATAACTCGTGCTTCGTTTTGGTTAATATTATCAAGTTTCGTATATGCATGCGAAAGAAAAGAAAATATCATACCATTATCAAGATACTCTTGAAGACACTCCTCGTCACACTCATAAGGATCAAGATCTTGTATATAAGTCTTTGGTAGAGGGATATTTGATATCATAAAACTTTGTGAAAATAGTATGACAGGTAGTAAGATAAGAAAAATATGTTTCATATAGTGCTCTTTATAATTTTTTAGTTTAGAGTAGGGACTTGTTTAGTCTGCTAATTATATCGGATTGAATTTAATGTGAGTATAAATAATTGGAACTATCCAAAAAGTCTTTAAATTACAGATATTTTGATAATGAAGAGCTCTTTAATATTTACTATATTAGAATGTGTTTAGATTCTAAGCATAAAGTGAACAAGGATATATTATGATCTTTTCAACAGATAAACAAGTTAGTGTCTCCGGAGATCATTGTTGTACAGCAAAGCCAAAAGGTAAAAGTGCATGTCCAGAGTGTAATGTAAGAGCAAAAGGTGTTTTAGGTAAAACAGTAGAAACTCTCTTGAGAGGTAAAAGTAAGTCTGATTTATCTTGTTTTGATGGTTTTTACTACTGTAAGACACCCTCTTGTAAGATTATTTATTTTAGAGAAGGTACAAGTCTAACTCAAAAAGATATAAATGTTATAGTAGGGCTAAAGAATGGAGCAAGTCCTGCAACAGTATGTTACTGTTTTGAATGGACAAAAGAAAAAATCAAATCTGAGTTAGAAAAAACAGGAAACACTATCGCATTAGAAGATATTAAGATAAAAATGAAAAATCCAGGATGTGCTTGTGAAGTGATGAACCCAAGTGGTAGTTGCTGTATAGGCGATATAACAAAGGCTATTAAAGAGATTAAGTCTGAACAAATAGAAGAAATTATTTCATGAAAATATTACATACATCAGATTGGCATTTAGGTCAGAGTTTTATGGGAAAAAGTCGTGAAGAAGAACATCAAGCATTTTTAAGTTGGCTTCTTAAAACCATAGAAGATGAGAAAATTAATGTACTTATTGTAGCTGGTGATATTTTTGACACAGGTACACCTCCTAACTATGCACTAGAACTCTATTACAATTTTCTTACAAAACTTTCTTTGTCTTCTTGTGAAAATATTATCATAACCGCTGGTAATCATGATTCTATCGCTACTTTAAAAGCTCCTAAGCAACTACTTCAAGCACTCAATATTCATGTCATAACAAGTGGTGATGAAAATGAAAATGAAGTTCTTGAAATTTTTAACAAAGATAAATTAGAGGGGATTATTTGTGCTGTTCCATTCTTACGAGACTATGTAGTTCGTCAATCCGTAAGTTCTCAAACTTTGAATGATAAAGAGACCTCACTTACAGAGGGAATAAAGGAGCACTATGAAAGTGTCTATAAACAGGCTTTAAAGCTTTCAAATGAGCAAGACATACCAATCATAGCTACTGGACATCTAACAACAGTAGGTAGTAAAACAAGTGAGTCCGAGAGAGAAATATATATAGGCGGTACACTAGATATAGATAGTGGTTTTTTAGGAAAATATTTTGATTATGTAGCTTTAGGTCATCTTCATATCAACCAAAAAGTTGGATCTGAACATGTACGATATTGTGGCTCTCCTATACCTCTTAGTTTTAGTGAATCTTCGTCACAAAAAAAAGTAAATATTGTAGAGTTTGAAAATGAAAATATGACAGTTACTGAGTTAGATATACCACTTCATAGACCTTTGTTAGTTCTTCGTGGAAATCTTAGTTCAATTTTAAAAGAGCTTGAAAATGTTCTAGATAAGAGTACCTGGATAGAAGTCCATCTTAATGATGAAAATCCTTTCCATGCAAATCAAGTCATTAGAGATAAAGCAGGGGAGTTAGAGTTGATACTCCTTGCTGTAAAGATAGATAGAGTTGAGAAAATACTTCAGGCAGAAGATTTTGATGTAATAAGTCTCGATGAGTTGAATCCTTTAGATGTATTTCAACGGCGTATAGAAAAAGATGCTTTGAAGGATGAAGCTTTTGTAAAAGAGCTTGTTGTTAACTTCAAGCAAGTCGTTAATGAGGTTCAAAACACATGAAAATACTCTCACTAAAATCTCTTAATATTAACTCCCTTAAAGGTAAAACGGAGATTAACTTTGCAGAGCTAACAAAAGATAGTGCACTTTTTGCCATAACAGGGCCAACAGGTTCGGGAAAAAGTACTATACTTGATATCATCTCTTGTGCTCTGTATGGCCGAACAGCAAGACTAAAAAATCCAAATGACTTAATGTCACGACATTCGGGTGAAGCTTACTGTGAAGTTGAGTTTGAGATAAGAGGTAAAGTATACCGTTCATCATGGACACAAAAAAGAGCACGAAAAAAACATGATGGTGCATTTCAGACAGCTAAAATGGAACTTATTGATTTAGAAGAAGATAAAATCTTACCTTTAAAATCAAGAGAAGTACCTAAAAAGATAGAAGAACTTTCAGGTTTGGACTTTGGTCGTTTTACTCAGTCTATGCTACTTGCACAAGGTGGCTTTGATGCCTTTTTAAAAGCTGATGAAAAAGAACGCTCAGTTCTGCTTGAGAAGATAACTGGAACACAGATTTATGCAGAGATATCAAAAGCTATCTTTGAAAAGCATCGTGATTATCAGCAAGAGATGGACTCAGACTTAAAAATCTTAGAGTCCATAGAACTTTTAGATGAAGAAACAGTTCAAATAAAACAAACAAAGCTTGAAGAGAATATACAGGAGAAACATAAAACAGATGAAGCACTTAAAAAATTAAACTTAGCCTTACAGTGGATACAAAAGCTTTCAGAACTTATACTAGAAAATAAAAAGTATGAAGAAAATTTTATCGATGCTAGTAAACTAAAAGAAGAGAAAAAAGAGTTTTTTATTAAGTTGTCTTTAGCTAACAAAGCTGTAAATATCTCTTCTCCTTTTACATCTTTTACTTTGCTTAAAGAGAGTCTTGAGGTCGATAGAACTACATCTAGTATACTTTCTAAAGAGATAGAGATTTTGGATGAAGATATAAAGAAAAAAGAGGAAGTCTATACTCTTGTGCAAAAAGAGTTGCAAAAAGAGACTCAAGAGTTTGATATACAAAAACAAAAACTCAAACTTGCTCGTGAGATTCAAACGCAAGAAAAGAGTACTGCTTTAGATATAACTAAAACACAAGTTTCATTAAAAAGTAAAAAGAAAAGTTTAGTAGAAATCTCAGAATCTTTAAATACTCTTCTTGGAACATATAGCCAAATACAAGAGGAGATAGAGACTAAAAAATCATACTTAAAAAATAATGCTAAAGATGAAAAACTAACCTCAACTCTTGGAATTATAGGAGAGAATATAAGTCGTTATAGGGATGAAGAACAAAACCTTAATGCGACTCAAAAAAAGCTTGCACTCTTAAGTAGTACACTTTTTGAAGAGGAAACAAAACATAAGACTCTCAAAGAAAAAACCGAGCAACTCTCCTTAGTACTTCAAGAAAAAGAACTTGAGTATAAAAAGCTTGATGAAGGGAGTTTAAATGATGTGAAAAAAGAAGAGAGTATTGGAAAAAGTTTACAAGATTTGGAACTACTTCGAAGAACACTAGATAGTTATTTCGTTGTTACAAAAAAAAGAGATGATGAACAAAAAGAGTATGAACTTTACCTTATAAATGAAAAGCTTCTACTTGAAACACAAGTGATACTGCAAGAACACATACAAGAGATAAAAAAACATATAGAGACACTAAGAGCAAAAAAAGAGAAAGAGCAACTTCTTAAAAAGTATGAAGAGGATAGAGTTAAACTCATAGATGGTGAAGCTTGTTCTCTTTGTGGTTCTACAACTCACCCATATGCTAGTGAGTCTTATGTGACTCATATAGATGAAACTGAAACTATGATAAACACTCAGTTACAAGAACTAGAAGAAAAAGAGAAGAACTTAAAAGAGTTAGTGTCTAGGCTAGTGACTGTGCAAACAAGGATAGAGACATCAAAACTAGAGCTTGAAAAGTTGAATATTGAGAAAGAAACCTTAGAATCTGTATTTACACAGCACTCTTTTGAACTCAGAGCCGATAGTAAACTTCAGCTTACAGAAAAACAAGAGGAACTCACTAAAGAACTGTATCTTTTCAAGCAGAAGCGTATCAAAAAAGATGAACTCCTAAAACAGAGAGATAACGCGAGAGAAGAGTTTCAAACACAAGAGAAATCATACACTGAGTTAAATACAAACATACAAAAAATGAGTGCTCAAAAAGAGCAAGCAGCTTCAACACTAGTTTCTCATGAATCCAAAACTAAAGAGTATCTAGAAAATCTAATCTCATATTTTAAAGAGTTTAATATTAATTTGGAAATGCAAAGTATAGAGACTCAGTTCTCAGAGCTTAGAAGAAGAAAAAACATATATACCAAGACACTAGAAGCTTTAAGAGTTTTAGAGTCAGAGTTAAACAGATGCGAAGTAGATAAAAAAGAGAGTCAGACTAAAGAAGTGGCGATAAATGCAGGAATAGAATCAGATCGTAAATATCTTACAGAGTTAGAAGAGAGTAGTAAAAAACTTTCAGCCTCTCGTATAGAGATACTAAATGTAGCCGACTTAGAGGCTCATGAAAAAGAGATAAATAATAGCTATGAAAAGATACAAAAAAAAGAGCAGGATTCAAAAGAGACACTTAACGAACTCATAACAAAAAGTGAAGAACGCTCTTCGTATAAAAAAGCACTAGATCTAAAAATAGTAGAGAATGAGACTAAGGTAAAAGAGTTAAGTACAAAACTAGAAGAGTTATATGCCCAAAATGATTTTAAAAATGAGCAAGAGTTTCAGGCTGCACTTCTTAGTAATGAGGAGAGAGAATCACTACTCACTTTTTGTAAGAGTATAGAAGATAAGTACACACAAACGCAAACGCTACAAGTGCAAAGTGCTTCAAGACTCAAAACTCATCAAGAAGAGCCACTTAGTGAGAGACCTAGTGAAGAGTTACAAACTATGCAAGTACTCTTAGAACAAAAAGTAAATGCACTTCAAGAGAGTATAGGGAGTGATAAAAAAGAACTAGAGATAAACAAGGACAATAGCGACAAACACAAAGAGAGAATCCTCTCACTACAAAAGAAAAAAGAAGCTTTTAAAGTATGGGTAAAACTAAACGAACTTGTAGGTTCAGCAGATGGAACAAAGTTTAAAAAGTTTGCACAAGGCATCACCCTCGACCAGCTCATAAACTTAGCAAACCAGCATCTAAGCATCTTAAGTTCTCGTTATACATTAACAAGAAGTGAGAACAAACTACTAGAACTTGAAGTCATCGATGCATACCAAGGTAATGTAGTCCGCCCTGTGAGCACTCTCTCAGGTGGAGAGAGCTTCATCGTGAGTCTAGCCCTAGCTCTTGGTCTCTCAGAACTAGCAAGTCAGAAAATAGCCATAGACTCCCTCTTTTTGGATGAAGGTTTTGGAACACTTGATGAAGAGAGTTTAGAAACTGCTCTTAATGCTCTAAACTTATTACAAAGTGGTGGGAAAATGGTCGGTGTCATTTCACATGTGGAGGCTCTTAAAGAGCGGATACCTTTACAGATAAAGGTAATACCTCGTGGAGATGGGACTAGTTTTGTTGAGGTTTAATTAGTCTCATAAATTAAAAAAAGAAGGATAGAAATGCAATTGACTGTGAAAAATCTCTTAAAAATGTTGTCTTAACTAATTAGGGTAGTATACTTCTTTGAAAATTATTATATCTAGTTGTAGTTAACGATAAGCTTCAAATGTGCTGTTATAGGGGTTGTTTGTGGGTGGTTATAGCTACTTGTAATTCTGTGCTAGAGGCAACTCTTTATAGTATTTAAATCATTTAATGTTGTTTTTTTAGACTCAGGGTTTCTGAGTAGAAAGCTTGGGTGATAGATAGGAATAAGTTTACTATCGTTAAATGCTATCACATGGCCACGTACATTTTCAAAGTTTCCTGTATCTCCACTCAGGTGTGAATAAGCCTCTTCTCCAAGAGTTATGATAACTTTTGGTTTTATAAAATCTATCTGAGAGAAAAGATACCCTTTACAAGAGTTAAACTCAGAGGGGGAAGGCTTGTTTGTACTGAGTGGTTTACATTTTATACAGTGTGTAAGAAAAATATCTGTTATATCTAGCTGAAGTACTTTCTCTATCATGTTCTTTAATGTTTCACCCGCTCTACCACTGTAGTATGAGTTTGTACTATCTTGGCTCTGTGAAACACTATAATCAACAATGAGTAGGTTTGCTTTTTCATTACCATAACCACTCATACTTTGTGTTCTTGATTTACTTAAATCACAAAGATAACATGAGTCTATATTTGATGATAACTCTTTTAAACTAATGGGAGTAGCATAACTTGTTTTTTCATTTATGTTAAAATGGTCAATATATTCAAAACCAATGGCTTTTAGCCGATATAAGTTTTGAAGTAAAACAAGGTTCTGGTATGACTTCATTTTAGCTACTACTCCTAAGTTATTTTAACTAGGAGTATATTTAAAAGGTGGTTAAAATATACTTTAGATTTAAAAATAAGGTGCAAAGATGTTAAAGAATAAACATGGACTAGAGATTAGTACATTTAAGATTCACTCTTCGAGTGAAGTATTATCTGTTGTGGCTCAATGTGCCCATATAAAGAGTGAACATATCATTATCCATATTGTCTCTTTTATTCATAACACTGTTCTTGTTCAAACACTTAAAAAAGAGTTAGAAAAGAAATTTATTACGGCAGAAATCGCCCTTTTAAAACATGATGATAAAGCACAAACTATACTAAATATATATACTCTTGAAGATGTGGAAGATGAAATCTCTCTTTCTGATCTCGTGATAAATGAGATACATTTAGATTTTTTAAGTAAAGATAGAAGCGAGAAGACTTTTAGAGAAAATCTTTTTAGCCGTTACTTTACAGATAACTTGACGAATCTTCCAAATATTTATCAGTTAAGAAAAGATTTACAAAATAGTGAAGAACATGGTCTTGTCCATGTAAAGATAGATAATTTTTCCACCATAAATAGTTTCTATGGATTTATAGTTGGAGATTTTGTAATAGAAGAGATTGCAAAGTATTTAAAAGATACTATAGATGAGAAAGTATATAGACTCTCAGGAGCAGAGTTTGCCTTTACACTAGAAAATTCAAAAAGTTTTTATGAGTTAAAAGAGTACTTACAAAATCTGTATGAAGAGATAAAATGCTACTCTGTATCGTATCAAAATAGTAAAATATTTGTTGATTTTACCTTTGCTTCAGCAGTAGGAGATAAAAATAAAAACATTTTTTCAAAGGTTTCTATGGCTCTTAGTTATGCACAAGAGATAGGTGTTCCTTTTTGGATTTATGAAGATAGAATGAATTTTGAGGATGACTATAAGCAGAACTTAAAACTCTCAGAAACTGTACGAGAAGCAGTAAATAAATCAAATATTGTTCCCTATTTTCAAGCTATAGTAGATAATATAAGTGGCAATATTGTTAAGTATGAGTGTCTAGCTCGTTTAATAGATAAAGAGGGAAATATTCTTTCTCCTGTACTTTTTATCCCTATCGCAAAAAAGATAAAAGTCTATACTCAAATTACAATTCAAATGATAGATAAATCATTTTTAGCTTTTGAAAATAGCCACTATAAATTTAATATAAATCTCTCTATCGAAGATATTATGAATAGTGAGATATTTCATTATATAATTGAAAAGTTGAAAAATTCTTCAGCTTCGGACCGTGTGACTTTTGAGATATTAGAGTCTGAGGCAATAGAGGATTTTGATAAAATAAAGAAGTTTATTTATGAGATAAAACGCTATGGTGCAGAGATAGCAATAGATGATTTTGGAAGTGGGTACTCAAACTTCTCTTATCTTATTAGGCTCAAGGCTAATTATATTAAGATAGATGGCTCTCTAATCAAAGATATAGATATAAATGAATCTTCACTTTTAGTCGTAGAGACTATAGTATCCTTTGCTAAAAAACTTGGAATGAAGACAGTTGCCGAGTATGTTCACTCTAGCGTTGTGATGAACAAAGTAAAAGAGCTTGGGATAGATTACTCACAAGGATTTTATATTGATGAGCCTACTATAAAAACAGATTTATAGTAGAGTTTACTTTGTATTCATTTTACAAATACCCCATGGTTGTTGATTGTTTATATGTACCATAAAGTACTTGGAGAGGGAATCATCGTACTCTTTGATGAGTTTATTAAAGAGTTCTTTTGCATGATTTAAATCGTTATTGATATATGAATCAAGTGCTTCATCATACATTATTTTAATCTTTTTTGTCTCTTCTGTTGTTGGCATTAACTCATAAATCAGAACAGCTTCATTTTTCCCTTTTACTGCAACTGGTTCAATTTTTCTATAGATAAACTCATGAGTGAGTTTTACAACTGTAAACTCAGTTATCAAAATATTTACACCATAGTTTTTAGTTAAGCCCTCTATTCGTGAACTTAAGTTTACTCCATCACCCATAATTGTGTAGTTAAAACGACTGTCTGAACCCATGTTTCCAACAACAACTTCGGCACTATTTATACCTATTCCAATGTTTATAGGAGGGGTACCTTCTTCTTTTAGCTGTTTATTTAAATTATTCAGTTTGTTAATCATATCTAGTGCTGTAAAGCAAGCCTGATCCGCATGATCTACTACATCAACAGGAGCATTAAAAAACGCCATGACTGCATCACCTATGTACTTATCTAACATACCTTTATGCTGCATTACAGACTGAGTCATGGGTGTAAAGTATCTGTTGAGTAGAGTAACAAGACTACTCGCATTCATAGACTCAGATATACTTGTAAATCCACGAATATCACTAAAGAGGATACTGAGTTCTTTATTTTCTCCACCGAGTGTTAAAGTCTTTGGATTTTTGATGAGTTGGTCAAGTAGGTCAGCCGAAAGATAAGCAGAAAAGGCATCTTTTATAAAACGGCTACTTTTTTCTTGTCTTCTAAACGCTATCCCTTCAATCACAATAATACTTAGGATGAGAGATGTAAGAGGATAAAAAAGATCTATATAAATCATTTGAGATATAAACAGATACCTTACAATAATATATATGAGTATATAAGTAGTTATATTTATAACTGTACGTATTTTAACTTCTTTAACGAAGAGGATAAGTAATAGAGGAAGTAAAACCATTAGAATTACTAAAAGAGTAGTAATGTTTTCATACTCAACTATAAGATGATTCTCTAAAAAGTTAGAGATAAATGTATAATGCAGAAGTGGACCATACATCATACCAACAGGAGTACTCACAACATCACCAGCCCCAACCTCTGTGATACCTAAAATAACTATTTTATTTTTAAATATATCTGGGGATATTTTTCCTTGCATAAGATCTAAAAATGAGATAATTTTATACTCTTTTCTATCATAAAAGTTTAGTCTAATAAAACCATTAGGATTAAGATGTATCTCTCTGTCTGCAAGTGAAACAGTATTAGCATTTACTCTTTGTACATCACTATCAAACTTGAGTCGTAGTCCTTGTACAGCAAGTGAAGGGTAGAGAAAGTTTTCATAGTAAACAGCAAGGGGGTATGAGCGCATTAAGCCATCATTTTCAGGAAGTGTAGTAAAACTTCCTGAAAGAGTACAGCTTTGAAGTATGGGAAGTATGTTTAACTCTGCAAAAGGGGAGGCAATAAATGATGGTTTTTTGTATTGTGCTACTTGAGATTGAAGTAGATCTAGTGCAGAGTCTTCTAATGTTTGTATCTCATCGGTAGTAATAGTCTGTGTAGATTTTTCTCTTAAAAAAAAGCCACAAACACTTGCATTAATATTTTCAAATGATTGAGAGAGAAGGGTATCTGCATATGTATTTGTAGGTTCTGAAAATATCATATCCATAAGTAGTATATCTGCTTGATCTAAAAGAGAGATACCTTCTGCAAGTATCTCTCTCTTCCAAGGCCATCTTCCATACTCATTGACACTTTTTTCATCTATGGCAAGAAAAACAATATCTTGGTTGATTCTTTTCTTTTGAAGATCAAAGTTAATATCATTAAAACGGAGTGAAAAACTCTCAAAAGGTTCTATATGCTTTATCTCGATGAAAAGCATAAGAACTAAGATAAAAAGAGTAGGGAATAGGTATAAAAGAAGTTTCTTCATCGGATACTACTTAGTCTTGGTTAAAAAGAGACTCAAAGTATGCAAAAGAGTTCTCTTCACTTGCATCAAATGACTTCTCTTTTACTTTATTTCCATTAAACCTAACACTATTTCCAGCTTGAAGATCGAACTCTTTAGTAATGATGGGAGTGATTTTTTCCTCTTTATCATCTGTGATTCCTAGTTTAAATTTTTCAAAATCACTAAGCTGCTGTTCTGTTCTCTTTTTTAGAGCTTTATCTTGGTCTGTTTTAAACTTATTAAACTCTTCATCTATTTTTTTTCTATAAAGCTCAAATTTAGCATTAATACTTTCAATCCCTACAAGTCCCTCTTTTAAACTTACAGACTCTTCATCTTCTATAGCGTTTACAATAAAAGTAGTTCCTTTAATCCCAATAACGGCAAAAGGAGTTGTAACATGTAGAGAGTTTTTTGCATCTCTTGATGTGATTTTATACAGGACTTTTCCTGCGAGTTGTTTTGTATCTTTATATGATTCGAAATGTAGAGTAGAGAGTTCATCTAAAATAAGAACAGAATCATCTACAAGTTTTAACTTTACATGAGAATCTTTTGAACTACTTATAAGGTCACCACTATAAATAGTAAAATCAACAGTTACTTTCTGTTTTCTTATAGAACCGTCACTTTTAACTTTAACATTTCCATCAACAAGTGTTACACTCCCAACTACCTCTTTTGCACTCAAAAAAGTAGCTAAACTCAATAAAATAAATAAAAAATACTTCATCATAACTCCCCTAACAATATAGAGTTAAGTATAGCATTTAATCACATAAAATATGGTTATAAATATTAAAAAAAAGGAGGATTGAAAAATAAGAAGTGAGAATAGCTAAGAGAAATTTCTCTTAGCTAAGGGTGGAGAGAAAGAACTTACTGAGCTACTTCAACTACTACTGCAGTTGATTCCCAGATACCGTGTTTAGTACAGTACCCGTGTGCAACTAAGTTAAGTTTTTTACCCATTGGACGGATAGTAAAAGTCACTTCACAGTGAGATTTTTCATTTCCTAAAGTTCCTGGTACAAAAGTAGCCATTGCTAATTTAGTTTCACCATTGAAAAGAGTGATAGACTCGATATAGTGATCGAAATCATCTGGGTGAGTATACTCATTACCCATTTTAACATTAACTTTTAAAGTTTCGCCTTTTTTAGCTTCACCTTCAACTGTGATGAATGGTGAGTGACGGTCGATTAAATCTTTTTTAGCTTCACGCTCTACATTGTCGATATTTTCGTATACATTTACTTTTGGCATATTAAATCCTTATATTATTTTTTAATTTTGGTATTGTATCTTTAAAAACATTTACTCTACACTTAAATCAGAGTATATTTATCTTGTTTAAGATTTGTTTTATTTTCTTTATTTCATTTTAACTCATCTTTAACCATTAAGTAGGTAAAATCGCAATAATTATTAAATAAAAGAGATTAACTATGTTAAAACCACTACTAATTGAAATCGGTGTTGAAGAGCTTCCTGCGGTTCCACTTTTAAAAGAGTTGAAAAATATTGAAAAAAAATATGCAAATATTTTAGAAAAATATTCACTATTATGTGAGTTTGAATTTTACTACACACCAAGACGTTTAGTTATTTGGCATAGAGAGTTCAAAACTACTCAAGAAGATAGTATTGAAGAGTTTTTTGGTGCACCTTTAGTTGTTGCATATAAAGATGGTGAACCTACTCCCGCAGCTAATGGTTTTGCTAAAAAGTGTGGTGTTTCACTTGATGCACTCAGTTCAGCTCAGAAGGGTGGTAAAGAAGTTCTTTACTACAAAAAAGATGTAGCAGGAAAAGCAGCAACTGAGTTACTTCCTGAAATTATCACAACATGGATAAAATCTCTAGAGTTTGGAAAAACTATGCGATGGGGAAGTTCAAGCGAGAGTTTTATTCGTCCTATTCGATGGGTAAATGTTATGCTTGGTGATGTACTTGTACCGATGTCTCTTTTTGATGTGGCATCTAAAAAAGAGACTTTTGTACATCGTATCTCTAACTTTGATGCTTTAGAAATTACTGGTGCAAAAGATTACTTTGAAACTTTAAAATCAGGTGGAGTAACACTTTTTCCAGAGGAGAGAGCAGCGAAGATTCAAGCCGATTTTAAAGAGATAGAAAAAGAGAGTGGTTATACTATAGAAGTTGATGAAGAACTTTTTGAAGAAGTTGTAGCTATTACAGAGAATCCTACAGCACTTTTAGGCTCTTTTGATGAGGGATTTTTACGACTGCCTCCTGAGGTTATTGTTACTTCTATGAAAGAGCACCAGAGATACTTTCCTGTTTTTAAAGATGGAAAACTTGTCAATAAGTTTGTCGTTGTCTCAAATGCTCTCACAGATGATTTTAGTGAAGTAGTAGCAGGAAATGAAGTTGTTCTTCGTCCTCGTTTAGCTGATGGACTCTTCTTTTGGGACAATGATATAAAAGCGGGACTTAGTACAGAAGGCTTATCAAAGATTACTTTCTTTAAAGGTTTAGGTACAGTTACAGATAAAATAGCTAGAGAGGGTGTCATCGCGAATAAGCTCTTTGACCTCTTTGGTTTAGCTTGTAAGAAAGAGAACTTAAATCGTGCTGTAGAACTTGCAAAAGCTGACCTTATGAGTGAAATGGTATATGAGTTTACAGAACTTCAAGGTCTTATGGGCGCTTACTATGCAGCAGAGCAGGGTGAAAATGAGCAAGTAGTTACTGCAATAAAAGAGCAATACCTTCCAGATGGTGAAGATAGTGATCTACCTTCAACACCTCTTAGTGCAGTAGTCGCGATGAGTATAAAACTAGATACTCTTTTAGCTCTCTTCTCAGTAAACCAGATACCAACAGGCTCACGAGATCCTTTTGCACTGCGTCGTGCTGTAAATGGTATAGTGAAAATTGTGAATGCATTTGAGTTTAACTTTGATCTTGTCTCTACTATGAAAGAGTTATCAAAAAACTATGCAGAGATAGACTTAGAGAAGTTAGAAAACTTTATCTTAGAGCGTATTAAACGCTATTACGATGTAAACCCTTCTATAATAGAAGCAGTTTTAGCATCAGGAGAGAGAGATCTACTCGCTCTTGGCCGTAAGATAGAAGCCCTTAACACTCTTGTAAATGCTGAAGGTTTTGATGAAGTAAGTACAACTTTTAAACGTGTTGCAAACATCACAAAAGATTTAGATTTAAACAGTGTTGGTAGTGTAGATAGTGAACTCTTTGAAGAAGAGGTAGAGAAAGAACTTTATAGAAGATTTACAGAGGTAAATGAAGCTCTATATAGCTCTTATGAAGAGGAGTTAGATGCACTTTTAGGGCTTAAACCAGAGCTTGATACCTTCTTTACAAATGTCATGGTAAATGCAGATGACGAAGCTGTGAAGAACAATAGAAAAGCATTAGTTGCAAGTGTTTATAAAAGTATCTTAAAAATTGCAGATATTAAAGAGGTAAGTGTTTAATCATTAATGTATGATATAGCGGTTATTGGGGCAGGGATTAATGGTTCTTGTATCGCCTATGAGCTAACACAAGCGGGTAAAAAAGTCCTTCTCTTAGATAGTGAAGGCATCGCACATGGTGGCAGTGGTGCGGCCGGTGCTTTTATAAGTCCGAAGTTCTCTAAGAGCGGAGAACTTAAAGATATTCTCCACACAGCGTTTTCTTACTCTATGGCGTTTTATGAAAAGAACTTCCCTCAACTCCTTACAAAATCTCCCTTACTTCATATAGCTAAAAATGAAGAGGATGATGCTACGTTAAAGATCTATAAAGAAAAAACAGACTTAGAGCTTTTAGCATTAACTGCTCCTACTCGTGAATCTGTATCCATAAATGCAGGAATAGTAAATGCTAAACCTATGTGTGAAGCACTCGCTAAGTTCGCCACATTTAAAAAAACAAAAGTAGAAAGTTTGGAGTATAGTGATGGTGTTTGGGTAATTGATGAAATATATAGTGCCAAAGAGGTTGTTTTAGCAACTGGTGCATATAGACAACTTCTTAATGAGCCTTACATTAAACTTCGTGGTGTTTGGGGACACCGTATAGATATTAAAACTACAACAAACAATCCTCACTCCATTCATCAAGAGGTCTCTATCTCTCCAAGTAAAGATGGTGTTTTAGCGATAGGTGCTACACATAATGTTCACTATCATCCTGAGTCTTCACAAGAGCCGTACAGTTTTGAAGCGGGAAGAGTAGAGCTTTTACAAAAAGCTGCCAAAAGTATACACCTTGAAGATATAGAGATTATTAAAGACTATATAGGATTACGTTCAGGCTCTTTTGATTATATGCCGATGGTTGGTTCTTTAGTGCTCTCTCATGAAACTCTTCAAAATAAAAACATAAACTTTCATACAAAAAAGCCAGATTATAGTGCGTACAGTTACTACCCAAATCTTACTATGATAAATGGTAGTGGTGGGTATGGTTTTGTGTTAGCTCCATACTTAGCGAAGGTTTTAAGTGAGTATATACTGAGTGCAAAAGAGATAAGTCCAAGACTCTCTCCTTCACGTTTTTTTGCAAGGTGGGCAAAAAAACTATAGTCGTATTTTTACGACTTTATGTGGTGTCTCTTTAAAAACTTCTTTAAAAGCATTTGCACGAATCTCTTTCATCTTTCCAGTGGCAATAGGAAGTAAAAAATATGCTTGTTCTATCGCTTCATCAGCATCGTAATTATTGTCATGAAGAAAAACAACCTGTTTATCTAGTTTCGTTACCTGTTTGGCTAATGCTCTTGCATAAGAGATGATAGCTTTATGGTGTCTATCATACTTATGACCCATTCCTAGAAAAACAAACTTGCCACTAAGTCGGATGTTTGGAACATCTATGTAGTTAAGCTCTCTATCGTAGCGTGTAAACTGAGTTGAAGTAAGTTTATCTATGTCCGAGTCAAACTCCTCTATGATTGGAGTGGGTGCTATATTACTACGGTTATAATTAAAGAGATACTTTATCTCAACTAGCTTTCCAGGGTAGATATTTTTGAGTCCTGCATTTATGACATAACTCATTGGGTCTTCATTTAAAGGTACAAACTCATCATACTGCTCAAATCCCTCTTCTTTTAAAAATGGACTCAGAGAGTAACCTCTTGGGCTTAGTTCTGGATTGTAGAGGATGATAGTACCACAGACAGTTTTACGCTTTTTTTTAAGCATTCTCTCTATATCTTCTCCCGTTATAATATCTTCATCATTTTCATTGAAGTATATATAGTGACCATTAATATAATCCATATCAAAGTTCGTTGTAAATTTTCCAAATATTTGCATTTATTTAATTCCTCGCATTATTGATGAAATTATACTACAATTCTTGCCATGATTTATATGGCTTTTCTTTTTTTTACATTTTTGGTTTTACTACTTGCTTTTTACCATTGGCAGTTCTATATGGTCTTTACTCCTACTTTCCATAAAGAGCGAGAACTTGGAGTGAACTCTTCTCTTCTTTATATGCAGACAGAAGATGGGATAGAGCTTGAAGGTGTGATTTATGAGCCTCAAAATCCTAGAGCTACACTTTTAGTTTTTGTAGGTCGTTCTCATGATGCTGTTGCTCTTATAAATAAGCTTTCCCAGGCATATCCACACTCTCGAGTAGTGGCATTTAACTACCGCTCTTATGGGAAAAGTGGGGGAGTTATAAATGAGAAAAATCTTTTGAGTGATGGACTTAAAATAGCAAAACTAGTACAAAAAAACTATGGTGACTTCTATCTTTTAGGTTACTCACTGGGCTCTAATATGGCTGCTTATGTGGCAAGAAAGCAAACTGTTAAGGGACTCTTTTTGGTAGGTGCATTTGATTCTATCGCATCCTTGGCAAAGAGTAAGTTTGTTGATCGTAGCTTTTTCCCTATGGTAGACTTGTCAAAGATTTTCCGTTACAAACTTACAACAGGAGAGTATGTATCAACTGTAAATACGAAAACATATCTTTTTGTTAGTAAAGATGATGAAGTAACATACATAGAGAATGCAAGAGTACTTCAAAAAAAGGTCAAAAATTTAGACTATTATGTAGAGCTTGAAGGTCTTAACCATAAAGAGATACTTTGGGCGAGAGCAGTAACAGATAAAATAAATGAGGTGTTAAATAGTGAAACTACTACTAAGTGAGAATTTTTTTAGAATTTACTTTCTTTTTACATTAAGTGTTATTGAGTTTTTAGCAACGACTACTATACATATAGAAGCTATGGAGAGTATTTGGGATAAGGCAAATCATTTTAGTGCTTTTTTTGTACTCTACATACTACTGAGTTTTAGTTTTAGAGAGTTAAGTACATATGTAAAAGCTGCTATTTTACTGCTTTATGGTTTACAGATAGAAGTAGTACAGAGTTTTATTGATGGAAGATTTTTTTCACTTTTAGATGTTGTAGCTGATAGTATTGGGATTTTTATCGGTATAGTTGTATATGCGGCTCTGAGTTCTTACCTACAAAGAAGTAAAAACTCGGTCTAAGGAGTATCTAGAGAAGCTTCTTCATCAGTTCTATATGGTAAGACTCTTGGTAGTTTACAAAGTCAAAAAAGTTTGAGAGATCTTCATCTTTGATAGCATCGCTTAACTCTTTACACATGATTTTTGCAGCTTCCTCCTCCTCTATACCATCTTTTACAAACTGCTCTAAATCTTTAACAACATAGGTCATCTCATGAAGCATTCTTGGAAGTGTAAGAATCCCTAATTTTGCCATCATATTTCCAAAAGATTTAAGATGAAAGTGTGATTCATCTATGAGGTCTTGAAAAACATTAAAGTGCATAACATCTTTTGTTCTTGCTTGCATATAAGCATAGATAAGGATGAGTTCATACTCTTTGTAAGACTCTTCAAACAAAAAGAGTGTAAGGGCATCTATCTGATCTTGGGCAAGATTTTTATCTATCCACTCTCTCTTCATATTAAACGCTGTGATAGTTTGGTTGTTAAACTCACAAGAGAGAATCTCTTTAAGATACTCTAAGAGATAAACATCATCTGTTTTCATTCTCTCACCTAAGATATCTTTAGGGTAGTTTGCTATAGCATTTGTAACAGAACTCTCAAGTGCATGGATGATTTGAAAACTAGTATCGAGTTTTTGGAGTGTTAACTCTCTATCGTAGTTATAATCATCTCCTTTTTCTAAAATATCACTTCCTAACCATTTCATATGTCTAAACGCTATAAGTGAAAACTCATAGAGTCTTGACTTGATAGCTTCATCGCTAATTGCAAATGAGGCAAAGGTAATCTCTAACCAGAGTTCATGTTTTTGTTGGTAGAGTTTATTCATTACTATCTCCTTCTATAGGTGTCTCACAGCTCTCTTTCATTTTAAAGAGGTGTAACTCCTCTTCTAAACCATTTTGAAGATTCTCAAAGTTTTTAAGTGAGGCTATAAAGGCACTAAAGACGATGTCAGCACATACCTGTTGTTGGGGTGTCATATCTCCTAGTTTATCATTCATCTTAGCGATGGCCTTGTTTGCATACTCGATATTGTTGTTCATAATCATTTCAGTAAACATAGAACCAATTACTACAGTATCTTGACATCCATTTGTAGCGAACTTAACATCTATAATAATATCTCCATCAAGAAGTGTATAAAAGATGACATACTCTCGTGTTTTTTCATCAAGAGCAACTCCTACACCACTAGCATTATCTAGTTTTCCGTAGTTTTTAGGACTCATGAGGTGTTCTAAAACCTCAGGGTTCATTCCTTCTGGCATTTTTGTATCTTCAAACATATTTTCTCCTAGTATAAAATTTTAGCAAGATAGAGCCCATTTGCTGGAGCAGGGCGACAGTTATGGTTACTCGTGAGTGCGAGTTTCTCTTGTATTTGAGTGGCGTTTAAAGAGAGTAGTGCTCCTACCATAAGGCGTATCTGACTTCTTAAAAAACCATTGGCTACAAAGTGTAAAATGATGTAATCCTTATATCTATATGCAAAAGCTTTATAAATTTCTCGAACACTGCTTCCTGTATCACTTCCTGTTTTCATAAAGTGACTAAAGTCATGAACACCTTGAAAAAGTGAGATATTTGAGTTTATCTCTTTAAAGCAAACAGTTTTTAAAAAAGTGATGAATTCAGCTTCAAAAGGATTACTCTCTCCCTCTTTTAAGATGTAACGGTAACTCCGTTTTTTAGCACTGTATCGTGCATGAAACGCTATAGCAACTTGTGTAACATCTTTTACATAGATACTACTCTCAAGCATCTCGTTGAGAGTTTTTTTTAATTTTTTTGCATCACTCCAGTAGTGGGGTAGATCAACATGACATACCTGCCCTGTAGCATGAACTCCTTTGTCCGTTCGACCACTTGCAACTACTTTTGAGTCTATACCAAGTTTTTTTAGAACTCTCTCAAAAGTTCCTAGTACAGTATTACTTGTCTCAGTCTGAGTTTGTGAACCAAAGAAATGTGTACCGTTATAGGCCATAGTAATTTTAACTCGCATCTAAAACCGAACCAGAATTTTTCTTTTGTAGTAGGTATAGGTAAGGAGTGTCCAGAGTATAATAACAACAGGGATAGTGTAAAAACCAAGAAGTTTCTGTAGTCCCATAGTTGCACCATAAAAAAGAACAATACCTAAAAATAGAAAGAGATATATTTGAGACTTTTGATGTCTTGAGTGTACTATACCAATAGCTGCTGCTAAGAAGAGCCCCATTACTGGAAATAGACTTAATAAAAAGTCTGTGATAAACATCTTTTTCTTTACTTTGTGTCGTTCTGGTGAGAGCCAGTAATCGAGAGGTTCACGATAAACATCTAATTTTGTTTTCATAGTATCATTTAAGAGCATCATCTCAAAGTTTATCTGTGTAAATTTTTCCTTAGAGTAACTATAGCCTTGACCATTATAGAGTTTAAGTCGAAGAATACCAGAGTCATTGAGAAGTTTAGCTCGTTTTGCAGAGATAAGAATTTCCTCTTTATCATTTTTGTTAAATAAAAAGACCTTTGAGAAACTCCCATCATCATTTTTTTTACCAAGATAGAGTAACCAGTTTCCAAAACTATTTCCAAACTCACTTGCAGCAAGGTTAAACTGGGCTTCACTCTTCTTATAGGAGATAAAGTTACTGGATAAAATTTTAGAGTGTGGAAATATAATAAAAAAGTTAAAAAGCAAGATAACAGAGAGAAACATCGCTGGTTTTAGAAGTGTTTTTATAAGATATGAGGGTTTTATACCTAGTGAAAAAATGACAACTATCTCATTTTCATTAGAGAGTCTAAAGAGGGAGAGTGTTGCTGCTATAAAAAAGGTCACAGGAAGAGTATAAAAAAGTAGTTCAGGAACTCTAAAGAAATAGAGCTTAGTCATCTCCCATACTGTGAGTTGAATTACTGCTGTATATGTTGCTAGCTTGATAAGAAATATAACAGATGCAATAGCAAAAAGAGAAAGAAATATGGAGAAAAATATCGAAGATAAATTTGAGATAATATATTGACGAAGTTTATTCATACTAGTAGTTCGCCTCTATATAAGCAAGAATAGGTGATTCATAAATAAACACTATAAAAGTAGCAAGAGTTAAAAATGGGACAAAAGGAACTCTCTGCTCCTCTTTGGAAGCCTTTATAACAGCGAGCATTACGGGAAGTGCTAAAAGTGCTGAAAGAAAAACTGCTACAAGAGTGAGTTTTACCCCAAGAAGGGCCCCCATAGTTGCTGCAACCATAATATCACCTTCTCCCATAGCTTCTATAAAAGGTGTTCTATCATAGTGTTTATTCCAAGATGTTTTAGTTTTAAGACCTGCTCTATAGACGGAAGAGGTCATATAGTATGAGAGTGTAAAACGGAGTAGTGTAAAACCACCTGCAAAGAGTAGGGCATTTTGTAAGTTAAGTAAAAAGCCATCCGGAGTCCATGCTCCTAGAATTGCGAAAACAATAGCAAGTAGATTAAGTGAGTCAGGAACCATTTTATACTTAAAATCTATCATAGAGAGAGCCAGAAGCATTAAAAAACTAAGTGCTATAAAAAATGCTGGAATTGAAAGTCCATATTGATTTGCAATAGTTAAAAAAATGACTCCTGAAGTAAGCTCTATTAGTGGATACTGAATAGAAATTTTACTTTTACAAAAACTACACTTTCCCCGTAAAAAGAGCCATGAAAAGAGTGGAATGTTATGCCAAGGTTTAAGTTTACTACCACAAGAGTAACAGTATGAGCCTTCAAAAACAACACTTTCCTCTTTTGGAATACGTAAAATCACAACATTTAAGAAAGACCCGAACAGGAGACCAAAGATAAAAGAAAAACTAAGCTCCATCTATTTTAGCCCTCCAAAACGACGTTCTACTTTAGTGAACTTTTTAATAATTTTTTCTAAATCTTTTGGGGTAAAATCAGGCCAGAGAGTCTCTGTAAAAAAGAGTTCTGCATAGGCAGATTGCCATAATAAAAAATTTGAGAGACGATGATCACCGCCTGTTCTTATGAGTAAGTCTACAGCATGTTTACAGTCAAGTTGATTACTTAACATCTCTGTTGTAATATTCCCTTCAATATTTTTAAGTTTATTTACTGCTCGAATTATCTCATCTTGTGCCCCGTAGTTTAAAGCAAGGTACTGAACAAGACCATCACAGTGTGCAGTTTTTTCCTCTATCATTCGAATAGTTTTTTGGAGTGACTTACTAAATGCTCTAATATCCCCAACCGGTTCAAAACGAACATTTAGTTCTAGGTATGTTTGGAGCTCTTTTTTAAGATAGTTATCAAGAAGTTTCATTAAAAACTCCACTTCTAAACG
This sequence comes from Sulfurimonas sp., assembly GCA_027063505.1. Taxonomy (GTDB): domain Bacteria; phylum Campylobacterota; class Campylobacteria; order Campylobacterales; family Sulfurimonadaceae; genus Sulfurimonas. The sequence goes on from JAMORO010000075.1 coordinate 23,181, forward strand.
TGGCCGTTTCCAGTTTTCTGTAGAAAAAGCATAGAGTGTTAAGTACTCTATCTCCTTAGAATGAGAGCAGTAAGTCGTAATTGCTTTAACGACTTTAGCTCCCTCTTCATGGCCTTTTACTCTTTTTTTACCTTGAAGTTCAGCCCATCGACCATTTCCATCCATAATAATTGCTATATGTTTTGCTTTATTCATTATAATTACCTATCTTTTACTCTTGTAAACTTTTTGCATTTTTTAGTATTGTAAATGCTACACTTAATTTATCTGATGTTGGTATAGAAACTTTCTTATCTTGAGTGATGAAATCTACACTGTTTGTATCACTTCCAAAGCTACTAGAGTTTTCTAAGATATTTAGACACACTGCATCTAGGTTTTTATTTTCTAACATCGCAGTAGCATTCGAGATGGCACTTGAAGCATCAAGTTCTGCTTTAAAGCCGACAATACTAATACCTTCTTTATCAATAGTAGCAAGTATATCACGGTTCTTTTTGAGTTTTAACTCCCAACTCTCTCCTAGCATCTCTTTTTTTAGTTTTCCCTCTTGTGCAAACTCAGGAACATAGTCACTCACAGCGGCAGCCATAAAAAGAAATGGTTTTTTTTGAATAAGATGAATCTGCTCATCACGAACCAATGTTGCTTTGGAAAGCTTGCCTTTTTTAGCAATACGAATAGAATCAATAAGATACTCATGCATCTCCTCACTATCTTCGACATCTAAAGTATACACGTCTTCGGGTAGATCTGTATCAAACTTTGTACTGATGAGATTTACATCTGCACCTTTACAGTAGAGAGCAGTTGCCATAGCAGATGCCATCTTTCCACTAGAAAAGTTAGATATATAGCGAACTTCATCTATCTTTTCTATTGTACCACCACCTGTTACAATGACTCTTCTGTCAGACCAAAATTCATCTTTTAGGAGTTCTCTAGCCGTCGCCCAAAAGATATTTTGAGGTTCTGCCATCGCACCATCTCCTGTAGTTTTACAAGCAAGTTCTTTTGTTTGAGTCTCTAATATTGTATAGTTTGCTATACCGAGCATTTTCAAGTTTGCTTGTGTCATAGGGTTTTGAAGCATATTTGTGTTTGCTGAAGGTGCGAGGATTTTCATCTTACTAAATGCTAAAGCACATTGAAGTAGCATTGTATCAGCAATAGCATTTGCAAGTTTTGCAATAGTATTTGCTGTAGCTGGTGCAATAACCAGAACATCTGCCCACTGTGTTGCTTTAATATGGTTATGATCATTTACCCATGATTCATTTGTATCATCAAGCACTTGCTTTGAAGTAAGTGTCTCATATGTTAGTGGTGTGATAAATTTCTTTGCCGCTTCACTCATCACTACTTTTACTTCGGCTCCTGCTTTGGTAAACATACGAGCGAGTTCAACTGTTTTATAGACAGCAATAGAGCCTGTAACAGCTAAAAGAATTTTTCTATTTTTTAGTAAATTATCTGGTATCGTCATTTATAAAATCTTTAATATTATTTTTAATTCTTAATATTCTACCAAATTAGACTTAGAGTTTATTTTAGAGTATATTTTATTAAATGGGTTTTGTGTAAAATTAACACATTTTTATCACAAGTTTTATAAAAAAAACTTATTCTATAGACTATCATGTGATATTATTGTAATATAAGTACAAATTATTTCATAAAGGTCCAAAATGAAACTATCTTTAATTGCATCAACTATTTTAATAACATCTATGACATTTCAAGGGTGTGGTAGTGACTCTAAAGAAGATACACCTCCACCTAAAAAAACTCTTGACCAAGTAATATTTGAAGAGTCAACAGATAGTCTATTAGATACTATAAAAGATATGTTTTCAAGTGACTCTGATGAGTCTGATAAAACATCTGAAGATAGAGCAGAAGAGTTAGATACAATGCTCTCAGATTTAGCTAATAATACAAGTAGTGTAGAAGAGTTTACTCAAAAGGCACTTGATGTTACTGTTCTATATGTTGTGAACGAGTACGCATTCTTTGATGTTGCAAAAGATTACTTATTAGATGATGATTGGGAGTATGAGAACAAAAGAAATTTAACACTCTCAGAGTATATCTATCTCTCAAGTGCTACGATTGTTGGATATATAGGTGATTATTATGAAGAAGCAACAAATGGCGGATTTTTTGCACCAGCAAGAGGAATTTTCTCTGATAGTACTTCTGATATTTTAGATAAAATTATCGATGAACTTTATAATATTCTATTAGAACTAGCAGGTGAGTACTCTTTTGAGTCACTTTGGGATAACCTTTTCCCTACACCAGATGTTATAGTACCTCCGGAAGATGGTACATATACAAAAATAGATCCAAATCAAGATTTTGAATTTACAGCAAATGATATTAACTCAAAAGCATATTTTGTAGCATCAGAACAGTATATGACTGTTACCTTTGAAAATGATGGCCTCCGTGGTTATGGAGATATTGGTTATGGTATTGGTGCTGATTTTACTAGTGATTTAAATAGTGATGGTACATTCTCTATAGTTATGAATGATGTAGAATATATTTTAACGATGAAGTATAGAGATCCTGATTACTGTACTGCTACAGAGATGTTAGACACTAAAAATGGTATTACTTATCCAGCATATTGGTTTACAAATGAGACAGTTTATGAAGAGGCATCAAATGTTACAACAGCTGAGTCTCTCTGTCATATCCACTCTACAGAGTATGAAGCAAAAGAGATTGCTAAAGATGGTGTCTTAGAAGCAATAGCAGATGAGAGAGAAGGACATTTCCCTGTAACAGGTTCTACATCTGAAATAGTCAATGCACTCGTTGATGGTGTAGATAACAGTTCTGATGTAACAGATGCAAAATATTTTGCTCGTAAGATGAGACATGGTGTTTTCTCTATCTACACAACAAATGGACAAACACATACACTTCAAGCAACTGAAAATGAAAAAATTACACGGGAGTTACTCCCTCTTGCTGCTTCAAGTGCTTTAGGTATGGAAAAGTTAATGAATGGAGCATATGATTCTTCAGTTGCATTTCAAGATGAAGTTAATCGTGATTTAAATAATTCAGTTACTGAGGTAAATGCACGTTTTGATGCACTTATAGTTGCAACTGATCAAGCAATGAATAGAACAACAAGTGAAACAAATTATCATGGTGTGTCTGATGTCACAGTTTACGGTGATATTGTTGATTTTGAAGCAAAAGATAAACAGATTAGCTTCTTTTCTAACACGGCTAAAGCAGAAGTAACTATTAAAATTTATAATGATCAAAATAATGGAATTAATGCTGATGTTGTCTTTCAAACTTTTGTAACTACTACATTAATTGGTGATTCAGATGTTAAATTTTCAGATATAGATGCAACTTCAGATACAAGTTACATATCTGGAAATGATTATAAGCTTAATATTAAAAGTTTTAATTATCATCGAGCAAATGGTCTTATGAGCATAACTGGAGATGGTTACCTTGGAAATGCATCTAGACTTACATTTGATGAGTATACGATTCTTGCAAACTTTGTAGAAGAACCTACTATAGAATTGAAAAAATTTAGTGCTACAATGAATGGTTCAATTACAACAGCTCAAGGAAGAGTATTTGATGGTAAATTAGTATTCGATGGTGATAATACAGATAACTCTAAAATGGATGGAACTCTTATCGGTATTGATGATGAGCCTAAAATAGTAGGTGTTATTAGAACTTCACTCTCTTCAGAAGAGGTTACAGAATGGGTGGCAACTCATGATAGTGTATCGACAGAGGATGCAGGTGATTTAGACAATATAGGTGACCAGAGTTACTCTATGGATGTTTTAGTTAGTAAAGATGATAAAAGTGTAAGTGCCGATATGCTTGTAAAACGTGATACTAGTAAAGATACATGGACTTACTTGATGAAAGATTTAGCAGTAAGTGACAATAATGGAAATATGCTTGCTTCAAAAATTTATCTTATTCAAAAAGGGGCTAATACTTTAGCACAAACTCTTGAAAAAGTAGCGATGAATGGAACAACACTTGATTCAGATATGAATAGATTAATCAACCTTGGTTGGGATGTGGCAAGTGATTTTGATGAGATAGGTATTGAAGGATTAAAAATAACTATGAAACCAAATTCTGGTGATGTTATTATAAATAGTACGATTAATGTTTTAAACAATGGAACTGAGATGAGTGCAACAATGCAGAGTAGTTATGACTATGCAACAACTCATATTAATTTAGATGGTGATTTTTCAACTGTTGTAACAGAAGAGAGTGGTGAAAATATATATAGTAATACTTTTGAAATTGCAGGTTCAATAATTGTTGATAGTTTATTTGACTATAGTTATTCAGTTGACTATACAGATTCAGAACAACTTATACTGTTCACGCGTAAAGATAGTAACTATCAGATGGGATTTAAGTTAACACAAAATGCAGTTGTTGGTGGGGATTCATATGGTGTTCTCGCAGATTTTGTTATGAATGATGCGTATGATGTTCTTGAAGCTATGAAAGTAAAAGATAGTAGTGGTCGTACACTTGGTGACTATAATCGTACTGTAAATAGCCTACAGATAGAGTTTACAGATGATGTAAAAGAGTATATGTATTTATACTAAAAAGTCACTCTTCTCGACATTAGTAATAGTATATTTATACTGTTACTAAAATATACACTCTTTTCACTTCTTTTCAAAAAAACAATAATTACTCTTTTACCATTAATATTTCTTATAAAATAAAAGTAGATAGAATATAATAAAAGGTAACTGATATGACAAAAACACTTCTAGAAAATATTGAAACTGTTCCTGCTCTTCCTGAGACTGTACAAGCTGTAGAAAGAATTTACAATGATGAGAACTCTACTTTAGAGGAGATGCAAAAAGCGATAGAAAAAGATCCTCTTCTTACAGCAAATATATTAAAAATTGTAAACTCACCTATGTACGGTTTAAAAAATCAAGTAAGCACAATAAAACAGGCAATTTCCCTCTTAGGAAAAGATTCTGTTCGAATGTTTGTTTTAAGTAGTGTAACAAGCTCTTTTGAGATTGATCTCTCCCCATATGATATGACACAGGAGCAGTTCTCCTTAGCTTGTGATAGACAATTAGCACTTATGTTACATTGGTTGATTCGTAGAAAACCACAGCGTTTAGCACTCTTAGGACCTGCCTCATTTCTAGTAGATATTGGCCGTGTAATAATTGCAAAAACATTAATTGCAGATGGGAAAGAGGACATTATTAAAATAGCAACTCTTGCAGGAGAAGATATTGCACAAGCAGAAAAAACAGCTTGTGGTGCACAGACAACAGATGTAACGGCAACACTTTTTGCAAAATGGAATTTTAATCCGGATGTAGTTCATATTATTCGTTATAGTGATGATCCAGAAGGTACTGTCGAAGAGGATAGAGAGATGGCAGCAGAACTTAAAGTTGTTCGTGAAACGGTAATGCCAAATGGTGAGATAACAGAAGAGTCAATTGCAACAGCCAAAGAGACTATAGAGGAGTTTGGTCTTCATCTAGAGTCCTATGAAAAAGCTCTTGATAAAGTACTTAATAGTTAGAAAGTTATGACTTTTATATGTTCACTCTGTAGTGCCTGAGTGAGCATATCCCCTGTATGAATAAGTTCTACACCAAGAGCTTCTAACTCTTTTGAAATGCCATAATCATCTGTACAGACAACACAAGCATTAAATTTTACACCACTTCTCTTGACAACTTCAAACTGTTTTTGAATCTCTCTATCGCTTACTAAAAGTTTAGCAGAAGGTCCCCAAATCATTATGGTCGCTTTATCCCAGTATCCTCTATCTAGCATAACACTACCATAGAGAAGAATGAGCTTTTGTGCTACTTCTTTCTCTTGGCTGGACCAAATGATAAGAAGTTCATTTGGCATGTTATTTTTTTCCAAAGTGTTTATAGAAGTAATCTTTTATTGTTCGTAGTTTTGTTCTACTAAGTGCTAAGTTACCACTAGTAATAGTACCGCTTGGGATAGTACTTCCAGCAGCGATCATTACATCATTTTCTATGGTAACCGGAGCGATGAGTTGTGTATCACTTCCCACAAAAACATTTTTACCTATGATAGTCTTATATTTTTTAACACCATCATAGTTACAAGTAATAGTTCCTGCACCAATATTTGTTCCCTCATCAATCTGAGAATCACCTAAGTAGCTTAAGTGTCCCGCTTTAACACCTTTAAGGCTTGATTTTTTCACTTCAACAAAGTTACCAATATGTGTATCTTCTATATATGAAGCAGGGCGGAGATGGGCGAGTGGTCCAACATCGGAGTTTTTGACAATACTATCTTCTATAACACTTCCTGATTTTATATGAGACTCTTTTATGAGTGTCTCACCGCAGATACGACAGCCATTTTCAACTATACACTCTCCTTCAAACGCTACTGTAGACTCTATGTATATAGTAGAAGGAAGTTGCATAATTACACCTGCATTCATCCATCTCGTTTTAATTCTCTCTTGCATAATCTCTTCAGAGTCACTAAGATCTTTTTTAGAGTTTACCCCTTTAAAGTGCTCTTCATCTACTAAAAGTGGTGCTATTTTTAAGCCATCTGCTTTAGCCATTGCTATAACATCTGTTAAGTAGTACTCCTCTTGAGCATTATCATTACTTAAAAGTGGAATATACTTCTCGATAACTTCTTTAGAAAAAGAATAAATACCAGCATTAACAGTTGTAGTTTTTAACTCTACTTCATTCGCATCTTTCTGTTCTACTATATACTGTACTTGTTCATCTTTTATGATTACTCGACCGTAGCCACTTGGATCTTTCAAATCAAAAATAGACATAATAACATCAGCATCTGTATCTAAAAATCCTTGAAGAGCATCTGCTGTAATGAGAGGCATATCTCCATTTAGCACTAAAACTTTTTTATTTTTTGGTGCTACATTTTTCATAGCACCACCAGTTCCAGGAAAATTTTCAGCATCTTGGACTACAAAGTTTACATCTTCAAAGAGTGCAGACATCTGCTCTATAACTAGCTCTTTTTGATGTGCTACAACAACACTAATATCATTAGATATCTCTTGTGATGCTTTTATAATGTGATAAAGCATAGGTTTACCACTTATAGTGTGGAGCACTTTTGCCTTAGGTGATTTCATACGGCTACCTTTTCCAGCAGCTAAAATAATTATACTAATGTTCTCTTTATTCATACTATCCCTTTGTTTTTCGAAATGTAATTTTAACCAAAAATTGATTAGTTTTGTGGTATTATAAGTCAATTATAATTTTATGCAAGGTTTTTAAATGGATTTAGGTACGGTCATTGGTATTGTTTTAATTTTAGTGCTGCTTCTTGGGGCTATGACTATGGGTGTTGGTGTCGGCGCTTATATTGATATCCCTTCAGTTTTGATTGTTGTTGGTGGTAGTATCGGGGCACTAATGATCTCATTTAAACCAAATCAGATGAAAGCCTTTACAAAAATCTTTGGAAAAGCGATCAAGCCAGGGGAAGAAGATCCTCAGGAATTGATTAAAAAACTTGTTGAGTTCGCAACTAAGGCTAGAAAAGATGGTATCTTAGCCTTAGAAGGTGATGTAAATGATGAAGAGAATGAGTTTCTTAAAAAAGGACTCTCTATGGCGATTGATGGAAGTGAACCTGATACTATTCGTGATCTTTTAGAGATAGAGATGGAGCAGACGAGTACTCGTCATAAGATCCATGGTTCTATCTTTAATCAGTGGGCTGGTCTTGCTGGGGCTATGGGAATGGTTGGTACACTTATTGGACTTGTTGCGATGCTTCTAAATATGGCAGACCCCTCAGCTATTGGGCCATCAATGGCAGTTGCCCTTCTGACTACTATGTATGGTGCTATCATTGGAAATGTTTTTGGAACACCTATCTACAATATCCTAGCAATTAGAAATGATGAAGAGACTATTATTAGGGAGATGATTATCTCGGGGATAATGTCTATTCAATCTGGTGATGCTCCTCGTGTTCTTGAAGCGAAACTTCTCGCATATCTCGCACCTACTGACCGTGTCAGTCAGTTTGACTAGAGAGCTATAATGGGTAAGCAAAAATGTCCAGAGTGTGAAGAGTGTCTTCCTGCTTGGCTTGCAGCCTTTGGAGACCTTATGTCTCTTCTCTTATGTTTCTTTGTTTTACTTCTCTCTATGAGTAGTATGGATGCAAAGAAAATCTCAGAAGCGATTGGTTCACTTTCAGGTGCGATGAGTGTACTTGAGGGTGGAACAAAAACAGAAATCTCTAAACAACGTATTCAAGAGTCAACGCCTATTGAATCTCAAGATGAAACGAGTGAGATGGTCAACCGTGTGCAACAAGCAGCAAGTGATGCAAATGAGATGATGGAACAGTCAGAAGGACCAACTATTACAGTGGAAGAAGCACAAGAGGGTTTTGTGATTGAACTGCCAGCTGCTCTTTTATTTAAGGCAGGAAGTGCAACAATAGAGAATCAGGATGCACTCCTTTTCTTAAAAAGAATGGCATTAATAATAGAAGAATTACCTAATGATATGGAAGTAAGTGTGCAGGGTCATACTGATGAAGGAAGACCAGGAGCAACAAGCCCCTTTAAAGATAACTGGGAGCTCTCAACTGCTCGTGCTATTTCAGTACTGCATGAACTTCTTTTAGATGGAGTAGAAGCTTCGCGGGTAAGTGCTTCTGGTTATGCTGAGTTTAGACCAGTTGCAACAAATGCTACGGCAAGTGGAAGAGAAAAAAATCGTCGAGTTGAACTTCATTTCTATGGAAAGAAAAATGAGAAAGATGCAAAAGCTGATCTCTCCGTTTTAGATAAGGCAGTTAGTAAGTAATGTTGAGAGTACTCTTTCTGACATTCGCTTTTTTCTCTTACTCATTTGGAGCAGAGAGTGTAACAATTCCAACAATGAACCTAAACCTTTCTGCTCCTGATACACCAGGACAGTTAGTATCATCATTAAATATTTTAGTCGTCTTAACACTTCTTTTTTTAGCCCCATCTATGGTGCTTGTAATGACAACATTTACTCGCTTTGTTATAATTTTTGGTTTTTTACGTCAAGCGTTAGGAACACAACAAGTACCTCCGACACAGTTACTAGTAATGCTCGCAATGATACTTACTTTTTTCGTAATGGAACCTGTCGGTACAAAGGCTTATAATGCAGGAATAAAACCATATATAGCTGAAGAGATAGGCTATGAAGAAGCTTTTAATAAGACAGCACTCCCTTTTAAAAACTTTATGATTAGAAATACAAGAGAGAAAGATTTGGCACTCTTCTTTCGTATACGTAAGATGGAAAATCCTCAAACAGTTGCGGATGTTCCTCTCTCTATTATTATCCCTGCCTTTGTTATTAGTGAGCTTAAAACGGCATTTGAAGTCGGTTTTTTAATCTTTTTACCCTTTTTAGTTATTGATATGGTTGTTGCATCTATTCTTATGTCTATGGGTATGATGATGCTTCCCCCTGTTATGATATCCCTGCCATTTAAGATACTTGTCTTTGTTCTTATAGATGGCTGGAATTTACTTATAGGCAATATGATTGCCGCAATAAAGTAGGAGAAAAATTTGGAATGTAAACATTTTGGTGAGTGTGGTGCTTGTAGAATTTATGAGTCTGGATACAGTGGACAACTTCAAGATAAAATAGCTTTAAATAGGGACAGATTCGCCTCTTTTTATAGTGGAAACATAGCAGTTTTTGAATCGCCTGATGCACACTACCGCTCACGAAGTGAGTTTAAACTCTGGCATGATGGGGATGCAATACACTATGCAATGAATAATGCTACAAAAGATGGTGTTATCTTTGTAGAAGAGTGTCCTCAAGTAAACAGGTATATAGCAGAACTTATGCCAAATCTTTTAAACGCTATTAGCGAAAAAGAGATAGGATTTAAACTTTTTGGTATTGATTTTCTCAGTAGTTCAAAAGGGGAAATAGTTGTCTCTTTCCTCTATCATAGAAGATTAGATGAAGAGTGGGAGTTAAAAGCTAAAGAGATAGCAACTAGACTTGGTATATATATAATTGGAAGAAGTCGTAAGCAGAAGGTAGTAATAGGACAAGATTATGTTACTGAAACACTAAGTATTAATTCAAGAGAGTATAGCTTTAAACATATAGAAAATAGTTTCACACAACCAAATGCTACTGTGAATGAGAAGATGATTACATGGGCTATGGAGCAGTATAAAGATGCAAGTGGTGATTTACTTGAACTCTATTGTGGTGCTGGAAACTTTACTATACCTTTTGCAACAATATTTGAAAAAGTATTAGCAACTGAAATTTCTAAATCTTCTATAAATGCAGCAAAAGAGAATATGAAACTCAATGCTATCTCAAATATAGAATTTTTAAGAATGGATGTTGAAGATTTTGTAGGTGCACTTGATGGTGTTCGTGAGTATAGACGAATGAAGGATATTGATATAAATAGTTATAATATTGATAGTATCTTTGTTGATCCACCTCGAAGTGGTATGGATGAACGTTCTTGTAAATTTGCATCACGATACAGTCACATAGTATATATATCTTGTAATCCAGAGACTCTTGTCAGAGACTTAGAGTTACTCCAAAGGACTCATGAGATTATAGAGATGGCTATCTTTGATCAGTTTCCATATACTCATCATGTTGAGATGGGTGTAAAGCTTCTTAAAAAAGGAATCAAATGAGAGTAATATTGTCATTACTGTTTTTACTTAATAGTTATACATTTGCTGATGAGATAGATCGTATTGAGTCGATTGTAAAAGAGATAGAGACACTGAGAAGTAACTATGTAAAAGTGGAAGAAAAATTAGAAATCTCGCAACATAGATTTAGAGACCTTCAAGAAAAGAACACTATTTTAGAGAGTGAATTAGAACTTTATAGTAACTATACACAAAAAGAAGAAGATTATAGCATGAAAATTAAATCTTTGGAAAAAAAGATAAAATCATTAGAAAAAAAAGTAAAAACCAAACAAAGTATAGATAAAAATTGTAAAAATGTTATTATTGAAAAAAGAATAGTCAAAGAAAAATTGGATAATAATCTATTTCCTAATCTAAAAATGAAAGAAAAATATAAAGACTTTGAAATTGAGTATACTCAAGCAAAAACTTTTAGAACAAATAAACAAGCTGAAATTTATGATATTGTTGAGGGAAATGTTATTAGAATATGGGAAGAAGACCGCTCTTTTACCTCTAATGAAAAGACATCTCAGTGGATAAAAATTACAGGGTATTTTGTTGAAAAAGTATGGCAAGCTTCAAAAGAGGAGTTATGGATTAAACAAGAAGATACAAAACTAAGAGAGATAGATAACTAAATATGAAAAAAATTCTTATAATTAGTGATGGTAGAATTGGTGAGCATTTTATTCAAAGGGTAAGTGAAACTTACACAAGCGAAAATATTTACTATATCGTTCAGACTAAAGCTAAAGAGTTTATTGATATAAATCCAGCACGTTTTAAATTTTATGAGTTTGATCCAACAAGTCTATATAAGCTAGCAAATCTTCTTAAAATGGAGTTTATACAAGTCTTTATTGCTATGGATTCTCAGATAGATGCTGAAAATACTATTAAAAATATACGTACTATAAAGAAACAACTTCGTATTATCGTTCTTAACAAATGGAATATTCAGAATGAAGATGCAAATGTTGTCTTTGTTAATGAGCAAGAACTCGTTGCATCGCGTTTACTAGATTATCTACCAAATGTCCCAGTAATCGCACAAAATGTGGGAGTAGGCGAGGGTGAGATAATGGAAGTTCTTGTTCCCTTTGGAAGCTCTTTTGTCTATCGACATATTGGTGCTATTGAACAGAAAAACTGGAAAATTACAGCTATATATAGAAATCGCAAGCTTATTATTCCCTCTAGAAGAAAGATGATTCAACCTAATGATCTTTTATTACTTATAGGTGAACCTGCTGTTTTAAAATCAGTTTATCGTTCGATTAAACGTGAGTTAGGGCAGTTTCCTGAGCCTTTTGGTACAAATCTTTTACTCTATATTGATATGAATATTGTAAATCATAAAACTATCAAAGAGGCTATTCGTCGTGCAGTTTATGTGCATAAAAAATTTAAACATAACTTAGTTATAAAAGTGACTAACCCTTCGAATCTAGATATTCTAGACTATATAAAAGAGTTTAGAAGTATTAATATCATTGTAGATATAGATTATGATAGTGTAAATTTAAAAGAGATGTTTCATAATGATGTGAAACACTATCATGCTGGTTTAGTGATTGTTTCTAAAGAGATGTTTGCAGACTGTTATGTACGAGAAGCTCTTTATGAAGCACATGTACCTGTCTTGAAGCTTTCAGATAGAAAGTTTTCAACACTCAAAGAAGCGGTATTAATTTTATCTGATAATAGAGATTTGGAGAAGATAAGTGCTACTATCTTTGATATTTCTGAACAGATGAACTTCAACATCGAGTTGATAAATTACATGAGTGAACATCAAGAAGAGAAAGAACAAGTTATTGAGCACTACACAAATCTCTCGACTATTTTTTCAAAATCAATTAAAATTGTTAAAGAGGATGAAAATCCTATCCGCTGTTTACAACAAAAAGAGAATTTTATTCAATTACTTCCTTTTACGAAAAAGCTAACTACACGCCGCTTGTTCTCCCTGTTCTCAACAGATAGTGAGAAACTTTACTACAAACTTGATGATTATCATCAGATATTTATTCCTGTACAACTCTGATTTAGCCACTTTTTAGTATTTTTTAAGTATTATTTATCATATTAACAATTTTGGATAAATCATGCAAGTAAATATCCCTCTTAAGCAGGTAGTAGACAACTCATACGATATAACTATAGACACAATAAAGCCAGTTCATTTTGATACGAAAGTGGCTATTATTACTAACCCTAAAGTAGCTGGACTTCATTTAGCTTATCTTTTAAGTAAGGTTACGGCAAAAGAGCTCTATATTATTACGGTTCCCGATGGCGAAGAGTATAAAAATCAAGACTCTATAAATATAATTTTAGAATCACTTTTCAACCATAAGTTTAACCGAAAGTCCATGCTTATAGCATTTGGTGGTGGTGTAATTGGCGATATGACTGGATATGCTGCTAGTATCTATCAAAGAGGCATTAACTTTGTACAGATTCCAACAACACTTCTCTCTCAAGTAGATGCAAGTGTAGGTGGGAAAACTGGAATGAATAATAGTTATGGTAAAAATTTAGTAGGGGCTTTTCATCAACCAAAAGCAGTTTTAATAGATCCTCATTTTTTATCAACATTACCTTCTCGTGAATTTGGTGCTGGAGTAGCAGAGATAGTTAAAATGGCTGTGACTTTTAATAAAGATTTTTTTGAATTTTTAGAGAGTGCAGATCTTAAGGATAGTGATGTTCTTCAAGAGGCTATAAAGCAAGCGGTACAAACTAAAGCGAATGTAGTAGCACAAGATGAGAAAGAGAATGGAATAAGAGCAGCACTGAATTATGGACATACTTTTGGTCATGTTATAGAAAATGAGACAAAATATAAAAAGTATCTTCATGGTGAAGCGGTCTCTATTGGAATGGTTATGGCAAATGAAACTGCAGTGAAAATGGGACTTATGGATAAGAATGAAGCACTAAGGGTAAAAAGCTTTTTAGAGAAGTATAATCTTCCTGTTTCCTATAAAATTAGTGATTCAGAAAGTTTTTATGAAACATTTTTCTTAGATAAAAAAAGCTCTGATTCACAAATTACTTTTATTATTCCTGTTGGACTAGGAGATGTTAAAATAACTGACTCATGTGACAAAGAGTTAGTTATTTCTGTTCTAAATAGTTTTGGAGAGAGTTGATGCACTCTTTACTCTTTAGCTTTCTTCTTCTATTTTCATTTACAAATCTTTTAGCTATTAGTGATCTTACACTAGGAAGTACAGATGAAGTAAATAGTTCACATCCAATGTTAAGTAGTGAGCAGTTAGCAGAGCTAGAAGCGATAGAAGAACAGAGTAGACTTGATAAAATTGCAAAAGAAAAGAGAGAAGAGCTAGAACTGCAACGTGCCCAAAGTGTAAAACTCTATAAAGAAAAACTTGCACTTCTGGAAAATGAAATTTCAAGTAAAAATAGTTGGATTAAAAGTTATGCTTCATATCTAACATCTCTTGAAGTTCGTACAAATCTTGAAAAAATAAACAGTAGGATTAAGCAGTTAAGTAAAAATGCAGACACCTTAGCAGAGCATGATGAACTCAATGCTTTAATCGCTAAAAAAGATATTTTAACATCGCAAGTTGAGAAGTTAAAGAGTAAAGGTGCTGCACCTTTTTCAGAGTTAATTACACCTCCTGCAATTGGGGAGATTGATGATATTACCAATCCTTTTGATATATTTACAGGTTTTTCTACAATAAAAACACTAAATACAAATTTTGAAGAATATAAACAAAAACGTGATACTTTGATGAGACTAATTATATTATTAAGAAAAGAGAAAGAGATCTATAAAAATCTTGCAAAAATAGATTCTAAAGAGGCTTATCAGGAAATAATAGCTTATAAAAGCAAGCAATTAGAACATTTTGAGACTGCACTTGATACTATAAATATTACTTTAGAAGTCTATCAAAAACGTATAGAAATTGTAATTATCAATATTAACAAGGGTATTGAAAAACAGATATATAGAGTTATAAAAATAAGTATAGTTATTTTTGTAGTCTTTTTTATCTTTTTCCTTTTAAAACTAGTTGTAAAGAAGTATATTACGGATAATGAACGCTTCTATATGGCAAATAAGATTATTACCTTTACAAACTTTATTTTTATTATTTTGATTCTCTTCTTTAACTATATTGAAAATGCTTCGTATCTTATTACTATCTTAGGGTTTGCATCTGCAGGTATAGCTATTGCTATGAAAGATTGGTTTATGTCTATACTCGGATGGCTTGTGATTGTTATTGGAGGGAGTGTACATGTTGGTGATAGAATACGTGTCGATATGGATGGTATGAAGTATGTTGGAGATGTTATGGATATCTCACTTCTACGTATGACAATACTTGAAGATATTACACTTACTTCTATTATGCAAAACCGTAGAGCAGGGCGTATCATCTTTGTACCAAATAACTATGTCTTTACACGCATGATAGCTAACTATACGCATCAGTCTTTAAAAACAGTTTGGGATGGTGTTAAGATTACTATTACCTTTGACTCAAATCATAAAAAAGCGATGCATATTGCTAAAGAGATAACAAGAAAGTTTTCAAAAGGTTATACTGAAATCACAAGAAAACAGTTAAATAAGCTGCGCCAAAACTATAGCCTTAAAAACACAAATGTTGAACCAAGAATCTTCTCTTTTATAGAGTCTAATGGTATGGATATTGAGGCATGGTATCTTACAAATGCTTATGGAACACTCACTTTAAGAAGTGTTATCTCCACTGAGATTGTTGATGCATTTAATGCTGAGGATGACATAACTATAGCATACCCAACACAGAAGCTATATATGGAGAGAGAACCAATGAAAGCTCCTTTTGATGAGAATGAGGCACTAGCATAATGAAAAAAGTATTTTTTAAAACCTTTGGATGCCGTACAAATATCTACGATTCACAAGTGATGATGTCTGCAATGAAAGATTATGAAGTAACAGAAAATGAAGCAGAAGCAGATGCTATAGTTATCAACTCTTGTACTGTAACAAATGGTGCAGATACGCATGTTCGCTCTTATATCTCTGGAGTTGAGAAGAGTGGAAGCGAGGCACAGCTCTTTTTGACTGGATGTGGTGCTCATACAAAAGGTGAATCTCTTCTTAAAGAGGGACGTATACATGGTGTTTTTGGTCAGAGTGAAAAAGAGAAAATAGATACACTCCTTAAGCAAGAAAAACCCTTCTATGACCCGGGTGACTTAAATCATATTGATGATATGATTGTTGATGACTTTGTTGGAAAGAGTAGGGCTTTTATAAAGATTCAAGAGGGGTGTAACTTTCGCTGCTCTTACTGTATTATTCCTTTTGTTCGTGGTGATGCACGAAGTATGAATGAAGATAAAATCTTAGAGCAGATCTCCCGTTTAGCACTTAACGGCTTTGGAGAGTTTATCTTAACAGGTACAAATGTTGGCTCTTATGGACAAGATACAAAAAGCTCTTTAGCAAAACTTATGAAAAGAATGTCGCAGATACGTGGTGTTCGTAGAATTCGTTTAGGGAGTGTTGAGCCTATTCAAATAAGTGATGAATTTAAAGAGATTTTAGATGAGCCGTGGATGGAGAAGCATATGCATATTGCACTCCAACATACCTCTCCTAAAATGTTAAAACTGATGAATAGACGTAATGTCTATAGACAAGATAGAGATCTTTTTGAATTTTTAAGTGAGAAAGGTTTTGCAATAGGTACTGACTTTATAACTGGGCACCCAGGAGAGAGTGAAGAGTTATGGTTAGAAGCTATGAGAAATGCACAGGAGTTACCACTGACACATCTACATGCATTTAGTTACTCTAAGCGTGATGGTACACCCTCTGCAACTATGAAACCCGAGGTAAATGGTAAACTAGCAAAGCAGAGACTTCATGAAATTCAAGATTTAGTTAATATTAAAAACTATGAATTTAGAAAAGCCTACAATGGGGACTTAGAGCTCCTTGTTGAGTCTGAAAAAAATGGTAAATTTTATGGTTTTGATCAACACTATAATAAAATTATTATAGAGTCTCAAGAAGATTTAGTTGGAAACTGGGTGAGTATTTCTAACTATGAAGTTAAAGAGGATGGAAACTATGCTCACATCTAAATCAAATCGTTTAACACTTTTTATCTCAGCTTTTATTATAGTTGCACTTATCTTATTTGCTCTTTTAAGAGATACTGCAGATGCAGTAACACTCAATGAAGCTATTAAATTGCTTGATGCGAAGAAAGTTGAAAAAGTTGTAGTTACAAAAAAATATGTTTATTTAAAAACAGAGAAAGCGAACTATAAAATAGCATCTTCTCAAGTTACTCCAAAAATGTTTCTCTCTTATAAGGTTGAAGTTGGAAGTGAATCAAATATACTTGTATACATTCTTCTCTTTATCCTTTTAGCTGGTTTTGGCTCATTAGGTTTTAGATGGTGGCAAAAACGAGAAGGACTAGAGATAACTACAAATGGTATACAAAAAAATGTAACTGCTCATCCCTCACAAGAGAGTGTCGGTGTAGTTGAGTCTACAACAAGTGATGTAAGTTTTGATGATATAGGTGGTATTAGTGATGTTAAAATAGAGTTAGAAGAGATTATAGACTTTATGAAAAATCCTAAACGCTATAAGAACTTTGGTGCACGAATGCCTCGTGGTGTTTTACTTGTAGGGCCTCCTGGTGTAG
The DNA here is from genome assembly GCA_027063505.1 of Sulfurimonas sp. Lineage (GTDB taxonomy): Bacteria > Campylobacterota > Campylobacteria > Campylobacterales > Sulfurimonadaceae > Sulfurimonas. Next base: position 40,635 of record JAMORO010000075.1, read on the forward strand.
GTAAGACCATGATAGCTAAAGCAGTGGCAACAGAAGCGGGAGTTCCTTTTTTCTATCAGAGTGGTGCCTCTTTTGTTCAGATATATGTAGGAATGGGTGCTAAACGAGTGCATGAGCTTTTTGCCGCAGCGAAGAAAAATGCACCTAGTATCATATTTATAGATGAGATTGATGCTGTTGGCAAAAAACGTGGTGGTGAGCGAAGTGATGAGAGAGAGGGTACACTTAACCAACTTCTAACTGAAATGGATGGATTTGAGGGATCAAGTGGTGTTATAGTTGTTGCTGCAACTAATAAGATAGAAGTTTTAGATGATGCACTACTTCGAGCAGGACGTTTTGATAGGCGTGTATTTGTTGAACTTCCAACAAAGCGTGAACGTGAATCTATTTTGATGAAGTATCTCTCAAAAGTACCACATGACCTAGATGTAAAAATAGTAGCAAATATGACAGTTGGATTTAATGGGGCATCGTTAGCAGCACTTGTAAATGAAGCTGCACTACTTTCACTTCGACAGAATGATTTTCATGTTACGATAGATCATTTCTATGAAGTAAAAGATAAAGTGATGTTTGGAAAGAAAAAGCTACAGATGCTTAATGATAAACAAAAAGCATATCGTATTACCTATCAAGCAGCAAAGGTGAGTGTAGCAACTTACTTTGATATTCCCTTTGAGAAGTTAATGCTCTCAAATGAAAAACTAACACCGGCAACAAATGAGCCTTTTATAAAACAGGAGTTAGAAGCACGTGTTAAGATGCTTCTAGCAGGAACGGTTGGCTGTGATATTAAGTATGATGAGCACTCTAGTAGCGTTGTAAAAGATCTTGATGAGTCAAAAGAGATAGTGATTAAAATGTGTAAAGATTATGGTATGGGATCTTCTCTTATCTCTACAGATAATGAAGAGAAGGTTATTATAGAACGTCTTTATAATGAATGTAAAAGCCTCCTTCAAGCAATGCCTATAGTTTTAGAAAATGTTGAGGCTATACTGTATGAGCGAGAGAGTATTAGTAAAAATGAAGTAAAAAGTTTGATAGATGAAATTTTATAGTGGCTTTTCTCTTCAAAACGAAGTGTATCTTTTTGAGAGATATTTAAGAAAAAATGACTATACTGTAGTAGGGTTTAGTTATGGAGCTATTAAAGCACTTCAGAATGTTATAGAAACACTAGATAAGGGTGAAAGAGTAGATACTTTACAACTCTTATCTCCTGCATTTTTTCAAACAAAAGATAAAAAGTTTAAACGATTACAACTTCTTTCATATAAGAAAAACCAAGCACAATATATGCAGCAGTTTTTATCAGGATGCTTTGCTCCTTATGAAGCTAAAATAGTAGAAAGTAGAGAAACAATTCAGGAAGAACTATCAGAACTTTTAGAGTATGAATGGTGTTCTGAAACACTATTGTCTCTTACTAAAAGAGGTTTAAAAATAGAAGTTTATTTAGGTGGAGCAGATGCAATTATTGATGTTGCAAGTGCAAGAGAGTTTTTTTTAGAATTAGCAACTGTTACATATATTAAAAATGCAAACCATTTTTTACAATTAAATTAAAAATGATACATAGGAGTTATAATGAGTGAGATAAAAATAGGTGTGATTACTGCAAGTGATAGAGCAAGTAAAGGTATTTATGAAGATATTAGTGGTGTAGCTATTCAAGATACTATGAAAGATTACTTAAAAAGTGAGTTTGAGATTGTTTACAGATGTATTCCTGATGAGCAAGATATTTTAGAATCAACAATGAAAGAGCTTTGTGATGAAGCAGGGTGTTGTTTAGTTGTAACAACAGGTGGAACTGGTCCTGCACTTCGTGATGTAACTCCTGAAGCTACTGAAAATGTATGCGAGAAGATGATGCCAGGTTTTGGAGAACTTATGCGTCAGGTAAGTCTACAGTATGTGCCAACGGCAATACTCTCACGCCAAACAGCTGGTATTAGAGGTAAATCACTTATAATTAATTTACCAGGAAAACCAAAGTCCATTCGTGAGTGTTTAGATGCAGTTTTTCCTGCAGTTCCTTACTGTATAGATCTTATTGAAGGACCATTTTTAGAGGTTAATGAAGAGGTTATTAAAGCCTTTAGACCGAAGGCTAAGTAAAAAAGTTTATGTATCTCTTAAAAAGGGTAATAATAGCTTCTATTTTAATCCTTTTATATTCAGTGTCAATTTCTGCTGGAGAGTTTATTGTAAAAGATGTAGATAGTAATAAGAGTAAAAACAGTACATGGATAGCACTTCCTTACCTTTTTAGTTCTGATTCTACAGGTTTAACAGCTGGTGTTATAGGTATTTTTAATGGTTTTATACAACCTCAAATGAGTATGTTTATAACAGCTTACATGGGTGAAAAAATTCCTGTAGAAAATATTAGTCTTGCTGGTGATTATAAGCATGATGAGGCTCGGTCTCGTGGCATTGGCTTTGGAGTATCAGGGTATAGACCCAGCTTTTTCAAAAGAACATTTCTCTCATTACTTGGGAATTTTGCTTATTATCCTAATCAAAAAGTATATTTCAAAGGTGCTAATGACTCAGTGAAAAATGAAGAGTCAACTGATGTCACAAACTTTACACCCTTTAGAACACAAGGGTACAATAATTGGGTAAGAGTTGATTTTCGTTATGTTTTACCAATAGGTGAAGGAAAAACAACTATAACTCCAATTATAAAACTAAAAAATGGTATTACCATTAATCGTGATAATATAGGAAATGGGACACCTTTTAGCACAGGACAGACTATCATCGGTACAGAAATATTTTATACAAAATTCACTGCAGATAGACTTACAAAATCACCCTCTTTAAATAGTAATGGTTTAAGAGTCTATATGGAACATGATAATACAGACTATCCAAATAATCCATCTCGAGGTTATAATATGAAGCTGAGATTTTCAGCAGATTTTGGACTGAGTAATTCAAATCAAAAATGGAATGCTATTGAAGCGAGTTACTCTCACTATTTTGAACTTCCAAATTTCACATGGAGTAGACAAAATGTGATAGCTTTTAATGCTTGGAGTGCATACTCACCATCGTGGGATAAGTCTAAGCTTAATGATGCTGGATTTTTAGATAAAAATCAACCTCCTATGTGGGAGGGAGCGAGACTCGGTGGCTATAGAAGAATGAGAGCCTATGATACAAACCGTTTTAGTGATAAAGCGGCAATTTATGGAGCATTAGAGTATAGAGTTATTCCTGATTTCAATCCAATGCATGGGCAGAAATGGAATCCCATCGCTATTGACTGGTTTCAGACAGTGCTCTTTGTTGAGGCAGGTAGAGTAGCCCCAAGATATGATTTACGACTTTTAAGTAAGGATTTAAAGTATGATGTTGGTGTGAGTTTACGAGCCTTAACCGCAAAAGTACCTATGCGATTTGAAGTGGCTTATGGAGAAGAGGGTGTTAATATGTGGGTTATGATAAAACAGCCTTTTTAGGGGCTATTTACTATATACTTAGTCTAATTCCTACAGGGCAGTGATCACTTCCTGTAATGTAGTCTAAGATAAAGGCATCCTCTAAAGACTCACAGAGATCTTCACTGATGAAGAAGTAGTCTATTCTCCAGCCTACATTGTTGAGTCGTGCATTTGAGCGGTAAGACCACCAGCTGTATCTATCAGCTTCATCTCCATTAACATAACGAAAACTATCTACATATCCATGTTCTAAAAGTTTATCTATCCACTCTCTCTCTATTGGTAAAAATCCAGATGTTTTAGAGTTAGCTTTAGGATTTTTAAGATCCATCTCTTTATGTGCGGTATTTACATCACCACAGATGATGATACTTTTTCCCTCCTTTCTTAAAGCTTCACAGTGAGCAAGAAGATCATCATAAAACTTCATCTTATAGTCAAGTCTCTCTTGATTTTTCTGACCATTCGGAAAGTAGATATTAAAAAGAACTATATCATCATAATGAGTCTCAACTATACGTCCTTCATTCATAGTGTCTATATGGTTATCGGTAGAAGTATAATCACTTTTTAACATAGAAAAAGTAGCCGTACCGCTATACCCTTTTTTCTCTGCAGAGTTTACAGTAAGCTCTACATACTCTTTGTCAAAGAGGCCATAAGGAATTTGCTGGGGAAGAGCTTTTATCTCTTGGAGACATAAGATATCTGTATCTCTCTCATCTATCCATTTAAGTGCTTCTTTAGTACCTACAGCACGAATACCGTTAACATTCCACGAGATTATTTCTATTGAGTCTGACATAAAATTTTACCTTCTAAAGTTTTAGAAGATTGTAGCTAAACTTTTTTAATATTTCTCTCGTTCCCATCGCTCCGCTTCTTTCTCGTTCCCATCGCTCCGAGTGGGAATGCATATAAATATATGACAAAATGCAATAAAAGTTATACAGTAAAATAATTTCTATTATAATAGTAAAAAGGAAATTATTATGGGAAGAAGTAGATATAAAGTTCACGAAGTAACTGTTCCATATTTCATTACTTGTACTATTTTACACTGGATACCTATCTTTACTAGGACACAGACAACAGACATAATATTTTCAAGTCTGAAATACCTCCAAAAAAGTGATAATCTTAAAATACATGCTTATGTCATTTTAGAGAACCATCTGCATATGATAGTTAGTAGTGATGATATAGCAAAAAGTATGGCACGGTTTAAATCTTTTACAGCAAGAGAAATTATAAACTATTTGAAAGAAGAGAATGCGAAGAGTATTTTAGAACAGTTGGCATTTTATAAAAAAGCACATAAAACAAAGAGTGAGTTTCAGCTATGGCAAGAGGGTATGCAACTTAAACAGATACTAAGTGAGCAGATGATGCGAGAGAGAATGCAGTATATACATAACAACCCTGTTAAACGTGGTTATGTTGATGATGGGGTTCATTGGCGTTATAGTAGTGCTCGAGATTATGAGGGAGTTCAGGGGTTGATTTTGATTGATAAGGAGTTTTAAATTAGTGATGAGTTTCCATGCAGAGCATAGGAACTAGAAAAGAGGGATTATAGAGATGCTACCATGCAGAGCATAGTAGCAAGAGGTGTAGAGAGTTTAGTTATTAAACGAAGTCTACTTTTGTAACATGGTGTTTCATACCAAGTGAATCAGCAGGGCAACCAAGTGCAAGACCTAGCATCTGTTGCATATGAAGAACAGGAAGTTCTACATCACGGCCAATAGCCTCTGAAAGGTGATCTGTTTGAGTATCAAGTTTTAGGTGACAAAGAGGACATGGAGTTACAATCCAGTCAGCATTTTGATCCATAGCTCCTGCAACAACATTACCAGCTAAGATAGCTGAAGTTTTTGGTGCTTGAAGTTCAACATGGAAACCACAACATTTGTTCTTCTCTTCATACTGAACACTCTCTCCACCACAAGCGATGATTAAATCATCTAAAGAGCGAGGATTATAAGCATTCTCTGGTGTTTTATGTGTTGTGTTTTGAAGCTCTGAAGGGCGAATATTATGACAACCATAAAATGGTGCAATATTAAACTGACTTAGAGGTGTAACAACCATCTCTTTAATCTTATCAAGACCGATATCATCAATGATAGCATAGAGGAAGTGAGTGATTTGTGAAGTACCTTTGTACTCTAAACCAACTTCTGCTAGCTTTTCATTAACCTTAGCTTTTAGCTCTGCATTTTCATCTAAACGGTGTTTAGTCATAGCGGTGTTTAGTTGACAAGTATTACAGATAGTTACCATTGTAAGACCATGTTTTTCAGCATAAGCGATATTTCTAGCATTAAGAACTAGAGATAAAAAGTCATCATAATCTTGTAAGTGAGAAGCACCACAACAAGAAGCCTCTGTTAACTCTACTAGCTCTATATTTAGTTTCTCAGCAACTGCCATTGTAGACATATACTGCTCAGGAGTACTCTGTTTAGCAGTACAACCTGTAAAAAGTGCGTATTTTAATTTTTCCATTTATTAACTCCTAGAACTTTGCAGTTGATGAAGATTTAACTAATTTTTTAATCTCATCTAAATTATCTGATTTTGTGATGCCCCATGGTGGAACAATTTTACCTTTAACAAACATTCTTGCTGCTAATGGTAGGTGTTTAACAACTGCTAAACCTTCAGAGTAAAGAACCATACCACCCTCATCAAGTACACCATTTCGTGCAATTGAGTGTTTAAAACCAACAGCATGACGAGTAGCAACATTTGAAGTTGCAACACCCTCTTTAAAGAGCATTTGATGAAGTTTAGTGATTTTTTCTATTGGATTAACATCTTTAGGACATACTTCCGCACACTCAAAACATTTTACACAGTCCCAAAGACCTTGACTCTCTTTATGTAAGTCTTGAAGTCTTGAATCATGAGCATCATCACGAACATCTGCTTCAAATCTATAAGCTTTAGCAAAAGCAGCTGGACCAAAGAAGTCTTCATTTACTTCAACAACCGGACAAGCATAGTGACAAGCACCACACTGAATACAGAGGTCAGCTTCATTTAACTCTTCAGCCTCTTCAGGTGTTACTAGATGCTCATGCTCAGGATGTTCATCAACATCCGAAATAAGATAAGGCTGAATAGCATCATGTTTTTCCCAGAAGTCAGCTTTATCGATAATCATATCTTTAATAGCACGTTTCTTACTTAATGGTTCGATGACAAGTTCGTTTCCGAAAGTCTCTATCATTGTAGTCATAGACTCTTTACATGCAAGTGTTGAACGACCATTTACTTTGATAGCACATGCCCCACAGATACCGTGACGACAAGATCTCCTATATGAAAAGCTTCCATCATGGTCCCATTTAATTCTATTTAGTATATCTAGTACAACTTCTTCAGAAGTGACATCCATATCATAGTTTTCATAGTATGGAAGATAATCTTCATCAGCATTAAAACGAAATACCTTAAAGTTTACTTTTTGTGTAGTTATTGTGTTTGTACTCATAAGTTTCTCTTCCTTTTAGTATGTTCTAGCTTTAAGTTCATGCTTACCAAGAACAACTTTCATATAGTCAAGTTTGATTTCGCCATTTTTATCCATGTATGCCATAGTGTGTTTTAGGAAATCTTCATCATTTCGAGTATCAAAGTCTTCTCTATAGTGAGCACCACGACTCTCATTTCTTGCAATAGCACTCTCAACAATAAATAGAGAGTAATCAAGCATATGACCGAACTCAATAGCTTCTTGAAGCTCAGTATTAAATACTTTTGATTTGTCTTTGATACGAATGTTTTGAAATCTTTCACGAAGTTCTTTAACAGTGTCAATAGCAATTTGAAGTGTCTCTGCTGTTCTAAATGCACCTGCATTTGCAGTCATACACTGTTGTAGCTCTTCACGTAAACCAGGTACTGTTTCGCTACCGTTGTTTCCAAGAATAAAATTAATTTCAGCTAGAGCAGTTGCTGCATCTTCTTGAGAAGCAGGGCGAAGTTCAATAGAATCAATCTCTTCAACCATTGTTTTACCAACAAAACGACCAAAAAGAAGTGCTTCAAGAACAGAGTTCGCACCAAGACGGTTCGCACCATGAACAGATACACAAGAACACTCACCAGCTGCATAGAAACCTTCGATAAGCTCATCGTTATTTTTACGAACATTACCAGCGATATTAACTGGAATACCACCCATAGAGTAGTGTGCAGTTGCAGAGATAAGAATAGGCTCTTTAATCATGTCAAGACCTAAGAAAGTGATAGCTAAATCACGAAGTTCAGGAAGTCTTTCCATAATAAGATCTTTTCCAAGGTGTGTCACATCAATGTACACAGCATCTTTTCTTGGACCAACACCACGACCTTCGCGAATTTCGTTAAGGATAGCACGGCTTACCACATCACGAGATGCAAGTTCCATAGCATTAGGAGCATATTTCTCCATAAATCTTTCACCCTTAGAGTTAAAAAGACGTCCACCTTCACCACGAGCAGCTTCAGAGATTAAAACACCATTTCCTGAAAGACCTGATGGGTGAAACTGTACAAACTCCATATCTTCTAACGGAAGACCATGGCGAGCAACGATTGATAAACCATCACCAGTATTTGCATGTGCATTTGAGTTGATTTTATATGAACGTGCATATCCACCAGTAGCGAACATTACAGACTTAGCATTAAAGATAGCCATCTGCATATCACGGATGTTAAATGCAACAATCCCAGATACTTTACCATCTTTGTAGATTAAGTCAGCTGCATACCACTCATCCCAAAACTTAACACCAGCACGGTGTGCTTGTTCATAAATAGTTTGTAAAAGTGTAAGACCTGTTCTATCTTTTGCATAACATGCACGAGGAGAAGATTGTCCACCAAAAGGACGTTGTGCGATTTTACCGTCTGGAGTTCTACTAAAAGCAGCACCCATTCTTTCAGCCCAACGAATAGTTTCAGGTGCTTTTGAACACATAAACTCAACAGCATCTTGATCTGCTAAATAGTCAGAACCTTTTACTGTATCAAATTCGTGAAGCTCAACACTATCTTCATCACTAAACGCAGCATTAACACCACCTTGTGCCGCACCAGAGTGACTTCTTAGTGGGTGTAGCTTTGTAATAACAGCAACTTTTTTTCCTGCATTTTGCAATTCTCTAGCTGCAGCACATCCCGCAAGACCTGCTCCAACAACAATTGCATCGTAAGTATAAATAGGAATACTCATTAATTTTCCTTCAAAATAGAACTATAATAATAAGGCTGATTATATCGTGTATAAACTTTATAAAGGTTAAAAAAGGAGTTTGTGATGGTTTACTAAGTGTGTGTTACTATTTGAGTCATATTTAGTTTTACTAAATATGTTTCTCTGCAAGATCTCTTGTCTGTAAGATTTTATTGATACCTATACTTTTAGCATAAACGAGGATTTCCTTAGCTTGACGCATCGCTTCATCCAAGTTTGTATTATTTGGTTTAATGATAAAACCACCACTAACTGTTATAGTAACAGCACCCTTTTCTGGTACATTAAACTTTAGCTCTTCAATACTTTGACGGACTAGTTCCATATCTTTAAAAGCCTGTTCTTTACTTGATCTAGAGAAGATAAGTGTAAACTGATTATAGTCAGTTCTTGCAATTACATCTACGGGTTGTTCGTGTAAAGATATAGTATATGCGAGTTTCTTAAGTATGTTTTGTGTCATCTCTTGTGAAAAGGCACGTTTTGTTTTTGAAAAGTTATCTATCTCTAAAATTGTTACTGCGGTAAAGTTACTATCTTTTAAGTTCTTTTTATTGGAGTATGCATTAATCATTCCTTTGTGGTTATTAATACCGGTAACAGGATCTGTCATTGTTGGATTATCAGTAGTGACATTTTTTCTATTCATTCGCATTGAAATTGCATCTGCTTCTATAGAGTAGATTTCGTGGTTTATCTTGTTTTTATCTATTTGATATAAAAATTCGATGTCTTGATAGATTGAGTAGAGCTTTTTTCTATACCACAGTGTTGCAAATAGAAGAATTATAAAATTCACAATAGTAGCGATCTTAATAAGATTAAATTTTGCTTGATTATATTGAATATTTTTTATAAGCATATTATTAATATGTTGGGTTATATTTGAAAAAGCATTCTGTAGATTTGCATTTGCTTGTTCTCTAGACTCTCTATCTTTTGTGTTTACATAGTATTCATGTGCAGCTTGATTAAAGGCCTCTGTATAATCTTTTAATTGTTCTAAATGACCAAGATACTCTTCAGAATTTCCAAATAAATACCTATCAGAATAGTCATACTTATACATATTTTTGAGTTTATCTATCTCTTGGAGAAGTTGTGTACTTTTACCATTAAACTGAATCAAAGCAAGCTCTATGTCATCTTTTTTTAATGTAGTGAGAGAAGATATTATTCTCTTTTGTTTATTGAGATTATTTACTTTTTCAAATGACAACTGCTGTTCTAAAGTGAGCATCATTGCAAGAAATGAGATCATAAGAACAAAAAAGAGATAAGTGTTTAAGTTCATAAATATTTTTTTAATTGAGTGTTTCATATATAATTTTCCTAAAAATGTTATAATAACTAGACATTTTATATCTACCGTAATTAATATATGCTTAAAGAAGATTGATTGAACAAAGAAAATTATTTTATATCTCATTTTAACAGTAGCCGCATTGGTGATGATGGAGCACTTATTGATGGTTTTGTATACTCTAAAGATGCATTTTTTGAGAATATTCATTTTAAAAAAGAGTGGCTCAGTTTTGAGGAAATAGCTAGACGAGCGATGTTAGCAAATCTTTCTGATGCAATAGCCATGAATGCAACTCCAAAGTATGCACTTTTAAGTGTAGCAATGCCGAGTTCAATGAGTAAACAAGATATGAAAGAGTTAGCAGATGGCTTTATAAAAACAGCCTCAAAATATGGTGTAGAGATTATTGGTGGAGATACTATAGGTAATACTAAACTTGATATTACAATCACTATTATTTCAAAAGTAAAGATACCTTTACTACGCTCGGGTATAAGACATAATCAGCTTCTTGCTTATACTGGAGTTCTAGGAAACTCTGCGAAAGATTTAAAAAAGTTATTTAACTTAGGTAAAATTAATAGTCGTTCAAAGTTTCTAAATATTGAACTTAGATCTGATTTTATTAGAAAATCAGAACGAATTTTAGAAGCAGGTATGGATATTTCAGATGGTCTCTTTAGTGATTTAGATAAACTTGCATCAGTTAATAGTATTGGTTTTAAATTTCATTATAAGCTTGCAAAAAAAATGGCTTGTAGTGGAGAAGAGTATGAAATGTTAATCGCATTTGATAAACGCCATCTTAAAGCTATAAAACGCCGTGCTAAGCAGACACGAACACCACTTAATATCTTTGCAACTGCTGTACGAAGTAGATATACAAACCGCTGTAAAGCACATCATTTTTAAGGAATATAAAAAATATGGATAGATTTTATTCACTTGCACATGCAAGTATTGATTTTCGTTTTAAACAGTCTCCACGGGACTTTGTTGTTGAAGAATTACCTCTTTATGAATTTTCAGGGGAGGGTGAACACCTTATTCTTCTTGTACGAAAGAAAAACCTTTCAACAAATGAGATGGTTGGTCAAATTGCTCGTTATCTTGGAATAAAAAATAAAGAGATAGGATATGCAGGGCTTAAAGATAAGCATGCAATGACTAAACAGTATATTTCAATACATAAAAAGCATGAAGAAGCACTCGATAATTTTAATTTTGATGGAATAAAAATCATCTCAAAAACTTATCATAATAATAAGATAAGAATAGGTCACTTAAAAGGAAATCGTTTTTATATAAAAGTAAAAAAAGTAAATCCTACAAGTGCTGCAAAGATAGATGAAGCACTCAAAAACATTAAAAATGCAGGGATGCCAAACTACTTTGGATATCAACGTTTTGGTAATGATGGGGATAACCATATACTTGGAGAGAAGTTAGCAAAAGGTCAAGCTAAAGAGCGTAATCCAAGAGTAAAAAGGTTGCTTATTAATGCTTATCAATCGCATCTTTTTAATCTCTGGCTCTCACGGCGTTTAGAGATAAATTCTCTTGTGAGTAGTTTTGAAGCGAAGGAAATTGAGACTCTGCTAAATATGCCAAATGATGAAGTAAAAAAGATGAAAGCACAGACACACCCTTTTAAACTTATTTCAGGTGATACAATGGAACACTATCCTCATGGAAAACTATTTGAGTTTGATGGTGCAGCAGAGGATCTAGAACGTTTTAATGAGAGACTTATCAGTGTAACAGGCTTACTTTGTGGTAAAAAAGTAAAGATGGCTACAGGTTTAGCAGGTGAGATTGAAAAGATGTTTGATGATGAGATAAGTGCAGATGGAGCACGTCGTTATGCTTGGGTCTATCCAACAGATATTGAAGGTCGCTTTAACCCTATTGAGGCACAGTATGAGATGAACTTTACTCTTCCTAAAGGCTCTTATGCAACAGTGCTTATTGAAGAGATAGCAAAAAGAAAAATCAACTAAAGGAATATATATAATAATGAATAAAAGACATATTACATCAGCCATTTCACAAGCTTTTGGAAAATTTGCGAGTAAAGAGTTTTCTCCATGGTTTCAAACTATTGTAAACAAATCGTATGTAGGTTTAATGGGTTTAGATATGAGTGAGTTTCATAATCCTAGTACATATAAAAGTCTTAATGCTCTTTTTACTCGTAACCTAAGAGAGCCAAGAACTTTTTCTCTTGATGGAGATGACTTTATCTCTCCTTGTGACTCTCTAATTTCAGAGACAGGAACTATTACAGATGATTATGCCCTTCAGATTAAAGGGATGCGTTATAAGTGTGCTGACTTTATCGGAAGTGAGTTTAGTGATCAAGAGAAAGCTATCGTTACGGATGGTACATTTATCAACTGTTATCTTTCTCCTAAAGATTATCATCGTTATCATATTCCTACAAATATAAAAGTAATAAAGGCAGTCCATATTCCGGGAAAATTTTATCCTGTTAATATGCCATCTTTAAAAAAACGTCTTAATCTTTTTATAGAAAATGAAAGAGTAGTTATTTTATGTGAAGCTGCAAATGGAAAAAGATTTTATATGATTTTAGTAAGTGCTTTAAATGTTGGTGTGATGCAGGTCTCTTTTGAGCCTAGAATTCAGACAAATGCTATTGCTACATCACCTCAGACATATACATTTGAAAATTTACACTTAAATAAAGGTGATGACTTTGGATGTTTTGAGATGGGATCAACTATCATTATTCTCACTGAAAAAGATATGTTAGATGTGAGTGTAAAAGCTGGTGATAATGTAAAGTTTTCACAAACTATAGCAAAATTTAGATAGTTATTTATGCTTGAAGCTGAAAAAAAAGATTTTATAAATTCTATGTTTAGTGATCAGGCTATTTTTGAAAAAAATGTTTTAGATGTATATAGTGTGACAGATAGAGAAGAAATTATGCAGATTCTATCATCTCAAATTATTAACACACTGCTCAAAGAAGAGCTAAACTTTTTATATATGAAAGATATGAATAACTTTAAGTTTTCACTTATACGAAATATACTATTTAAAGAGATAGCAAATGAGTGGGTCTCGTATGGAGAAGAAAAACTAGCACTCACACAAGAAGAAGCTTTAGAAACTATTCAAATCAGAGAACATGTAGTTTTTCTCTTTGGGATTGTTAAAGAGTATTATGAAGAGTATAAAGAGCTCTTTTTTGAGGTTATCGCCGATAGCTTTATCTCACTTGTTTCCTATATGCCAAATGCTACGCAGAGTAATGAACTCATAGAGTATATTCTAAAGAGTCCTTTTATCAAAGATGAAAATGTAGTTGTTATACACACCTATAGTCAACTCTGGGCTCGTGTAAGAAATGCACATGATAGGAAAAAAAAGTTTTTGACAAATATGCAAGTGAAAGTTGCAGAAGAACAAGATAGAGGAAGTAAACATAAGTATGAACTCAAAGAAAGAGAGCTTCAAGAGAAGCCTTTAGCATACTTTGATGATGCTACTCTCCGTTTACGTAACACTATGGTTACATATATGAAGAGTTTAAAAACCTAAACGTTAAATCTAAAGTGCATTACATCGCCATCTTGCACTATATACTCTTTACCCTCAAGTCTCATCTTTCCAGCATCTTTAGCTTTGTTCTCACCACCACATTCAACATAGTCGTTAAACGCGATAACTTCAGCACGAATAAAACCTTTTTCAAAGTCGTTGTGAATGGCAGCTGCCGCACGAGGAGCTGTTGAATTTTGGCGGATAGTCCAAGAACGAACCTCTTTAACTCCAGCAGTAAAGTAGCTCATAAGACCAAGTTTCTCAAAACCTTTGTGGATGATCTGCTCTAAACCAGACTCAGTAACACCCATGTCCGTTAAGAACTCTTGTGCTTCATCATCATCAAGACCGATTAGCTCCTCTTCTACTTTTGCACAGAGTTTAATAAGTTCACAGTTCTGCTCTGAAGCGTGTTTTTTAAGAGCTATCATATACTCATTATCTTCTAAAAGACCATCTTCATCAGTATTGGCACCATACATAATCTCTTTATCAGTTAAAAATCTTACTTCATTTACAAGCTGTGCATACTCTTCTGTATCTGTTTTATCAAAGTTTCTAGCGAGGTTTCCATCACCTAAAAACTCTAAAAGTTCTTCTGCAAACTCTAAGACTGCTCTAGCAGACTTGTCAGCTTTTGCTTGTTTTTTAAGTCTATCTATTCGGTTTGAAAGAACTTCGATATCAGCAAGAATTAGCTCACCTTCTATGATTTCAACATCACGTAAAGGGTCAATACTTCCCTCAGTGTGAACAATATTTTCATCTTCGAAACATCTAACGATGTGTAAGATTACTTCTGTTTCACGAATATTTGAAAGAAATTTATTACCAAGACCTTCCCCTTGAGATGCACCTTTAACAAGACCTGCAATATCGACAAAGTCTAAAGTAGAGTATTGAATACGCTCAGGGTTAACAATCTTAGCAAGCTGGGCTAAACGCTTATCTGGAACTGGAACAACTGCTTTATTTGGCTCTATCGTACAGAAAGGATAGTTAGCCGCCTCTGCATTTTGTGCCTTAGTTAGTGCATTAAAAGTTGTTGATTTACCTACATTTGGAAGTCCTACAAGTCCGATTGCTAATCCCATCTCATACCTTTGTTAAATATTTTTTGAAATTATATCTAAGTAAGATTAAATAAGCGAAGCGGTAGAAGTTATTGCATCTTATTTAAAATCTCTAAAGTTTTAGTAACATCATAAATAGCACTATGATACTGTTCATCATCAAACGCAATGTTGTAGTGTAAACATGTTTCAATAAGCTTTGGATTTTTGAGATTACCTCTAGCATTGAGTGCTTTAACGATTTTTTTATTCTCTTTCATAGTACAAAAGTGATTTTCAAACGAGAGTAAGTCTCCAATATGTCGAAGTTCAAAAGATATATTATGTGCGACTAATGTTTTACTGTTTTTACAAAACTCTACAAAGTCAGCATCGTCTTCAAAATACTCTTCATATGTAAAATCTTTTCTAAGTCTTTCTAATCTATCAGGAGTGAGTTTATGAACTGCTAGGGCATGAGGATTTACTTCATACTCTGAAAAATAGTATCTATGGAAAGTATCCATGACCTTGTACTCTTTCTTTATGAGTTCAACACGAAAGGCAGCTACTTCTATTACATCATGGATATTTGCTGAGTTGGTTTCAAAATCTAATATTATCATTTAGAATCCTTGATGATATTTTGTAAGATAATCATTTAAAATTTTTCCATGATCAAATACAAGTTTGTTCAGTTCTAAATCTTTTAGTGAAATTATCATAGCTTTTTTAGCATCGTCAGCACCAACGGGAGTGCCATAAGCTTTGCAAACATATACAACTGAAGCGGTGTGAAACCTTTTATCACGAGCAGGGTCAGAATAGACTCCAAACAGCTCTTTTATCTCAACAGTAAGAGAAATCTCTTCTTTCATTTCCCTGACAACAGCATCTTCAACACTCTCTCCAAAATCAACAAATCCACCAGGAATTGCTAAACCAAGAGGAGTATTTTTTCTTTGTATTAAAACAATTCCTAAGAACTTCTCTTTAGAATTATATATCTCAACTATACCATCAGTTGTAAGATAGGGTGTCTTTGGCTTCCAGCTCATTTATTAGTTCCTATATGGTGGAATTATACTTTAAATACCTTGACAAAGAAGATACTTAAACCGAGCATTATCTTCCAATACACTATGGTTGGGAGGAGACGATGCTTATAGAGCTATAGCGATAAGTGTATATAAAAGAGTTAATGTACTAAACCAAATATGGTTAGCCTCTAAATAAGTATTTTTAAATTAAAATGACTTTTTATCATCTATAGAAAATTATTTGATAGCTTTTAAAAACTCAGTCATAAAGCGAACACCAGCACCCGTTCCACCATAAACATTTACATCCCAAGGTGATTCTGTGTAAGCAGAACCTGCTATGTCAAAGTGCAGCCATTTATCTTTGTTCTCTTCTTTTATAAAAGCATCTAAGAAAAGCCCAGCTGTAATAGCACCACCGTAAGGTTTATTAGAGATGTTACAGATATCTGCTATTTCACTTTTTATCTGTTTTTTAAGATGTTTGTTAAATGGTAAAGATGCCGTTAACTCACCTGAAGCAGAAGCTGCTTTAGAGAGTGAGTGTTTGAGTCTGCTTGAGTGACCCATAACACCTGTTGTATACTGTCCAACCGCTACCATACAAGCACCTGTAAGTGTTGCAAAGTCAAACATATAGTCCGCTTCTACTTTATCTTGTGCATAGTCTAGAACATCAGCAAGTACTAAACGTCCCTCTGCATCAGTGTTACGAACCTCTATGGTCTTACCACTTCTACTTACTAGAACATCATCAGGTTTGTAGGCATCACCACCTATCATATTTTCAACTGCACCGATGAAAGCATTTATCTCAACATCAAGTTTCATTTCAGAAGCAGCTTTTATGATACCAAGCACGGCACAAGCACCCGCTTTATCCATCTTCATAGTCACCATTGAAGTACCCGGTTTAAGTGAAAGGCCACCACTATCATAAGTAAGACCTTTACCAATTAAGTTTATTTTTTTCTTTGCATTTTTAGGTTTATAAGAGAGATGAATAAGCTGTGACTCATGGCGAGATGCACGCCCAACTGCTAACATAGCAGTACAGTTCTCTTTTTTAAGTGCTTTTTCATTGAGTATAGTACAGCCAAGGCCATTCTCTTTTGCTAGATTTTTTGCTAGTTTAGCAAATGTAGGTGGATTTAAATCTTCTGGTGTAGTGTTTACAATGTCACGAGTAAAACAAGTTGCATCTGCAACTATAACTGCATCACTAAATACTTTTATCGCTTTTTTATAGTCATCTTTTATATATATAAGAGAGAGATTTTTTAGAGATTTTTTACTTTTTTTCGATTTATATACATCATAACTGTAGCCACCAAGTAGAAAACCTTCAACTAATGCAGGAATTAAACTCATATCATCTATCGCAATATTTGCACTTTTATAGTGAGTGCTCTTAAGTGCTTTTATAGCAACTGCAGATACGCTTCTTATATTTTCACTTGTAACCTCTTCCACGCCACAAACTAAACTATTTTTCTCATGTAAAAAGCAGATAGAATCTTGACTCGCTTTAAAACCAGCAAGTTTTAGAAGTTTTTTATTTTTACTCTTTTTTAGCTCTTTTTTTGTGATGTAGACAAGAGAAATATCACTCTTAGCATCGGCTATATTTTGATTTAATAATTGTATATTCATTTAGTTTATCCACCCTTTTGCTTCATTTAAATCGTAGAAAAATTTTACTTCACCATGCATAAACCAGTCACCCATTTTACTTAAATACTCCTGCCATTTTTTGGTACCAACTATAGCTATCTTTAGAAAAGTATCTTTATACTCCATACCAAACTTGAAATCATCCCATGCTGCTTCAAGCTCCCAACCTTCAAACTCTGTTGCATCAAGAAGCATATTTACCTTTACATTAGGAATACTCTGCATCGCTTGTTCTATCATTGGAACCATTACACTATAGTCAGCATGTGTTAACTTTCCACTAGCTTTGAGTGTTACATCTAAAACACCATTGTTTGGAGTAATCTCTATTGCCATATTTTCTGTTATTTGCATTATATTTTCCTTTTTAGTCGAAATGAAGTATATCTTTAGCTTGAATCATATCTTTATCACCACGACCACTAAGGTTAACGATGATAAGTTTATCTTTTATATTTGGTATTTTTTTAAGGTATGCCACTGCATGAGAAGACTCAAATGCTGGAATAATTCCCTCTTTTTGACTTAACCATACAAAAGCATCTAGTGCTTCTTGATCTGTGATGTTTCCATAACTAACGCTTTTATTATCTTTATGAAAAGCATGTTCAGGTCCAATCCCTGGGTAGTCAAGTCCTGCACTTATAGAGTGTGCTTCAAGAATCTGGCCATCCTCATCTTGAAGAAGATAAGACATCTGACCATGTAAAACACCAGGTCTCCCTTTCTCTAAAGAACAACCATGTTTATCTGTCTCTACTCCAAGGCCACCAGCTTCAACACCTATACACTCAACATTTTCATCTTCTAGAAAGTGCTGAAACATTCCAATGGCGTTTGAACCACCACCTATACATGCAATAATATGATCTGGAAGACGATTCTCTTTCTCTAGTATCTGTGCACGAGCTTCCCAACCGATGATAGCTTGAAAGTCTCTTACCATCATAGGGTAGGGGTGTGGTCCAGCAACTGTTCCAATGATATAAAAAGTATCTCTAGCATTGGTAACCCAGTGGCGAATTGCATCATTCATTGCATCTTTGAGTGTACGACTTCCAGACTCTACTGAGTGTACTTTAGCACCAAGAAGTTTCATACGAAAGACATTGAGTTCTTGGCGCTCTACATCTTTTGCACCCATAAAGATCTCACACTCCAACCCAAGAAGAGCAGAGATAGTAGCCGTAGCAACACCATGCTGACCAGCACCAGTCTCAGCGATTACTTTCTTGTACCCAAGACGTTTTGCCATAAGCCCTTGAGCGATAACATTGTTTACTTTATGCGCTCCTGTATGGTTTAAGTCTTCGCGTTTAAAGTATACTTTTGCACCAAGTTCATTAGAGATGTTCTCAGCATAGTAGAGAGGAGAGGGGCGTCCTACATAATCGTTAAGATAGTAGTGAACCTCTTTCCAAAACTTTTCATCAAAGCGAATAGCGTCATACTCATCTTTAAGTTTTAAAAGGGCTGGCATAAGTGTTTCAGGAACATATCGTCCACCGAAGATACCGAAGTGACCGTTATCATCCGGATCGAATTGTGATGCTTTTGGAATATACATTAGTTAACCTCTATTAGTGAATATACTGAAGTTTTTTCTTCTAGTTTTTTGATACCATCTAAGAATGTAAGACCGATAATAAAACAGCACTCAACACACTCAGCTCCGGTCTGTTTTACAAGAGTTGCAGCTGCATTTGCAGTACCACCAGTTGCTATTAAGTCATCAATGATGAGAACACGTGCACCTTTCTCCTCACCAAAAGCATCAATATGTACCTCTATCTCATCTACACCATACTCGAGTGCATACTTCTCACTGATAGTCGTATAGGGAAGTTTACCTTTTTTACGGATAGGGACAAATCCAATCTGTAACATTTGAGCTAAGGCTGCTCCAAAAATAAAGCCACGGGCATCAATACCAGCAATGTACTCTAAATCATACCCTTTATAACGCGTATAGAGGTGGTTCATTAAAATGCTATAAGCCTCTTTATTATTAAGTAGGGTTGTGATATCTTTAAAAACAATTCCCTCTTTTGGAAAGTCTTTAATGTCTCGGATTGAAGATTCTATAATTTTACGTTCTGTATTACTCAGTGTCATTTTCTGCCTTTATAATAGTGCATCGATTCTACCCTCAAGGGCTTTAATCTTACCGTTGAGTCTATCTGTCTCTTGTCTATGTTTTGAGTTACGTTGTTTTAGAACTTTTAGTTCATTTCTAAGTTTTGTAAGCTCTTCACTTAAAATATCTACATTCCCAAGTGCACGTTGGAGTTGAATCTGATACTTACGAATAAGTATCTCCGCCTCATGAAGTGTAAGTTTCATGAGATCATTACTCCGCTGCTCTTTATTTGTAATACTTTTAAAGTAGTACATCTTAACAAAGAGCCATACAGAAACAATAGAGAGTATAGTTAAAAGTGACCATTCCCAAAACATATATGTGTCCTTAAATTTATTTTACTAAAGTTCGATTTTCTCTACACGACCGCAGTGTCTGCCACCATCAAATGAACCAGCAATCCAAGCATCAAGAATTGATTCAGCAACACCTTTTCCAACGATACGCTCTCCAAAACAGAGAATGTTAGCATCATTGTGTCCACGTGCAACCATCGCAGTGTAAGCATCATGACAGAGTGCAGCACGGATACCCTCATGACGATTTGCAGCCATACTCATACCTATTCCACTTCCACAGATTAAGATTCCATGTGCATCACTACTCTCAAGAACTGCAGTTGCTACTTTATGTGCATAATCTGGATAATCCACTCTATCTTTAGAGTACGGACCCATATCTTCAACTTCGTGACCTTTCTCTCTCAAAAGCGCAACTGTATAATCTTTTAACTCAATTCCTGCATGATCTGTTGCAACAAAAAACTTCATTTAATCTCCTTAAGATAGTAGTAAACCAAGAATGGTTTGAACGGGTAAAAATAGTACATAGTCTTTCATCGGTGTCATTAAAATAATAAGTACGATGATTATGCCGTAACGCTCATTTTTATAAAAAAACTCTGCGACAGCGTTTATTTTGTATTTTAACGCAAGATGCATTAAAAAGTGAGCTCCATCAAACTGCGGGACAGGGAGTAGGTTAAATACTCCAAGTACTACATTGATGACAAGCAGTTGAAAAACAAATAGATAAGCAAAAACATAATAGAGTGAATCTGCTGTTGTTGGTTGGCTCATAGCTACAACAGCTATGGAAGCAAATGCAGCCATAGTAAAGTTATAAACTATTCCGGCTAAATCAACTTGCATTGCAGCATTGTAACCGCCATTACGTATAACTGTCGCTGTATTTATTGGTACAGGTTTTGCCCAACCAAACAAAAAGCCACTCTCTGCTCCAAAAAGCATAGGTAAAAAGTACATAGTAGCAGGAACGATTATTGTTCCAACCATATCTACATGACTTATAGGATTTATAGTAAGACGACCTGCATTTTTAGCTGTTGTGTCTTTATACATATATGCGACCCAACCATGCATTATCTCATGTCCAATAATAGCAACAGCAAGTGCTAAGACAGCCGCTGCTATTTTTAAAATATCAAGTGATTCCATGGTACCCTTGATCTTCTCTCTTACGCTCTTTAATCGCTCTGTCTAAGTGCTCTGGTGCTTCAAGATCTGTTGGTGTTTTACCAACTCTATCCCATCTTATTTCCCAGTTATCATCTATACTAAAGTAGATAAACCATGGAGTGCCTTCAATGTTATCATAAGGAACACCACCCCAAAAACGGCTATCGTTTGAGTGGTCACGGTTATCTCCAACCATATAGTAAGTTTCATCTTCTACTTTTTTATAAAAAGCATTAAATGGAAGGTTATAGTTTGGCATAAACTCTTTTACATCTACAGGCATCATATCTACACTTGATTTATCATATAAAAATCTTTGAAGATAGGCTTCATAAATGTTACTGTTTTCATCTTTATGAATACCAGGGTGCTGATGAGCCATTGGACTTTTCACCCAGAGTCTATTAAGTAAGAGTACTAGGTTCTCTTTTGGATAGTTAGCTCTTATGTAGTCATCTCCTTGATGTGGACGAAGATATAACTCATCTCTATCTGTAAAGAGAATTTCATCACCAGGAAGTGCAAAACAGCGTTTTACAAAATGCTGCTTAGGGTTATTTGGGTATCTAAATATAACTATATCACCACGCTCTGGTTTGTCACCATCAAAAAGACGAAGATCATCACTCCAAGGCATAATAGACATCTCTAAAAAAGGAATATGTGGCATTGAAACGCCATAGGCAAACTTCTTAGCAAAGAGGTGATCTCCTACAAGAAGAGAGTCTTTCATACTTCCACTAGGAATTCTAAATGCTTGTGCTATAAAAAATATAACAAAAAGGACAATTACTACAGTACCTGTCCATGAGTTTGAGAATCTATAGGCTTTATGTAGAGTCTCTTTCATTTAGCTATTCTTTTTTTGTGCATTTATTTTAGCTGCTTTGAGTGTGTTTTGAAGAAGCATCGCGATTGTCATTGGTCCAACACCCCCTGGGCTTGGTGTAATATATGAAGATTTTTTACTTACATTTTCAAAGTCAACATCACCAACAAGTTTTCCCTCTGCTGTTCGACTTACTCCAATATCCACAATAACAACATCATCTTTTACCATATCTTCTGTTATAAGGTTTATAACACCAACACCAACAAAAATCATATCTGCATTAAGCGTGTGCTTTTTTAAATCATCTGTATAAATATGACATACTTCAACTGTTGCTTCAGCATTTAGAAGTAGTGAAGCCATCGGTTTTCCAACTATGTTAGATGCACCAATTACAACACAGTTTTTACCTTTTACATCAATGTCATACTCTTTGAGCATCTCTATTACACCCAGTGGTGTACATGGAACAAAACCATCAAGGTTAGTAACAAGACGACCAACATTAAAAGGGTGAAACCCATCAACATCTTTAGCAGGGTCTACTAGCTCTAGTAGTTTAGTAGTATCTATCTGTGGAGGGAGTGGTAGTTGAATCAAAATTCCATCAATACTTGGATTTTCATTCATACTAACGATAGTACGCTCAATCGCCTCTTGAGAGATGTTTTCAGGCATATCGTGAGTGATAGAGTAAAAGCCTACACGGTCACAAGCTTTTTTCTTCATACCTACATAAGCAGCACTTGCAGGATCTTGACCAACAAGTACAACTGCTAAACCAGGAGTACATCCACAACTCTCTTTTAATCTTTTTACTTCATCGCTAACTTGAAGTTCTATCTTTTTTGAAAGTTTTCTACCATCTAGTAACTGCATTTAAACCCCATATATATTATTTTTGTTATTATACCTTTTTAAACTAATAATAGGCTAACAATGAAATATCTACTTTTATTATTTTCTCCTCTTTACATCTATGCTACAAGTAGTTTTATTACTCCTAAAGAGTATGCTGCACAACTCTACAAAAACCCACGAGGGATTGGCTGTCAAAAGTGTCATGGTGAGAACGGAGAGGGAAAACTCATCGCTAAGTATAAACATAAAGGGAAGGAGAGAGAGTTCCGTGGTCCAAAAATAAACAGTATAAACTATAATGAATTTTACAAAGCAATTAATCGAAGAAAATCAGGAATGCCGCGCTACTTTTTAACAAACAAAGAGATAGAAGCACTCTATCTGCATCTCCATAGAAATGAGGTTAAAAATGCTCAATAAAATCAAAGAAGCCTATGAAAACAGGGATTTAGAAGCATTAGATAAACTAGCAACTCCTACTTTTAGAAACATTAATAAAAATAGTGATTTTAAATCTGTCTTGATGCTCTCTGCGAATAATATTAAACATTTGAGTAAGATTGAAGAGTTAGAGGCTGATGCCATTATGATAAACCTTGAAGATGGTGTTTCACATGAGGAAAAGCCTTATGCCTTGGCTTTAGCTGCAATCTTTCTTACTAGACTTACTGAGTGTAGTAAAAAGTTGATAGTTCGAGTGAATGCTTTAGATGAGGGAGGGTACGAAGAGATAACCTACTTAAACCAGTTTATGCCAGATGCTATTCGTATACCAAAAGTTAAAAATAGTGCAGAGGTTAGCTGTGTACTTGCACTCTTAAATGAAGAGATAGATCTTCATCTTTCCATAGAGACAGCGGATGCTTGGCACAATCTCTCTACTTTAGGTGTAAACCAGAGGGTAACAACATTTTATCTTGGTATTTTAGACCTTTTTGCAGATATGAAGCTCCCTCAATCACTTATAAATTTAGATAATCCAACTATGACTTATATGCTTTCACACTTTCTTATTACTACAAAAGCGATGGGTATTAAACCTGTTAGTTTTGTTTTTCAAGAGTTTAAAGATGAAGTCACTTTTATAAAGTGGATAGAGTTAGAAAAGAGTATGGGGTATAAGGCCAAAGGGTGTCTCTCTCCAAACCAAGTTAAACTAGTTAATAAAATCTTTGTAGACAAAGAGGCAGAACTGCATAGAGCAAAAGTTATAATAAAACTTTTTGAGATGCATAGAGATGAAGGGATTACTGGTTTTGTCGATGATGAGTATGGCTTTATAGATGAACCCATCTATAAAGGAGCATTAAGAGTATTAGAATAAACTCAACAACATCCATACTGTAGCAACTTTTATAAATAACAGTTGCTAGGTGTTATTTTTTGCTTTACGTATAATTGGAAAGAGTTTTCCATAAGTTAAACATCTCCAAACCCATTCTAGTGGACCAAAACTAAATATTTTAAGCCATATAAAACTAAATAGAATTTGAAATGTGTAAAGTCCAAGTGCCAGAAGGGTGATTTGTGCTAGTCCCATTGTACCAAAAAGCCCACTAAAGAATGGGTAGAAAATGAGGTATCCTAAAAGAGTGTGCATAAGATAACTTGTAAAACTCATACGACCAACATAGGCAAAAAGATGAAAAAATTTCTTAAAAAATTTCTTTTCATCTAAGATAGCTAAGATACTAATGTATGAGAGTGAGAGTAAAATTTGCCCTGTAACCGCGATGGCTTTGTAAGCAACATTTGTTAAGTTATGGGAAAATGATGCCATACTCCCACCAACCTCATAAGCAATGTAAGTGATAAGAGTACCTGAAATAAAATAGAATATAAAAAGCTTCAAAGATTTTGCATAAGTGCTAAAGTAATCTATGCTCATTAGATAAAATCCAAGTAAAAAGAGTGCTAAAACCTTTGTTAAACGCCCAGAGGGGATTAAGTCAATATAACGGTAGTAGAGGTTATGCCAGTTTGCTTGAAGTACCTCATAAAAAGAACCATTTTGAAAGATATGAGTTAAATATTCTGGAGGCATATCTGGGTATGTTTTATAGGCTGTATGCTCATAGTTAAGAATCTGTGGAAAATAAAGAGCAATAATAACATCATAGATAAGCCATGAAAAATATAAAAAAATACTTAGTTTTAAAATAGTACTTCCTTGGAGGTTTCTAAACATTACAAAAACAAGACCTACTGCTCCATAGATAAGCAAGATATCCCCTGACCAGAAGAAGGAGTGAATAGCTCCAAACATCATAAGAAAGCCAAGTCTTTTTCTATAAGTTTTCATAAATGGTGCTTGATTATCCCGTTGTTTGTTGAACTGTATGTAAAAACCTATACCAAACAAAAGAGAGAAGAGG
>JAMORO010000076.1 GCA_027063505.1 Sulfurimonas sp.
GTATAATTATATGAAAGAAAATATCTTACTTCTAGGTGCTGGTGGACATTGTCACTCCGTTATTGATGTAATCGAGCAAGAAAATAGATTTTCTATAGTAGGTATTGTGGATAATGAGAAAAATGTTGGAGAGTCTATTTTAGGATATCCTATTATTGGTTGTGATGATGATTTAAAAGAGTTAAGAAAAAAGTATAAGTATGCACTAGTAAGTGTTGGACAGATTAAAAGTCCAGCGATAAGAGTAAAGTTATTTCATCTCCTCAAAGAGCTTAACTTTGAATTACCTGTAATCATCTCTCCTATTGCTTATGTATCTAAACATACAAGCATAGAAGAGGGCACGATTGTAATGCACCATGCTCTTGTAAATGCGAATGTAGAGATAGGAAAGAACTGTATAATTAATAGTAAATCCCTTATAGAACATGACGTGATAATTGGCAGTAATTGTCATATCTCTACCGGGGCTATTTTAAACGGTGGTGTAAATGTAGCAGATGAAACTTTTTTTGGTAGTAATGCAATTTCTATAGAGTATAATAATATATCGGGTTTCATAAAAGCAGGGAGTGTACAAAAATGAGTGTATTTATCATAGCAGAAGCAGGAGTAAATCATAATGGTTCTGTAAAACTTGCAAGAAAGCTTATAGATGTAGCTGTTGAAGCAGGTGTGGATGCTGTTAAGTTTCAAACCTTTAAAGCAGAGAAGCTTGTAAGTAAAGATGCAAAAAAAGCAAAATACCAGAGTGAAAATATGCAAGAGAGTGATGATAGTCAGTTTAATATGCTTAAAAAGTTAGAGCTTGATGTTGCTACCCATCATGAACTTATCTCCTACTGCAACTCCAAAAATATTATGTTCCTCTCAACTCCATTTGATCATGATAGTATAGAACTACTGGATAGTTTAGATCTTGAAATCTTTAAAATACCAAGTGGAGAGATAACAAACTTACCATATTTACAAGATATTGGGAGTCTTAAGAAAAAGGTTATTCTATCAACTGGTATGGCAGATATGGGTGAGATAGAGGATGCTTTAGATGTCTTAGTCGGTGCAGGAACTCAAAAAGAGGATATTACAGTTCTTCATGCAAATACAATGTATCCAACACCTATGGAAGATGTTAATTTAAGAGCGATGGTCACTATAGGTCATGCATTTGATATAGAGTATGGTTACAGTGATCATACTCTTGGAATTGAAGTTCCTGTAGCGGCAGTCTCTTTAGGTGCTACTTGTATAGAAAAACATTTTACACTAGACAAAACTATGGAAGGGCCAGATCATAAAGCTAGTTTAGAACCTGATGAATTAAAAGCGATGGTAGGGGCTATAAGAAATATTGAATTAGCATTAGGAAGTAGTGTTAAAAAACCAACTCCAAGTGAAACACCAAATATTCAAGTGGCAAGGAAGTCTATAGTAGCAAGTAGTAAAATTAAAAAGGGTGAACTTTTTAGTAGTGAAAACTTAACGATAAAACGACCAGGAAGTGGAATAAGTCCTATGCGATGGAATGAGATTATAGGAAGTGTTGCACAAAGAGATTATATGGTTGATGAACTGATATGAATAGAAGAAAAATATGTGTAGTCACGGGAACTCGTGCGGAGTATGGTCTTTTATATTGGCTCCTAAAGGAGATAGAGTCTGAAGAGACTTTAGAACTGCAACTTATAGTGACTGGAATGCATCTGAGCCCTGAGTTTGGATTAACATACAAAAGTATAGAAAAAGAGTTTAGGATTGATAAAAAAGTAGAGATGTTACTCTCCTCTGATACTTCAGTAGGAATCTCTAAGTCAATGGGACTTGCACAGATTAGTTTTGCAGAGGTATACGAAGAGTTACAACCTCAAATGATAGTTGTCCTTGGAGATAGATATGAGATATTTTCTGCGGTAAGTGCAGCAATGATAGCTCGTATTCCTATAGCACACCTTCATGGAGGAGAGACTACAGAAGGCGCTTTTGATGAATCTATACGTCACAGTATTACAAAGATGAGTCATTTACATTTTACTGCAACACAAGAGTATAGAGATAGAGTTATTCAATTAGGAGAGCATCCAAGTAGAGTTTTTAATGTTGGTGGACTTGGCATTGATAATATTAAAAAATTAAAACTTTTAAGTAAAGAAGAGTTTGAGAAGTCAATAGATTTTAGATTAAATAGAAAAAATATTTTAGTTACATTTCATCCTGTAACACTGGAAAATACAACGGCAAAAGAGCAGTTTAGTGAACTCTTAAATGCAATAGATGAGTTAGAAGAGACACATATTATTTTTACGAAAGCAAATAGTGATACAGATGGCCGTATAATTAATAAGATGATTGATGAGTATGTCTCAAAAAATAGAAATAAATCTGTAGAATTTACCTCCTTAGGACAACTTAGATACTTAAGTGCTTTACAGTATATGGATGCTATGGTTGGAAATAGTTCAAGTGGTTTAATCGAAGCACCTTCATTTGGACTTGGAACTGTTAATGTTGGAGATAGACAAAAAGGTCGTATTATGGCTGATAGTGTCATATCTTGTGAGTCTGATAAAAAGTCTATTTTAGAGGTGTTCAAAAAATTATACTCTAAAGAGTTCCAAGAAACTTTAAAATCAGTTACAAATCCTTATGGTGATGGTGGGGCAAGTAAAAAGATTAAAGATGTTCTTAAAGTAGTGGATTTAGATAATATATTGAAAAAATCTTTTTTTAATATAGAGTGTAAAAATAAGGAAATATAATTATTTATGAAAAATATTAATGAGATAAAAATAACAACCAATGCTACTATAAAAGAGGCACTTCAAATCATAGATAATGGAGCAGTAAAGTTTGCTATAGTTGTGGATAAAGAAGATAAACTTTTAGGTACAGTAACTGATGGTGATATAAGAAGAGCTATGCTTAATGAAAAAACACTTCATAGCAGCATTGAACAAATTTATTTTAGAACTCCTGTTACTGTAAGTGTAAATACTTCAAAAGAAGAGATAATTAATATATGTACAACAAAAAAGATTTATCAAGTTCCTGTAATAGATGAAGTAGGTAAAGTAGTTAGTATTCAAATTTTAGATGAACTTCTAAAGCCAAAAGAGCATAAAAATAGAGTTGTTCTTATGGTTGGAGGCTTGGGTACAAGGTTAAAACCATTAACTGATACTACTCCAAAACCAATGCTTCCTGTTGGGGGAAAACCAATCCTTCAGACGATAGTTGAAAAATTTGTAAGTTATGGATTTGTAAATATAATTATGTGTGTAGGGTATAAGTCTCAGATAATTCAAGATTTTTTTGAAGATGGAAGTAAATATGGTGCTAATATTGAATATATTCTTGAAGATAAACGTATGGGAACAGCAGGTGCTCTTACACTTTTAAGTGATATACAAAAGCCTTGTGAACCATTTTTTGTAATGAATGGTGATTTACTTACAAATGTAAACTTTGAAAATATGTTAGATTTTCATATGGCTCAAAATGCAAAAGCAACTATGTGTGTAAGAGAATATGATTTTCAAGTTCCTTATGGTGTTGTAAATATAAAAAATGGTGAAATAAAATCAATAGAAGAGAAACCAGTTCATAAATTTTTTGTAAGTGCAGGTATCTATATGTTAGATACTTTATGTATAGAGATGATACCAGAAGATCAATTTTATGATATGCCAACACTTTTTGAAAAGATGATAGAAAACAATGATATGACAGTCTCTTTTCCAATTAGAGAGTATTGGTTGGATATTGGTAGAATTGATGAATATGAAAAAGCAAATATTGAGTATGTAGAGGTATTCTAAATGTATAAAGGGAGAACATTCTTAGCAATTATTCCTGCTCGTGGTGGGAGTAAAAGATTGCCAAGAAAAAATATTTTAAATCTAAATAGTAAACCTTTACTTGCATACAGTATAGAAGCAGGATTTAAGAGCAAGTATATTGATAGTGTTGTAGTAAGTAGTGATGATGAAAAGATACTAGAGATAGCAAAAAAATATAATGCTACTCTTATAGAGAGACCTGAATTTTTGGCAAGTGATACTGCAACGACATTTGATGCGATTAAACACACTATCGAGAATAGTGATTCATATGATTATATAGTATTACTACAAGCAACATCACCTTTGAGAAATGCTACTCATATAGATGCAGCAATTGAATTATTAGTAATAAAAAATGCAGATGCTATTGTATCTGTTTGTGAAATGGATCATAGTCCTTTATGGTCAAATACATTATCTAAAGATTTATCTATGAAAGGTTTTTTAAAAGATGAAGTTTTAAATAAACGTAGTCAAGATTTAGAGAGATATTATAGGCTTAATGGTGCTATATATATCTGTAAAACAGAAAAACTTCTACAAGAGAAAAGTTTTTTATTGAAAGAGAATATTTTTGCATATAAAATGGATAGAAATTGTTCAATAGATATTGATGAAGAGATTGATTTTAAAATTGCAGAAATAATTCAGGCCAATCAGTGAAAGCAATTTTCTTTATTGAATCTCCTTTACAACTTTTAAATGCATATGAAGCAAAAAGTTTTTTTGAAGTACAAGAGTATATCTACTATATAAGATTCTCTGGGCTTGTAAATAATGATAAGCAATTATTAAATCTTATTAAAGTTTTAGATTTAAAAAATATTGAGAGAATTACTATTAATACTACTAGTAGGAGTATAAAAGACTATATAACACTTTTATATTATAAATATATTTACAAAGTTCCATCAAGTTTTGATAAGGTTT
Source organism: Sulfurimonas sp. (assembly GCA_027063505.1). Classification (GTDB taxonomy): domain Bacteria; phylum Campylobacterota; class Campylobacteria; order Campylobacterales; family Sulfurimonadaceae; genus Sulfurimonas. The sequence continues at coordinate 4,770 of JAMORO010000076.1, forward strand.
TTATCGGAAATTTTGATTCTGGTTTTTTTAATTTAATAATTAAAAAAATCAATAAAAGTAAAATTATTTTACTTGATGATGGTGCAAAAAGTATTGATATTCAAAAGAATTTTTCAGAAGAGAACTATTATAATCTTTTTACGATGTATAATTTAAAAATCTTTTCACAACAAAAAGTATTTAAAAACTCTTATAATCAGTTACAAAAAAACTTAAAAAACATAACTAGAAATAAAAATAAAATTCTATTTCTAGGATTAAAATTGAGTGAGATAGGTATAGTTACAGAAGAGTACTATTTACAACAGATTCAAAAAATAGTTAATAATTATGGAGAAAAAGAGCTTATATATATCTCTCATAGAGGTGAGAACCGAAATAAAATAGATAAAATTATTGCTATACAAAATATTAAAGTATTAGAGCTTGATTATCCAGTAGAACTGTATGGTCTCTATAATGAGGAGATACCTTATAAAGTCGCTTCTTTTTATTCTACAGCACTTTACACAATGAAAAATATTTATAATATAGAAGCTGAAAGTTTCATGTTTGATTTTTCTCACTCTAAGTATAAAACTACTATTGCAAATGTTTATAGTTATTATGAAAAATATTTTGAGGTTATTGATTTAAATGATTAAATTATTATCTAAAAATATTGTTTTATATGGTGGGACTAATGCTTTAAAATCCTTAGTTCCACTTTTGATGTTACCAATTTTAACAGCACATCTTACTCTTTCTGATTTTGGAGTGCTCTCTATTGTCGAAACAACCATTTTGTTTGTTACTCCTTTTATAATGTTAAATATTAATGCTGCTATAAATGTAGAGTATTTTAAACTTGAACATGTAAAACTAAAAGAGTATGTAACAAATGCTTTGATCTTATCTCTACTAGCCTTTATGATAGTTATAACTTTTGTAGCTATTTTACGGGAACAAATAGCTTTGTTTTTTGATATTGATATAAGATTAATAGTATGGATTATTATTTTTGCTATGCTGAGAGTTGTGAGTAGTGTTCTCTTGGGGTTGTACCAATCAAGACAAGAAGCAACTCATTTTGCATTTTTTACACTTTCTCAAACTGTTTTTGATTTTGCCTTGTCATATATTTTAGTAGTAATATATCAATTTGGATATATTGGAAGATTAGAGGGAATATATGGTGTCTATGGTATATTCTCTATCGTTGGGGTTTATCTTCTTGTTAGAATGGATTATATTGGAAATATTACATTTAAATATACTAAAGATATTTTAAATTATGGGGTGCCTTTGATTCCTCATGCTGTGAGTGGTACAGTTATGGCAATGTCTGATAGATATTTTATCTCATATTATATTGGAAATGATGAAGTAGGTTTATATACAATAGCTTATCAAATATCTGCATTAATGCTTTTAGTAAGTATGTCTGTTAATCAGGCCTGGTCCCCAATGCTCTTTAAGCTTTTAAAAGAAAAAAATATTCAAAAAGTGATGCAAATAACGGTATATCTTTTCATAATCTTTACTCTAATTGGTATAATTATCTATTTTTTAGAGGGTCTACTATTTCAGATTTTTGTTGATGAAAGTTTTTATCAAGCAAAAGAGTATTTTGGATGGTTACTGATTGGATTTATTTTTCAATCATTTTATTTTTTAGTAACAAATATTTTATTTTTTGAAAAAAAGACAAAATTACTTGCTAGTATGACTATTATAGGTGCAAGTATAAATATAGTGTTGAATTATTTTTTTATTCAATGGTATAGTGTTATTGGTGTGGCATATGCTACAGCTATAACATGGTTTTTATTCTTTCTATTAGTACTGCTTGTAGATATTAAATTACTTAAAGGAAATAAATGAGATATTTAAAATTTATATTATCAATTATATATACAAGAATAGCACTTTTTACAATAGGTTCATATAAATCAAAACCAAAAGTAAATTTTTATTCGAGATTTACAAAGTATACTAATCTTGGCAATAACTGTCATTTTAACGGTATGATCATTAGAGGGCAAGGTCGTGTTACAATAGGAGATAATTTACATTCAGGAAAGGATGTATTGATTGTTAATTCATATCATAAATATAATGATGGTGATGCAATACCTTATGATACTAAAGAAAGTATTAATAAAGATATTACTATTGAAAATAATGTTTGGATAGGGGATAGAGTTATAATACTAGGGGGTGTAATAATAGGAGAAGGTGCTATTCTACAAGCAGGAAGTGTAGTAGTCGCAAATATTCCAAAATATGCAATAGCTGGAGGTAATCCAGCTAAAATGTTTAAATTAAGAGATATTAACCATTATAATAAAATGAAAGAAGAAAAACGATTTTGTTGAAAAATATTATATTCTTCTCCTTTCTACAATTGTTTTTATTTTTAGGTTTTATAACTTTTAGTTTTATGGCTTTACACATTAAAATATATATGTTCTTTGGATCTATATATGCTTTCTGGAATAAACAAGTATTCGTATTAAAAAATGTATATTTACATGAAATTATTTTTATCACACTTTATTTTTATATAATAATGACGTCACTTTATGCTGAAGATGTATTTTTAGCTACAAAATTGATATTAGGTGAAATAACTTTAATACTTACATACCTTTCTTTGCGTTACTTAGTTTTAAACATAGATTATAAAATAGTAGAAAATATTTTTTTAAAATTAGGAACTGCATTTATCCTTACATCTTTACTTCTATATATAGCAGGTATTATATACATATACTATTTACATTATATTCCTACTCAAGATATGTACTTGAATGAACATTCAATAAGAGTTTATGGACTTTATATGGAAGGAAGTTTCCCACGATTAACTGGTCTTTCCGAAAGTCCAAATAGTTATTTATATATTGCATTCTTATTAATGTTAGTCTATTTTTTCAAAAAAAAATTTATAATGTTTATTCTAACATTAATTACAGTTATTTTAACAATGTCAGGAACAGGACAACTCCTTATAATTATCTTTATAGGGTATAAATTACTTACAAACAAGAAGACATTTTTTTATACGATAGGAATTTTGATACTCATTACCTGTGTATTGATTTTTCTATATTTTAATGATCCTTTTATAAAATATATGATTGATCTAAGAATGGCACGGATAGAAAGTGGAAGTGGCCGATATGACTTATGGTACTTTGTGTTAGAGTGGTTAGATCAAAGTCCATGGATTGGGTATGGTGCTAATCAATCAAGAGTTATACTAGAAAACTATAGTAGACATTATCAAAGTGCACATAACAGTTTTTTAGATATATTTCTAACAACGGGAGTATTAGGACTTTTAATCTATATCTTTTTTCATATTTCATTAGTTATGATATCTATAAAATTAAATAAAGTATATAAGACAAAAATTTTTATTCTTGCATATATCGAATATTTTATTATATCACTCTCCAACAATACATTACATGTGGATTATGTTATAATCTACTTGATATTTATGTATATATTTTTACATAACAAAGGCAAAGAAATGGATCTTGATTGTAGTTTAAAACAGTGCTTTTACACAATAAAAAAATCAAAATTTGTGGTAGTAAGTATAGCTTTTTTACCAATGATTTTAATGTATGTGTACATACTTAATAAAACTAATATTATTGTTAAACCAATATATAATGGTAAAGTAATGCTTGAAATTGGTAAAGCTACAAGTTTTCTAGAAGACTTGGTAAACCCTTTAGATAAGACATATAATTTAAAAAGTATATTAGAACAAAAATATGATGTATCGGTGGTGATCCCTCCCCATACTACAAATATTTTAGTTATTACAAAAAAAGATGCAGATATAGAAAAAATAAAAAACTCTTTAAAAGAATCTATAGAGTATGTAATGCAAAAACATAGAGAGTCGTTAAAATTATATGATGAATTCATTATGACAAAAAAAATAGGAGCTATTTCAATATCTAAAATAGCTGAGACTAAACCTCTTACAAATTTAAAATTAGCACTTGCTCTTTTGGTTGGTATTCTTCTGTCATTTTTATATTCATACACAAAGTGTAAGTTAAAAACTGATGAATAGTTTAGTATCGATTATAACACCTTCATACAACTCAAAGCCGTTTATTAAAGAAACGATTGATTCTGTTTTAGCTCAAACATATCAAAATTGGGAAATGATAATTGTTGATGATAAATCACAGGATGATAGTGTTGAATATATTAATACTCTTATTAAAGATGAACAGAGAATAAGATTAATTACTTTAAATGAAAATATTGGTGCTGCAATGGCAAGAAATAGAGCACTTGAAGTAGCAAGAGGTAAATATATAGCATTCTTAGATAGTGATGATGTTTGGTTACCTAAAAAACTTGAAATTCAATTAGACTTTATGCAGAGAAACAATGTAGCAATATCATTTACATCGTATAATACAATAGATGAGAATAGTAATGAAAATGATCATACAATTTATGCAGTTGAGAGCTTAACTTTAGTACAATATCTTAAAAATACTATTATTGGATTTTCTACATCTATCATAGATAAAGAATTAATTAAAGAAGAGATTAAATTTTTAGATATTAGAATTCGACAAGATACAAATTTATGGATTACATTATTAAAAAATGGTTATAAAGCTTATGGCATAAATCAGGTACTTGTAAAGTATAGAATTCATTCAAATTCAATATCAGCAAATAAGCTAAAAGCGGCTAAAGGGGTATGGAATTTGTATTTTCGTATTCATCACTTTGGACTTATAAAATCACTCTATTATTTCTCTTTTTATGCTTTTAATGCAATAAGAAAAAGGTTTAAAAGGTAGTTAACTATGAATATACCATTTCATAAAACACATACAAATCAAGAAGAGATAGATGCTGCAGTAAATGCTATAAAATCTGGATGGCTTACTATGGGACCAAAAACTGTAGAGTTTGAAGAGAACTTTAAAAATTATATTGGTACAAGTAATGCGGTTAGTTTAAATAGTGCAACTGCTGCATTACACTTAGCACTCAAAGCAGTTGGAATAGAACGTGGAGACGAAGTTATTCTTCCTACAAATACTTTTGTTGCTACTGCAGAGGTTGTAACTTATTTTGATGCTATACCAGTGTTATGTGATATAGAAGAAGATACATATAATATGGATATTTCAAAAATAGAAGCATTAATTACAAAAAAAACAAAAGCAGTTATTCCTGTTCATTTTGCTGGACAACCGTGTGATATGGATGAACTTTATATAATAGCAAAAGAGTATAATTTAAAAGTGATAGAAGATGCTGCACATGCTCTACCAAGTAAGTATAAAGGTGTGAAAATAGGAAACCTCGCTAAAACAGATGTTACCTGTTTTAGTTTTTATGCTACTAAAACATTGAGTACCGGTGAGGGTGGCATGGCAACTACTAATAATAATGATTATGCAAAAAGTATAAAGATTAACAGACTACATGGTATTAGTAAAGATGCATGGGATAGATATACTATAAAAGGTTCTTGGCACTATGATATAGTAGATAATGGTGCAAAGTATAATACTACTGATATCAATGCTTCTATTGGAATTATACAGTTAAAAAAGCAAGAAATTTTAAGAGAAAAAAGAAGAAATATTGCATCTAAATATAATGAGGCCTTTAAAAATCATCCGAAAATAAAGATTCCATTTGTAAAAGATGATAGAGAAACATCTTGGCATCTTTATGTGATTAAACTTGAAAAGAGAGATGAAGTCATTGAATTACTTAAAGAAAAAGGTGTTGGATGTAGTGTACATTTTATACCTGTTCATAAACATACATATTATAAAGATAAATATGGATACCAGGAACGGGATTACCCAATAGCAAATAGTGTTTTTGAACGCTCTTTATCTTTACCTATATATCCAGATATGAGTGATATAGAGATTGAGTATGTTATAGAAAAGTTAAAAGAGGTTATCTCCTAATGTATAAACATTTTGGAAAAAGAATTTTTGATGTAGTTGCTGTTTTATTAGGAGGTGTATTTTTACTTCCTTTTATTATTCCTATTGCAATATGGATTAAGTTAAGTTCAAAGGGTCCGTTGTTTTATGTACAAGAGAGAGTTGGACAGGATTTTAAACTTTTTAAACTTTTTAAATTTCGTTCTATGGTAATTGATGCTGATAAAAATGGTCCCAGTGTAACGAGTGGTGATGATCCAAGGATTACTAAGGTAGGCCATTTCATAAGAAAAACAAAAATAGATGAATTACCGCAACTTTTAAATGTTTTATTAGGAGATATGAGTTTGGTAGGTCCAAGACCAGAAGTGATGAAATTTGTTGAAAAGAAAAAAGAAGAATATAAAAAAGTTTTAAGTATAAAGCCAGGTATTACAGATAATGCTGCCATTGAGTTTCGTGATGAAGAAACGATGATGGAAGCTTTTAAAGACAAAGAAAAAGGTTATATAGAAACAATTTTGCCAGAAAAAATAAAATTATATTATGTATATATTGAGCAAATTTCATTTGCAAATGATATAAAGTTAATTTTAAAAACATTAAAAGTTATATAGTCCTGATGTTTGAAGTAACAAATTTAAAACGAACAATTTTCTTTTTGGTTGCAGATGCAATATCTACATATATTGCAGTTATTATCGCATTTTTATTTCGGTTTGATTTTTCTATACCTGAACAATATTTGGATGATATGCATAAGATGGTAGTTATTCTGATTCTTTTGAAAGTAGTACTCTTTTGTATTGGATCTGTTTATAAAATTTCATGGAGACATTTTAGTTTTAGAGATAGTGTTGTTGTTTTGTACCTTTCTATTGCAGTTACAATGATTTTCACATTAATTGTATATGTTTTACGAGAAAACTTTATGAATGGGTTCCCTCGTTCAGTAATCCCTATTGAGTTTTTTATTTCACTTTTCATTATTTTAAGTTCAAGAATGGTAAAAAGATTTTTTTTAGAATTATTCAATAAAAATGCTCTGGGAGTTCCAACTTTAGTAGTAGCGAAATCTCTTAAAGCAAATGAAATAACTAGAAAAATGCTCTCCAATGATAAGTATTGGCCAGTGGCGATATTTGATAATCAATCAAGTTCAACAAAGATTAATGGAGTTTCAATTAAGACAGTTGCTCAGCTTGAAAAATATCATCTTGGGTTACAGCAAGCTATAATTTCAGATGAGTTTGAATTAGAAGAGATCTATGAAGTTTTAAAAAATATTGGTGTACAAGAGTTTAAAAAGTATAACTCTCAAGGTGGGATAGAAGAGAGTTTTAAAGATATTACAGTTGAAGATTTACTTGCTCGCCACCCAAAAGACTTGGATAAAGAGAAAATAAAAACTTTTATCAAAAATAGAACTATCTTAGTTACAGGTGCAGGAGGTAGTATTGGAAGTGAAATCTGTAGGCAGTGTGAATTGTTTGAGGCTAAAAAACTGATACTACTTGATAATAGTGAGTATAATCTTTATACTATTACAGAAGAGATTAAAAGTATAGAGACTATTCCTGTGATGCAGAGTGTGGTTAATAGAGAATTATTAGATAAAACATTTGCACTTCATAAACCAGATATCGTTATACATGCAGCTGCTTATAAACATGTACCTTTAGTAGAGTCAAATATTTATGAGGGCATTATTAATAATATTATAGGTACAAAAAATGTTATAGATATATCTATACAACACAATGTAGAAAAGTTTGTAATGATTTCAACAGATAAAGCTGTTCGTCCCACAAATGTTATGGGTACCACAAAACGTATCTGTGAACTCTATGCACAAAATTCTAATGGCAAAGGAACAGATATTGTAGCTGTACGTTTTGGAAATGTACTTGGAAGTAGTGGAAGTGTGATACCTAAATTTAAAGCACAAATTCAAGCTGGAAAAAATATAACAGTTACTCATCCTGATATAACGAGATATTTTATGCTAATACCTGAAGCATGTGAATTAGTACTTCAGGCAGGTGCTATTGGAACAGGTGGAGAGATATTTATACTTGATATGGGTGAACCAATAAAGATAGTTGACTTAGCACAGAAAATGATAGATTTACATGGTAAAGAAAATATTCAAATAGAATTTACTGGACTTCGTCCCGGTGAAAAACTTTATGAAGAGTTACTCATTGATGATACCGATAGTACTACTGATTATGAGTCAATAACAGTAGCAAGACCAACAGTATATAAAATAGAAAAGCTATCACAAGATATCGAAGAGTTACTAATATGTGAAGATAAGCTTACAAAATTAAAAGAGATAGTTCCAGAATTTAACCATCAATTAAATAATTAAAATTATTTAACGAGAAACTATTACTATTCTATACCCGTAAAATTACTATGATTTTTTAGATGTTGCATTTAGTGACATCTTTTCTCACTTATTTTAGATAAAACTTCTATTTAATACACTTTTTGATATAGTGCAGTAACTGTTTTTTCCTAATCACTACAGGGATAGTAATGTCTAGTGATTACTGTTGTTAAGTGTGGAAAACAAATATTTTCTTAAAGAAGAAATTTAAAGGTAGGTTATATGGAGCATATTAGTACTGCAAACCCGTACTTTGGTGTATTCGTTCTATTCGTAGTGACTTTTGGCGCGTTTATCGCAACAACTGTAATTGCTCGTTTAGCGAGTCGTGCATTAGCACGTAAAGATAGTGAGAAGATTAAGCTCTCAGTTTATGAGTGTGGACCTGAAATCACAAAACAACCAAATAGAGTTTCGCCTCAGTTTTATCTGTTCGCGTTACTTTTTTTACTGTTTGATGTAGAGATAGTGTTTATGTTCCCATGGGCAGTTGATTTTAAGCTACTTGGTTGGTTTGGATTCGCTGAGATGTTAATGTTTATACTACTTCTTGCTATCGGTTTTGTATATGCATGGAAAAAAGGAGCGCTAGAATGGCACAACATAAAGTAAATTATACACAAGATGGTGGACTTCCAGTTGCACTAACTTCTATCGACAAGATAGTAAACTGGGGACGTTCAAACTCACTTTGGGCATTGACTTATGGTCTTGCTTGTTGTGGTATTGAGATGATGGCATCTGGTGCTTCTCGTTATGACTTTGACCGTTATGGAACGATTTTTCGTGGTTCTCCACGTCAATCAGACTTGATGATAGTTGCAGGAACACTGACAAAGAAACATGCAGAGTTTATTAAACGTTTATATGATCAAATGACTGAGCCTCGATGGGTTATTTCTATGGGTTCATGTGCGAACACTGGTGGTATGTTTAACACATACGCTACTGTTCAAGGTGTTGATAGAATTATTCCTGTTGATCTGTATCTTCCTGGTTGTGCACCTCGCCCTGAAACACTTCAGTATGGTGTAATGTTGCTACAGAAAAAAATCCGTGCTAACAAAGCTGGAAATGCTCAAAAGCCAAAGAGGTTAATGTAATATGAGAAAGTATACTCCTAAAGATGATGTACAAGCAAAAGCTTACTATACTGATAGATACTATGTAGCACCTCAAGTTCCTAAACAAGAAGTAGAGAGTGATGAAGTATTTGCTGCAGATTTAGCTGCTATAAAAGCGAAGTTTGATGTAAAAGAAGCATTTATTCAAGTTGAACAGATGATAGTTTATATCAATGCTTCAGATATCTATGGTGTTTTAGAGTTGATGAAAGATAAACTTACATATACACAACTTTCAGAACTTTCTGCAATTGATTGGCTTGCAAAAGATAACACTTTTGAAATCTTTTACCAAATGCTTTCAATGACGAAACGTAAACGTATTCGTATCAAATTTTTCATTAATAATGGTGAAGCTGTTGATTCTGTTGAGAAGCTTTTTCGTTCCGCTGATTGGTCTGAGCGTGAGATGTTTGATATGTTTGGAATTGAGGCAAATGCTCATCCATTTATGAAACGTATTCTTATGCCTTATGATTGGCAAGGATATCCACTTCTTAAAACTTATCCATTAGAGGGTGATGAGTTTGCTGCATGGTATGAAGTAGATAAGATTTACGGAAAAGAAGCTCGTGAGGCAATTGGACCAGAAATTCGTGATACTGCACGTGTTGATCGTTATGACTCTGAGCGTTTTGCTCGTCTTGGATTTGAAGTACCTAAGGGGACTGAGATTACAGGTAATGAAGAGAGAAATGTAGAAGATTATCAAGAAGATGGTGGCGTTTTCCTCATCAAAAAATATAGTAAAAAAACATCAACAATCGTTGATGATCCTCAAAGATAGGGTGGTAAAAATATGGCACAGATAAAAAATAGATTAACACCGTTTTTTGAAAACATTACTTTTGATCGTGAAGATAACGAACTTATCCTGAACTTTGGTCCTCAACACCCATCAGCTCACGGACAGTTACGTTTAATGCTTCACCTACAACAAGAGCAGATAGTGAAATCACATCCAGATATTGGATATCTTCACCGTGGTATGGAGAAGATGGCTGAAAATATGATTTATAACGAGTTCATGCCTACTACTGATCGTATGGATTATATCGCTTCATCTTCAAACAACTATGGTTTTGCTCTTGCAGTTGAAAAGCTTATAGATGTTGAAGTTCCTCGTCGTGCGAAAGTTATTCGTATGATGCTTTTAGAAATTAACCGTTTAATGTCTCACCTTTTCTGGCTTGCAACTACTGCACTAGATATTGGGGCTATGACAGTTTTCCTTTTTGCTTTCCGTGAGAGAGAGTACTTAATGGATATTATAGAAGGTTATTGTGGTGCACGTTTAACACATGCAGCTATTCGTATTGGTGGTGTTCCTCTCGATATTCAAGATGACTTTTTACATCAATTAAGAGTTTTCTTAAATAAATTACCTCAAAATATTAAAGATTATGAGGATCTTTTAGATGCTAACCGTATCTGGCTTATGAGAATGGAAGAGGTTGGAGTAATTCCAACTGAAATGGCACTCTCTTGGGGTTGTACAGGACCAATGCTTCGTGCATCTGGAGTAGCTTGGGATATTCGTAAAGAAGAGCCATATGAGTTATATGATGAAGTAGAGTTTAATGTTCCTTTCTCTGATAAGGGTGATAACTTTGCACGTTATAGAATCTATATGGAAGAGATGAGAGAGTCTGCTAAGATTCTTTATCAAACAATAGATATGTATGAGAAGTGTGTAAAAAATGGTGAGACAGAATTAATGGCACATGCACCAAAATATATCTCTGCACCAAAGCTTGATTTAATGACACAAAACTACTCATTAATGCAACACTTTGTTCTTGTGACTCAAGGTATGAGACCACCAGTTGGTGAAGTATATGTAGCAACAGAATCACCAAAAGGTGAGCTTGGTTTCTTTATAAACTCTCAAGGTGGACCATATCCATATAGACTAAAACTGCGTGCTCCATCTTTCTGGCATACGGGTATTTTAACTGACCTTTTACCAGGTCACTACATTCCGGATGTTGTTTCTATTATTGGGACAACAAACATAGTATTTGGTGAGGTTGATAGATAATGAAAAGATATGATTTACGTAAACTAAAAAATGAGTTTGAACCTCGTATGAAAGAGATTCTCAGCGAGTCCCACAAAGCGAACGAAACACTTATATTTCTTTTTGAAATAGGAGATTTTACTCCTATTCAAAGATCTGCTGACTTAGTAAAAGAGTCTGGTTATGAGTTATACAACTCATTAAAATTCAACGAAGTCGACTGGACTATCGTCGTTAAAAAAGATTAGGATTTTATTTTGAGTAAAGTCTATTTTTCTACTTGGAAAGGTGAATCTATAAATAATATAGGTAAACCTGAAGAAGAGTGGCAAGAATCAGCATATAATCTACCAGCACAATACGATGATCATCGTGAGTCTAAAGCCTTTATTGGTTGGGATGGTGTTGCACTTTTTAGTGAAGATGTAGATGTTATCCGTTTAGCGATGGAGTATGCAGCACAGTATCAAGAGTATTCAGAAGCATGTGGAAGATGTGCACCTGGTCGTTGGGGTGGTCGTATTCTTTATGATCAACTTGACAAAATTGCTCGTGGTGAGGGTGCTGTAGCTGATTTGGATCACTTAAAAGAGATCGGAAAAAGTATGCAAGTCACATCTAAGTGTGAGATTGGTAAAACTGTTCCAAATCCTATTATTGACCTTATGACTCATTTTGAAGATACATTCATGGAGTGTATAAATGAGCAAAAAGAGTCAAAGCACTATAAAGAAAGCATTGGTTACATTGCAAAAATCACTTCTCCGTGTAGTGATGCTTGTCCTGCTGATGTTGATATTCCTGGTTATATCGAGGGTGTAAGAGATATGCGTTTTGATGACTCTCTTATGGCAACTCGTGAGACTATGCCTCTTGCTCATGTTTGTGGTCGTGTTTGTCCACACCCATGTGAAGATGCGTGTCGTCGTACAAATCTTGATGAACCTATTAGTATTATGGCACTTAAACGCCTTGGTGCTGATTGGGAAACTGACCATGGGTATGACTTCTTTCAACCTATGGAGCCTAAGCCTAAAACTGGCAAAAAAGTAGCTGTAGTTGGGGCTGGTCCTGCTGGTCTTACGACTGCTTACTATTTAGCATCGGAAGGTGTTGAAGTAGATGTTTATGAAGCACTACCTGTTCTTGGTGGTGAAGTGACAGTTGGTGTTCCTGAGTACCGTATGCCATGGGACAAATATCTTCAAGATATTGAATGTGTAAGAGATATGGGTGTAAACTTCATACTTAATCACAATGTTTCAAAAGAGGATATGACTCGCTTTGAGAGTGAGTATGATGCAACAATGATTGCATCTGGTACTCGTATATCTAAAGCAGTTCGTTGTTCTAATGAACGTCCTGAAATTCAGGGTTACTGGGGTGCTATTGATTTTCTCGACTGGGTGAACCTTTATGAGAAGTTCGATATTAAAACGCCAGAATCAGTTCAGAAGCAACAGATGTTACCAACGGATCATGTAGATTTAACTGGTAAAACTCTTGCTTGTGTTGGTGGTGGATTTACATCTATGGATGTTGTTCGTTGTGCTATTCGTGCAGGTGCGAAGAGAGTAGTTATGATTTATCGTCGTGATGAGAAAACTATTATTCGTAATACTACTTATGAAGAGTATCATGAAGCAGTTGAAGAGGGTGTTGAGTTTATTTTCCATTCGGCTGTAAATGAGATTGTCGATGAAAATGATGTTCTAAAAGCTCTTGTAATTGATAAGTTTGAGTTAGTTCCTGATCCAAATGGTGGTCGTGCACAACTTGTTAAGATTGAGGGTGCGAGTGAGACAATTGATTTTGATTATCTTATTCCTGCTGTTTCTCAAAGTGCTGATTTAGGATTTATTCCTGATGACTGGGATTTAGAGATGACTTCTTGGGCAACTCTTAAGACGAATGGTAAAGACTATATGACTTCTCGTAAAGGTGTTTTTGCATCTGGAGATTGTGAGTATGGTCCGATGACTATTGTAAATGCAGTGGGTCAGGCAAAACGTGGTGCTTCAGTTATAAGTCGTTACATAGAGAGTGGTGAGATAACTCTTACTGATGATGAGATTATGGAAGACCACCTTAAAAAACTGAAGGTTTACGATAAGAAAGAGAAAGTAACTGGATGGTTACCTGGTCTTCCTCGTGAACATAGTTCTGTTTTAGATACTGACTTTAGAAGATCAAACAACGAAGAGGTAAACTTAGGTTTTACTCAAGAGCAAGCACTAAGTGAAGCTGATCGTTGTATGCGTTGTTACTACATCGCTATGGTTCAGGCATAGGAGGGCTGTTATGAGTAAAATTATAAATTTTAAGATTGATGGTCAAACTGTAGAAGCACAAAAAGGCGAGACAATTCTTCAAGTTGCTCGCAAAAATGATATTTATATTCCTACTATGTGTTACATAGAAAAAACTTCTGCTTGTGCATCATGTCGTATGTGTGTTGTCGAGGCTGAAGGGGTGGATGGTTTTGTACTAAGCTGTAATACACCTCCAACAGAAGGCATTGAAATTACTACAAATACTGTAGCACTTGAAGAGGAACGTGTAAACATCATGAAACTTTATGATGTAAATCATCCTTTAGAGTGTGGTGTTTGTGATAAGTCTGGTGAGTGTGACTTACAAAACAAAACATTAGAGTTTAATGTAGGACAGCAAAACTTTTCAGCAAAAGATCAGCAACGTAAAATTGAGCATTGGGGATTGATTAATTATGATCCTTCACTCTGTATTATGTGTGAGAAGTGTACACATGTTTGTAATGAAGTTATAGGTGATGATGCTATTGATGTGAAATTTGGTGGATATGGTTCAACTATCATCCCTAAAAATGCTGAAACACTTGATTGTACTTTCTGTGGTGAGTGTATCGCAGTTTGTCCAGTTGGAGCACTTGTAAGTTCTGACTTTCAGTACTCCGCAAATGCTTGGGAGCTAAGCCGCATTCCATCTACTTGTGCACACTGTTCTGCAGGATGTTCTTTAGAGTATGAGACAAGACATCATGGGATTAACACGGAGTCTACTATTCATAGAGTGAAGAATAACTTTGAATTCACTTCACTTTGTGGGGCAGGACGTTTTGGTTTTGATTTTCAAAATAAGTCTGTGAGTGATAATGCAGCATTTGATAAGGCGGTTGAAGCTCTTAAAAATGCAAATGCTATTCGTTTTTCATCTATCATTACAAATGAAGAGGCTCAAATCTTGCAACTTTTAAAAGAGAAGTTAGATGTGAAACTTTTTAATGAAGATGCTAGAAAATTTTCAGAGTTTATGAAAGCATATAGCTCAGTGAGTGGAAAGAAGCACCATAGTGGTTCATTAGATGCAATTAAGCAAGCCGATGGAATCATTATAATTGGTTCTCGCATTGCAACTGATAATCCAGGTGTTCGTTATGCTATGACGACAGCAAGTCGCCATAATGGCGCGAAAATAGTTTATGCGCACCCTATTGAAGATGTTTTAATGCAAAACACCGTAACTCAGTTTATGAAGTATGAAGCTGGTAGTGAAGAGGGTGTTTTAGCACTTTTAGCAAATACACTTCTTAAAAATGCTGATGTAGATGAAGCAACACGAGCTTTTTTAGATGATTTAGATTTAGGATATATTGAAGCTGAGAGTAATGTTGGTGAAGATGAACTTCTTAATATTACTAAAACATTTGCAAGAACTCAGAATCGAGTGCTTATAATTGGTAGTGATGTTTTTGCTCATGAGTCTGCACAAAACATAGCGAAACTTGCAGCAACTATTGAGAAGTACACAGACTTCTCTTTAGTTATTATTCCACAAGAGGTAAATACACTTGGTGTTTCACTTATATGTGACTTAGACATTGATGAAAATATCAGCAATGTTGTGGGATATAATGCTGATGGAGATTTTATAATTAGTGCTTTAGAAGATGCTAATCTTTCTGTTGGAGCACTGAACCAACAAGAGGGAACTGTTGTAAGTATTGATAACCGTCTATTACCACTTAATGTAGCTGTAGAGTTTAAGGGAACAAACTTAAATGAGATAGTAAAGAGAGTTGGTTTAGAGAAAGAGAATACAGTTGACTATACAGAAGTGTTACCAAGTTCATCAGGTTTTCAAGCTGTTAATTTTGACTCCTTAGAAAACTTCTTAGATAAGTACGGTAATGACACTCGTGGTTATATTTTAGATGAAGTAGAGACATTAGTAGATGGCACTTTAACTGCAGTAGCTGATTTAGCTGAGTTTAATGGAACTGTGATTTATCACTCAAATCCAGTGTTACAGTTTAACAGTTTCACAAACACTACAAAACAGTTAGAGCGTGATACAACACTTCGGGGTTCAGCACAATTTAGTGCAGCTGCAAAAATTGTAGATGGAGAGAAGATTGAGATAAGCTTCGGTACATCAACAATAACGAGAGTCTTTAAATTAGACCCTGAACTAAAAGGAACAGTAGCATTAAATCCTACATTTGATATAAATGTAGCTGCTAATGAGTACAAGTTTCTTAAATCCAAAATAGTGAGAACAATATAATGAGTAATGTAGTCATCAATATTGATGGAAAAGAGATAGAGACACAAGAGGGTGAGTTTATATTAAATGCTGCTCGTGCTAACGATATCTTTATACCAGCAATCTGTTATTTGACAAGATGTAGTCCAACACTCGCTTGTCGTATTTGTCTTGTAGAAGCTGATGGTAAACAAGTGTATGCTTGTAATGCTAAAGCTAAAGACGGAATGAATATTACAACTTCAACGGAAAACATTGAGAAAGAGAAGCGTGCTATCATGGAAGTTTATGATGTAAATCATCCTCTTCAGTGTGGTGTATGTGACCAGTCAGGTGAGTGTGAACTTCAAAACTATACACTTGAAATCGGTGTTGATTCACAAAACTATACGGTAAAAGATGTAGATAGAAGTTCTCACGATTGGGGTCATTTACACTACGATCCAGGTCTCTGTATAGTATGTGAGCGTTGTGTTACTGCTTGTAAAGATATGATTGGAGATAATTCACTTAAAACTATCGCTCGTGGTGCTGATGCACTAGAAGCAGAGTTTAAAGAGAGTATGCCTAAAGATGCTTATGCAATGTGGAATAAACTCAATAAGTCAGTTATCGGTCTTACAAATGGAACAGATGTTCTTGATTGTACTTCATGTGGTGAGTGTGCTGCTGTTTGTCCAGTTGGAGCATTAGTTGATACTCAGTTCATGTATAAATCAAATGCTTGGGAGCTTACTCAGATTCCTGCAACTTGTTCTCACTGTTCTGCTGGATGTCAAATATCTTACGATGTAAAACATACAAGTATAGAGAATCCAGAAGATAAAATCTACCGTGTTATGAATGAGTGGAACTATGTATCTCTTTGTGGTGCTGGTCGTTATGGTTTTGACTATGAAAATCGTGATGTTGTAAAAGATGAAGTTGCTTTTTCTAATGCAATTGAAGCTTTCAAAAAGGCCGACACTATTAATTTTACTTCTACTATTACGAATGAAGAGGCTTATATCTTAGAGAAACTCAAAGATAAATTTGGTTATAAACTTGTGAATGAAGAAGCAAGATCTTTCCAAACTTTCTTAAAAGATTACTCTGAAGTAAGTGGAACTACTCTTTATGGTAGTGACTTAAAAGAGTCTATGAACTCTAACTTTATTGTAACTGTTGGCACAGCTATTAAAACTGATAATCCAAATGCGAGATATTCACTCAATAACTCACTTACAGTAAATAAGGGCGCGGCACTCTATTTTCACCCAGTAGCAGATCCTGTTGTTGACGGGATGAGTAAAAATATTTTAAGTATTAACCATAAACCTCTTCAAGAAGAGACAGCTTTATACTTAATTCTTGACCTTTTTGCAGATAAGTCTAAACTACCAACTGATATAGTTGAATATTTAGCATCTTTTCACTCTATGAAAACAGTTACAGTTACGGAAACTATTAAAGAGAAAGTAGTTACTGTTGTTAAAGAGATGAAAGTTAATGAAGAGACTGGTGAAGAGGAAGAAGTTGAAGTAGAAAAATCTAAAATGGCTCCTAAAAAAGTAAGTAAAGAAGTTGAAGTAGATGACAACAGACTTATCTCTATGCTTGGAATGAAAGATGATTTTAATGAAGTTCTTGCAAAGTTTATGAAGAAAAAAGATAGCTTCTCTCTTATCGTTGGACCAGATCTTTACAATCATCCTAACTCTAAAAACTTAGCTCGTTTAGTAGCTTTAGTTGAAAAATACTCTAAATTTGAGTTAGTTATGATTCCAACTCTTACAAATACACTTGGTGTTGCTCTTATAAATGAGCTCTCATGTGAAGCTGGAAGTAACTCTATAGGTTATAACACAAAAGGTGACTTTGTTTTAAGTGCCTTAGGTGATGGAGATCTCGATATGCCTGCAATTAATCAGCAAGAGGGAACTCTTACAAGTATAAATAAGCGAGTTAATCCTACAAATGCAGCACTTAGTTATGGTGGTTACACACTTAACGATATCGCTAATGCTTTAGGCTTAAGCGTTGAAAATACGATTGATTACACGCTAGAGCTTGGAAATGTAACTGGATTCGAAGCTATTGCATTTGATGATCTTCCTGATTATTATACAAATGCAGGAGAAGAGATTCGTGGTTTTGGCCTTACATCTACTTCAGTTGCAACAACAGATGATAGTGTAGAGAAGATAGATGAAGCTCTTATGTTAGAAAATGATATAATCTACTTAGCAAACCCTGTAAGACAGTTTACAGATTTTACAAAAGTAACTACAAATCTTGATGAAGAGAGTGGTATATACATGAGTGCTGAAGCTTTAGAGAAATCTGAGTACAGTGCTGGTGAGAGTGTAAAAGTAAAAACTGCTAATGGTGAACTTACTGCAAAAATTATTAGTGATAATAAAATAGCAGGTAATATTGTTGTTTTACCAACATTTGATTCTAAATTAAACTCAGAGGCTTTAGTAGACGGTTACCGTTTTGCAACAGCTTCGATACAAAAGGTGTAATATATGGATAACGCATATTTAATTGAAACGGTTATAAAGGTCGTTGTGATTTTACTTATATTCTCTGCACTCGCAGGAATTGGTACATACTTTGAGCGTAAGGTACTTGCATTTATGCAACGTCGTCTTGGGCCAATGAATGTAGGTCCTTTTGGACTACTACAAGTTGGAGCTGATGGTATTAAACTCTTTACAAAAGAGGATATTATTCCTACAAATGTTGTAGCACCAATCTTTAAAATTGCACCAGTAATTACTGCAGCGACTGCATTTATGGCAGCAGCTGCAATTCCATTTTTACCAGCATTTACAGTTTTTGGATATGAAGTTCATCCAATAGTTGCAGATATTAACATCGGTATATTATATGTTCTTGGTGTAATGGCTGTTGGTCTTTTTGGTCCACTACTTGGTGGTATGGCATCTGCAAATAAGTTTTCACTTCTTTCAGCTGCTCGTGCTGCTGCAGTATTTATATCGTATGAAGTTGTAACAGGTCTCTCAATTTTAGCTCCAATTATGATGGTTGGTTCACTTTCACTGATTGACTTTAACAACTACCAAATTGAGAATGGTTGGATTGTATGGTCTCAACCAGTAGCATTTATACTTTTTTGGATTGCTGCATTTGCTGAAACGGGTCGTACACCTTTCCACCTTATTGCAAATGATCATGAAATAATTGATGGATTTGGAACAGAGTACTCTGGTATGAGATGGGGTCTTTTCTTCATCGGAGAGTATGCAAATATGTTCTTTATATCATTTGTTATTCCTATCATTTTTCTTGGTGGTTTTGGTGATGGTTCTGTTTTAGGTGCTCTAGCACTTCTTGGTAAGATGGCATTCTTCTTCTTTTTCTTCTTATGGACAAGAGCTGCATGGCCAGATGTTAGACCAGATCAACTTATGTGGTTATGTTGGAAAGTACTTATGCCAGTAGCAGTAATAAACGTTGTTATCACTGGTTTTGTGATGATGTTTTAAGGGATGATGATGGAACAGTTTAATAATAGAAATGTAGCCGAAGGTGGTTACTACTTAGTAGACATTGAAGACTATCCAACTGATGGTTGGGGTAAGTTTAAGCGTGTAGTGAAGAGAAGTTTTAAAGGTGAACTATTTGTTGGTCTTTGGGTTGTACTTCGTGAGATGATTCGGTTTGATATTCACACTATATCTTACCCAGAAGAGAAGATGCCTATTGGACCACGTTATCGTGCTATTCATGAGATGAAGCGTCTTTGGGAATCTGATACTGAACGTTGTATCGGTTGTGGACTTTGTGAGAAGATCTGTATCTCTGACTGTATTCGTATGGATACTAAAATAGATGAAGAGTCTCGTAAAGAGGTGAGTGAATATACTATTAACCTCGGTCGCTGTATTTTCTGTGGATACTGTGCTGAAGTTTGTCCAGAACTTGCAATCACACACGGTGGTGAGTATGAAAATGCATCAGATCAACGTGAGCATTTTGTTGAGTATGCAGATATGCTTACACCACTTGATACTATGAAAGCAAATGCTCAAAAAGAGTTTGACGGTTTTGGTGCGATTACACCACATGAAGATGAGCGTGTTAAGAAAACACCTCTATCATATTAAGGAGATTGGATTATGTTTGAAGCGGTAGCGTTTTACCTGTTTGCATTTTTAACAATTGCGATGTTTTACATAACTGTGACTACATCACAAGCGTTATATGCACTAACTGCATTAGCAGCGGGGATGATTTTTATATCAGCATTTTTCTTTATTCTAGGTGCTGACTTTTTAGGTGCGGTACAGATTATCGTTTATACAGGTGCTGTTATGGCACTCTATGCTTTTGGTATGATGTTTTTTGATACAACTCGTGAAGTTAAAGAGAAGCAGGGTAACAAATTTATTGTTGTTGGTCTTGCAACTTTAGCTGCTGTAATGGTTGTAGCAATATTCGTAGCCCCAATCGTATCAACTAATATGACAGCTTTTTACCCTATGGTAGAGGGTGCTGGAAATACTCAAGAGGTTGGTTTAGTACTTTTTACTAAATATCTTATTCCTTTTGAAGTTGCAGCAGTTATGTTACTTGTTGCAATGGTAGCTGGAATTGTACTAGCGGGTAAAAAAATGGATCTTTCTCTAACTCTTATGAGTGCTGAGCAAGCTAAAGATATAGATGATAAAGATAAGAAGGTGCTTTCATGATGGAAATAGGTTTAAACCACTATCTGGTTCTTTCTACAATTCTATTTGCTATTGGTTTAGTAGGTATTATGAGAAGAAAGAATCTTCTGTTACTCTTTTTTGCAACAGAAATTTTATTAAACGCTGTTAATATCGCATTTGCTGCGATTTCACACTACTATGGTGACTTAACGGGTCAGATGTTTGCATTTTTTGTAATTGCAATCGCGGCTTCTGAGTTAGCTGTAGGACTTGGTCTTTTAATTGTATGGTATAAACGCCATGGCAATATTGATCTTGACACTATGACAAGTATGAGAGGATAATTATGGAATTATATTTATACATTGCACTTTTTGCACCTCTAGTGAGTTCTATGTTCTCTGCACTATTTACGAACACACCAAAGAAGCAGTTTGTAGGGATTGTTGCAAGTCTTTTAATCTTTACAGCATTTGGAAGTAGTACTATACTCCTTTCTCACATCTTAGGTGGTGGTGATATTGTTCATGTTGAGATGATGACATGGATGGCTACTGGTAACCTTTACATTCCTTTTGGATTTGTTGTTGATCAAGTTTCTGTAACTATGATGATGGTTGTAACTTTAGTTTCTACTATCGTGCATATCTACTCTATAGGTTATATGGATCATGATAAAGGATTTAATAGATTCTTTGCATGGCTTTCTGCTTTCGTGTTCTCTATGATGATTCTTGTTATGAGTGATAACTTTGCTGGTCTTTTCATTGGTTGGGAAGGTGTTGGTCTCTGTTCATGGGGTCTAATTGGTTTCTGGTTTCATAAAGAGGTTGCTACTTGGGCAGCGAATGAAGCATTTATTATGAATCGTATTGCTGACCTTGCTATGCTTATCGGTATCTTTTTAGTTTATTGGAATACAGGTTCACTGCAGTATGATATTGCATTCCCTGCAATGGCTACTCTAGACCCTTCTACTTTAACTTGGATGGGAATCTTTCTTTTCATTGGTGCTATGGGTAAGTCGGCTCAGTTTCCACTCCATACATGGCTTGCGGATGCGATGGAAGGTCCTACACCAGTTTCTGCTCTTATTCATGCAGCGACGATGGTTACAGCAGGTGTTTATTTAGTTATTCGTTCAAACGAGCTTTATGACTTAATTCCTAATGTAGGTCTATTTATAGCATCTCTTGGTGCTTTTGTTGCCCTTTTTGCAGCTTCAATGGCACTTGTAAACCGTGATATGAAACGTATCATTGCATACTCGACTCTTTCACAACTAGGTTATATGTTTGTGGCAGCAGGTCTTGGTGCTTACTGGGTTGCACTATTTCACCTTATGGCTCACGCATTCTTTAAAGCACTTCTTTTCCTTGGTGCTGGTAATGTTATGCATGCTATGCATGATGAACTTGATCCATTTAAAATGGGTGGACTATATAAGAAAATGAAGTGGACAGCAATTATGATGACTATCGCATCAATTGCTCTTGCTGGTATCTTTCCTCTTGCTGGTTTCTTCTCTAAAGATGCTATTTTAGAAGCGGCATTTGTTGAGCATCACTTTATTATCTATTCTGTGATTTTATTTACTGCGGGTCTTACAGCATTCTATTCATTTAGACTTGTTGCTATGATTTTCCATGGTGAAGAGCGTTATAAACTTTTTGGTATTGATCCACATGAAGCATATAAGTTTATGCTTGTTGGTATGAGTCCTCTTTTAATTCTAGCTATTATTGCTGGTGCATTAAAAGGAACATACTTCGAGATGATTACAGGACTTCTTCCAAATACTGAGTATCACTTACATAGTGAACTTACATATTGGATTATGACTATTGGTACTCAAGTTTTTGTTGCACTTGCTATTATGTATGCATATAAAAAATATGCATTTTCTCCAGTTTCAGTTCCAGATGGAACAAGTAAGATGGAAAATAGCTTTATGTATAAACTTTTACTTAACCAATACTATATTCCGTATGCTTATGAAGAGTATATAGTAAAACCATATAATGAGCTTTCAGCTGCTTTATGGAAAGTTGATCAAAATGTTGTTGATGCGAGTGTTGATGGAATAGCAAATATATTCTACAAAACTGGTGAAAACACAAGACATATGCAGAGTGGAAATCTTTCTACTATGTTAAAATGGATGGTAGCTGGTACTGTTGCACTACTATCATTAGCTGTTGTTTTTGGACTTGCAGCAAGATACTCTGGTGAGATTAGAACAATCTTATCAGGTTTAGGAGTTTAGTATATGTTAGATCATATTTTAAGTATTTTAATTTTCTTCCCAGCACTTGCCGGTGTTATGGGATTTATGATAAATAAAGAGAGCATGAGAGCTTACGGTGTATCTGTAGCATTCATTGAGTTTGCACTCTCTTTATGGTTATGGTTCGCATTTGATAATAATATATCTGGTATGCAGTTTATGGAACACCTTCCACTTATTCCTTCATTTGGAATTAACTATATTTTAGGTGTTGATGGTATATCTCTGTTTATCATCATCTTAGCAGCATTCTTTACTATGATAGGTATCGCTTCACTTACTGATACTAAAGATGTAAAAAACATGATTATTACACTTCTGTTTTTACAGATGACTATGATAGGTGTTTTTTCTGCACTTGATGGAATCGTATTTTATGTATTTTGGGAACTCTCTCTCGTACCAATGCTTTATATCATTGGTGCATGGGGTGGACCTTTACGTATCTATGCATCTGTTAAGTTCTTCTTATATACATTTGCGGGATCTCTTGTTATGCTTGTTGGTATGCTTTTTATGGCTTACTTCTTTTACCAGGCAACAGGTGTATGGTCATTCGCTATTCTTGATTGGTACAGACTTATCCTTCCTGAATCTTTTCAGTTATGGTTATTTGCAGCGTTCTTTGTTGGTTTTGCCATCAAAGTACCTATGTTCCCATTTCATACATGGTTACCGTATGCACACGGTCAAGCACCAACTATTGGTTCGGTTATACTAGCAGCGATTTTACTAAAAATGGGTACATATGCATTTATCCGTTTTTCACTGCCACTATTTCCAGATGCTTCGGTATACTTCATGTACCCAATCGCAGTTATATCAATTATTATGATTATTTACACTGCAATGGTTGCTTATGCACAAAAAGATGTTAAACAAGTTGTTGCTTACTCTTCAGTATCACATATGGGTGTTATCATTCTTGGTACATTTGCTCTTAATGTTGAAGGTATTTCAGGTTCAGTTTTCTTAATGATTGCTCACGGTGTTGTCTCAGGAGCACTCTTCTTACTTGTTGGTGTTATCTATGATAGACGTCACACGAAGCTTATGTCTGAGTTTGGTGGTTTAGCACATGTGATGCCTAAGTATGCAACTATCTTTGGTATTATGATGATGGCTTCAGTAGGTATGCCACTTACTATTAACTTTGTTGGTGAGTTCCTTTCACTTCTTGGTTTTTATCAGCAGTCTCACATCTTAACACTATTAGCAGGTATTGCTATTGTTGTTGGTGCTATTTATATGCTTAGTGCTTACAAAAAAATGTTCTTTGGTGAAGTTACAAAAGAGGAAAATAGAAATCTTCCAGATGTAAATAAACGTGAACTTATCGCTTTAATACCTTTAGTGTTAATTACAATTTGGTTAGGTATTTATCCTAAACCAGTTCTTGGTCCGATTAATAACTCTGTTGAGTCAGTTGTACAGTTAATGCACAATAAAGCTACATCAGAAGAAGCTAAAATGAGAATACCAAATGTAAGTGGTGTTGTTATTAGCAAAACTGCAACGAAGGAGGCTCACTAATGTTAAGTCCAGTAAATGTTTCTTTAGAGTCTTTAAATCTAATTACTCTAGCACCGATGTTAATTCCTATCGTTGGTGCACTTTTAATCTTAGTTATAGATATTATTAAAGGTGGTCTTGATAAAACTCTCTATGTTGTATTAAGTATCCTTTTTCTAGCACTTGATTTTGGTGCTCTTTTAGATGCTGCCGGTGTATTCACAAAAGATGGTATCGTTCTTGGTGTATTTAATGTAATGTTAATTGATGGTTTAGCTATCCTTTCACAGTTTATTATTGTTGCAACAAGTATGCTTTTTATTCCTTTAGCACTTACAAATAAGCGTTTTCATGAGTTCTCATATCCTGAGTTCTTTGCACTATTCTTATTTATGATTGCTGGATTCCAGTTTATGGTTGCAAGTGATAACTTAATTCTTATCTTTGTAGGTTTAGAGACAGCTTCTTTAGCTCTCTATACTCTTATAGCAATGCATAACCGTGATAAATCATTTGAAGCAGCAGTAAAATACTTTACTATGGGTGCTTTAGCAGCTGGTTTTTACTCTTTTGGTTCAATGGTGTTTTATGCACTTACAGGATCTATAGAGATTAACCAAATCGCTACAATCTTAGCAGCTAATGGTTATGTAGATATCGGTTTTGTACTTGTTGGTGTTGTTTTCTTACTTGCATCATTTGCATTTAAACTATCTATCGTACCATTTCATACATGGACACCAGATGTTTATGAGGGTTCTAGTGCAGCGATGGCTGGTTATATGTCAATCGTTCCTAAAATCGCAGCATTTGTTGTCGCTATGAGACTTTTTGAGTTCTTAATACACTCAAATGTAGTATGGTTAGAAGTAGTACTCTATGCATTTGTTGTTATTACTATGACTGCAGCAAATATGTGGGCATTAGTTCAAACTGATGTAAAACGTATGCTTGCATATAGTTCTATCTCACATGCTGGTTTTGTAATGGCCGCTATTTTAATTGGTACTACTCAGTCAAATAGTGCACTTTTTCTTTACTGGATACTTTTTAGTTTTACTAACTTAGGTTCATTCTCTATGTTATGGATCTCTCGTCAGAAACAACTTCCAGGGTATCAAAAAACAGATCATAGTTTTGAGAAATTCTCAGGAATGATAAAAACATCTCCAATGGCAGCTATTGTTATGGCTATCTTTATGTTAAGTCTTGCAGGTTTACCACCATTTGCACTTTTCTGGGGTAAAATTTACATGATTAGTTCTGCAGTTACAAGTGGTTATACTGTTCTTGCACTTATTATGGCTCTTAACTCTGCAATTGCGGGTTACTATTACATTAAACTAATTGTTTATATGTTTATGAAAGATCCAATTGAAAGTAATATAGATAATAATGGTGAGCTTTATGTTGCAAATGCAACAACAGCCTTAAAAACTATTATTGGTTTCGCTATAATAGCGACTATATTCGCATTTTTAGCAATAGACCCACTTTTAGAGTTTGTTACTTCATTTGTATATAATAGTGGATACTAATAGTTAAATCTTACAGATAAGGGGAAGAGAATTTGTTTAAATGGATACTCTTAACTCTTATACCACTCTCCTCTTTTGCACTTGAAATTTATATAGATAGTGCAAAAGATAACTTCGAAAAATATGCAACTCTCCATATGAATAATGACAAAAAATTTATCTGTCAAGCAATGAAAAATGATTTTGAGCTTACAACAGAGATTATCTGTGCATTTCATAAAAAACCATTTAGTAAAATTAAAAGTATTCAAAATGATTTTTTTAAAGTGGACAGTTTTATTAAAAAAGGCACTTTTTATATATCAGTAAAACCTATCTATAAAGTGAAACTTATTCCTGAAGTATTTGATTTGATTAAAGATACTACAGTCTATCAAGCAGATATTACTCTTGCAAAACGCTGGACTATTATTGGTTATAAAGATAAACTACCATTAATTAACAATCGAAAAAAAGTAGATGACACTATTAATTTCCCTTTCTTTCTAGAGTATGATAATTTACCTTATGTTGGAAGTTTAGATATTAAAGGGAATCCAGTTCATATTAAAAAAGTAGGTGATGTAACTGACTATTTAAGAGTTAAAAAATACTTTAAAGAGGGACAGTATGACCGTTGTATGGAAGTACTTGATGATATTCTTTTAGAGTATCCAAATACACTGTTTAAAGCAGAACTTATCTATTATAAAATCAAACTCTATGCAAAACTTAAAGATTATGACAATGTGATTAGTAATGCAAAGATCTATTTAAGAGAGTACTCTGGAAATGCAAATATACCTGAGGTCTTGGCCTTTACTGCTCAAGCATACTCTCAGATTGGTATTTATATAGATGCTGATTACTTTTTCGATAGACTCTTTAGTGAACATGCAGATTCTGTTTATGCAGAGTGGGGTTATATATATAAGGGTGAAATGCTTGAACAAGGTGGTAGTATAAAACCTGCACTAAAGTTTTATAAAAAAGCACTCTATAAAACTAAAGATTTGGATGTTGCAGCAACTGCCGCTTACAATATAGCACGTTCGAGGATAGATATATCACAGAGTGATGCAGCAAAGTATGTAGATAAAATTATTAGTGCTAAACCAAGCTATTTCTCAGAAAAATATAAAGAGTCTAAAGCGATGATGTACACATTTGCAGATTATGATGATGTTGTAACTGCTGCGAAGATAGCTAAAGCACTTATTGATACTATGGATGCATCAAATGATGATTATGAGAAACTATTAAGTCAAAGAGCATTATGGCTTGCAGAGACTAAAGATAAAGATGAAGCACTTATCTGGTTAAATAGATACCTTAAAGAGTTTCCTGATGGAGACTATATAAATAAAATTCAAATTGCAAAAGATGCAATGTTCTTTGAAACAACAGATAAAAATGTATCTGCAAGACTCGAGGAGTATAACTCTCTTATTGTAGAGTATCAGAACGATACTATTGGGGATAGAGCATTATATGAGAAAGCAAAATTATTACTTCAAGAGAAAATGTTTGGGGAAGTTTTAAACTCTGAAGAAGATATTTTAGCACTTGATGAAGAGTTATATAGTGATTCAAAAGAGATTATTCGTGATGCTGCTATTGGTGTTATGACACAAGCACTTGATATGAAAGAGTGTAATAGAGTTTTAACAATCTCTAATGAGTACAATATTACACTGTCAGATAAGTGGGATGATGGCGTTTATGAGTGTGCTATGAAGGGTGGTGACTTTAGACTTGGTAAAAGTATATGTCAGAAAAATTTTAAAAGTAAAGATTTAGAGTTTAGAAAAAAATGGCTTTATAGATATATAAAAGTTGATTTTGCTACAGGAAACTATAGTGATGTCATAGATGCTAGTAATGATCTTATTGCTTTGATATCGGATGATAATAACTCTAGTTATAATGAAGTTTATAGATATCTTTTTGATACCTATGACCGTGTTGAAAAGAAAGATATGATGATAACTGCAATGGCAGACATTGAAGATAAATTTGGCTTAACATATAAAGATATAGAACGCTATATTGCAGTTATGTCTATAGGCAGTGATAGAAAAGATGACAATATGGTTATAAAATATGGATCTAAAGTTATGCAGATTCAAAAGAGCTCAAAGTCAACGGCACAGAGCCCTTATGTTGAGTTTACGCTCTATCAATCATATACAAACCTTGAGGATTATACAAAAGCTTTAGATGTTATTGAAGGACTTGATAATATTACTTTAAAGAAGAAAGATAGAGCAAGACAGAAGTATCTTCTTGGAACAGTATTAAACAAGCTCTGGAGAGATGATGAAGCAAAAATAGCTTATGAAGAAGCTATTAAAGCAGATGCTGACTCTGCATGGGCAAAGCTAGCAAAAAGTGCTTTAGAGATATAAATCTCTTAAAGTCCTAAACAGTCTGCTATAGTATAGAGTCCCGCCTCTTTATCTGCTAACCAACCACCTGCACGAATCGCACCTTTAGAAAATGTACTTCTTGAAGTTGCTGTATGGTTAAGTTCTAAAAACTCACCATCATTATAAAAGCCTACAGTGTGACGACCAACAATATCTCCACCACGAATTGCCATTACTGCAATCTCATCTTCAGTTCTCTCACCAATATTACCATCACGACCACTAATACGAACTTTATCAAGCTCAAGACCACGGCCTCGTGCTGCATGCTCACCCAAAGTAAGAGCAGTACCACTAGGGGCATCTTTTTTATGTTTGTGATGCATCTCTACTATCTCTATATCAAAGCCTTTAAGAGCAGCTGAGGCCTGTTGCACAAGGTTGTTTAAAAGTGCTACACCTAAAGACATATTTGTTGCATAGAGGATAGGCATTTTATCACTTGCATCTTTAAGAAGATTAAGTTGATGTGTATTAAGTCCTGTAGTTCCAATTACTAAAGGTTTAGGCGTGTTCATAGCTTCTTCTAATAGCATTTCACATGCATCAGGTAGAGAGAAGTCGATAACTACATCACATGCAGATAAAAATGATTTCATATCTGTTGTAATTAAAATAGAAGGATCAATTGAAAAATCAAGACTATTTCTCACATATACACTACTAACACTCATATCTGATGTCTCTTTTAAATTTTCTAAGAGTAACTTCCCAACACGACCACTTGCTCCAAATACACCAACTTTTATCATTTTAGTACCTTGTAAATATTTTTAAAATGATACCAAATATTTGATTTATATAAGTTTTTTAATGATCTCTTTCATCACCTTTGTACTTACTTCAGGATGGGATTGTAAAAAGAGTTTGAACTTACGCTTTGTGATACTTAGAGCAATAGTCTCTTGAGTGACTTTAACTGAAGCAGTATGTTGAGTATATCCAAGTAGTGCAATCTCTTTTTCATTGACCTCTACTACAGCAGCACCCTTTATGAGTAATAAAGTGTAGATTCTAAATCACCTTGTGCTATATTTTAGATGAAATGTAATAATTTTGTGATAAGTAGAGGAGGAGAATCTCTCTGTGTAGTTATGCAGAACACAGAGAGATAGAGGTGAAAGTTATTAAAAAAAAGATCAGTTAATTGAGTAGTTCATCTACAAAAGATATAGCTCCAAGAGCAGCGACTGCACCATCACCAGCTGCACTTACAACTTGTTTTGGAGCAGCTATACGCATATCACCAGTTGCAAAAAGACCAGGAACTGAAGTTTTCATACTTATGTCAACGATTACCTGTCCCTGCTCATTCATATCACAAAGAAAAGTTCCATCCTCTTGAATAAGAGTCTGGTTATTAACATCATTTCCAACAAAAGTAAATACACCTGGAACTTCGATGTCACGAGTCTCACCATCTTTATTTATAATACGGATACCAGTTACGCCCATGTTATCTCCATATACTTCATCTGGAGATGAGTTTAAAATAATCTCGATATTTTCAGTGTTCTCTAAACGGCTTACTGTGTTTGGTGCTGAACGGAAAGTATCACGACGGTGCACTAAGTATACCTTAGAACATATTTTAGCAAGATAGAGTGCTTCTTCTAGTGCAGTATCTCCACCACCAATAACTACAACTTCTTTGTTCTTATAGAAAAAACCATCACAAGTAGCACAAGTACTTACACCCTTCCCAAAAAGTTCATCTTCACCCTTAAATCCTGCACGGCGAGGAGATGAACCTGTCCCTATAATAACACTATGAGCATCTTGTGTCGTTCCATCTTCAATATGTATAGTGAAAATATCTCCCTTTTTACTTACACGAGTAACATTTACCATGTCATGTTTTAAACCAAACTTTTGACACTGTGCAGGCCATGGCATCATAAGGTCCATACCTGTTATCTCACCAGTAACACCTGGGTAGTTTTCTATCTCTGAAGAGTTTGTAATCTGCCCACCAGGCATACCTTTTTCAAACATTGTTACATTTTCTAAACCACCACGTGTTGTGTAGAGCCCTGCAGTAAGACCAGCTGGTCCTCCGCCAATAATTGCACAATCTAAAATTGACATTAATATTCCTTGAGTTTTTATAATGATTTTGCTTCTCTTGATAACTCTTTTAAATTATCGAGTTTGCGTATCATACTATCTTGTTTATAAAGAGACTCTTTAGTTCTTTTTATAAAAAATATAGAGGGGGATTCGTAAATGTTAAAGCGCTGAATAAAGGCAAGAGAGTTTTTTGTGCCACTGCGTAAAAATGTTGTTGTTTTAGTGTTCTCTCTTACTTTATTGTAGTAGTCAATTGCAAGGATAGGAAGATTTAGGTCTGTTTTTGCGAGAAGATCCATTGTTCCTTTTTCACGAGAACTGTAAAATATAACTATATAGTTGTCTTCTTTTGGTGTGAAAAGATTGCTTTTTTCATAAAAAGTCCACTCTTTAAAGTCTATAAATTTATACTCAGCAAATTTGTAGTTGAAGTAAGCAAAGGAGGCAGCAATCATTGCTGCTCCAAAGAAAGAGGCTAAAAGTGTAGATAAAGAGAAAAGAGATTTTCCTTTTCTTTTAGCCAAAGGAAACCTTTAAGATTATCCTAAAATTTCGTTGATTTTGTCAGTTAAAGCTTGTTTGCTTTGTGCACCAACAACAGTGTCTACCATCTCACCATCTTTAAAGAAGATGATAGTTGGAATTGAACGGATACCAAACTCAACAGCGATATCTTGCTCTTCATCTGTGTTTACTTTACAGATTTTAGCTTTACCATCGAAATCTTCAGCTAACTCTTCGATAATTGGAGCGATCATACGACAAGGTCCACACCATGGAGCCCAGAAGTCTACTAAAGATACACCCTCAGCGATAGTTGCTTTATAGTCAGCACCAGTTAATTCAATATATTTACCCATATGTAAATCCTTTTTTATAATTTATATGGAAGTATTATACAACTAATTGGTTAATCATATCTTTAGCTTTAATATTTTTAATATTATTATAAAAAATATAAGAGAAGCTACACAAAGTAACACTAATCCACCTAAAAAGAGAGCTTGATTAGTGAGTAAAAGAGCCAAGGTTGTTAAAGTAAGTCCGCTGAGTGAGTAAAACCACTGGAGTTGTGCTAGTTTTGTTGGGAGCAGTTCATGAAGCATCGGTATAGGCTGCTCTTCAATAAGAGGTGAGTAGATATGAAACCATATAAGGAAAGGAATAACCTTATAAAAGTTCCCAATAATAACAAAACCGAAGAATCCAATGAAGAGTAGCCAAACACCACTTTTAAGATAAAGGATATTCTCTGTGGATAGGTATACAAGAAGTAGGATAAATGCGATAAGAAAAGAGCTAAAGGCTACATACATTGATTTTGCCCAGATATCATGTTTGACTCTTTTTCTACTACTTGTCATCTTATAGAGTTGGTAGAAGTATAAAATAACGGCAAGTGAAGTGAAAAAATAAGCAAGAGACTCTAATAGCGTTTTATAAAAGAAGATAGAGAGCATCATGAGAATAACTCCAAATGCTACTGTATAAAAACTATTTGTAAACTCATTGTCACTAATACGAGCAGATGACCCAAACATAGGAATAAGAATGATGCTAATTCCCATGATAAGTAGAACAACAAAACCAACAACGAGACCGAAGGTGTGCATATTTAAAATATCATGCGGATTAATATCTATGTAACCATTAAATGCTGCAGCCATTACTAAACCTGTAATAATACCGATGAGAAGAAAGAAGTTACTCATCTTCATCGCTTTAGTAATGCTTGTTTTTCTTTTTGAGTTCTTGAGTGTAAGTAAAAACTCTCCAGCATAGAGAAGCATCGCTACAAGGACAAGTGATCCGCCAGTGAGTAAAAAAGTTACATCAATATAGAAGCCATAGAGCATAAGCAGGAGTCCTGAGACTAAAAATATCCAGAGATATTTAAAAATAGCTACACTATAGTGTTTTGTCTCAACTACAATAGGACCTAGTTGTGCCATGGCAGCAAAGATACCCATCATGACAAAGCCAAGCATATAGAGGTGTACCCAACCAATAAGCTTGAAGTCTTGAATATCTAAGTTAATATCGATAAAAAAAAGCCAAAACATACTTAAAGCATAAAATCCAGCACTTATTAGAAAGTAAGGAGCCATAAGTTTGATAGGTGGCGAGAAGTTTGGTGACACATTCATAAGTTAAGCCTCTGTATAAAAAAATTCTAAACATTTTACAGTAATAACAAGTATAATTCTAGCAAATAAATTAAGGGTTTAGTATGAAACTTACAGTAACAGATGGGACAATTGGTGTTAGACCACCCGTAACAAAGCCACACCCTGGTTTTTTACATGAAGTAGGTAAAGAGAGATTTCATCAGTTAGTGTATGATCATTATGATCTTATAGAGAAGAGTGATATAGGTTTTCTTTTTCCTATCCTTGATGAAGAGGATTTTGATGAGGCAAAACGCCATGCTTTTACATTTTTACTTGAGATCTCTGGAGGTGAAGCACTTTTTTCTAAAGAGAGAGGGGATCATCAGATGGTTGGTCGTCATGCACCGTTTCGTATAGATGAAGAGGGGCGAAAAATCTGGTTAGAACTCTATGCACAGCTTTTGGAACCTTTAGCTGATGAGGGTATAACAGAAGAGTATATTCAATCTTTTTGGGATTATCTAGATATATTCTCTATGTGGTTAGTAAATACAGAGAGTTAATGATAGATGGCGTTTTAAAACGCCATGGTGTAGGGTTTGTGTTTTATGAAGTATGTTACTTCACTGTAACCAACTTCTTTGGCTAGTTTTACTATTTTATCTTCATACATATTTATCTGTTTTGGTGAGTGTGCGTCTGATGCAAAAGTGATGGGGATATTAAGTTCAAATGCCATCTCTAAAAGATCTTTAGATGGATAGGGCTCTTCTACTTTTTTTCTATATCCTGCAACATTGAGTTCTAAAACCATATCTGCTTTCTTTATGGACAAAAGAGCATCTCTCGCCATATCTACAATACTCCCTTTAGGCATAAACTTAAAAACTTTTATAAGATCAAAATGGCCTACTATATCAAAGAGCTTACTTTTCGCCATATCTTCAATAGTATCAAAATACTTTTGCCAGATTTCATCTATGTTTTGTTCTTCCCATTTTCCTATAAACTCAGGATTATCAAATCCCCAACCCTCTAGAAAATGAACACTTCCTATAAGATAATCTACATCAGCATTCAGAACCCTTTTATCCATATGGCCAGGAAGATAATCAACTTCATAGCCAAGTAAGATTTGAATCTCTTTTTTATACTTCTCTTTTGCGATGAGTACTTCTGCTTCATAATCTTGCATATCGCTAAACTTCATTCGATATTTTGGATCAAAATCCATAGGTGCATGATCTGAAAAACCAAATATTTTTATTCCTGCTTTTATAGCACTTTGGATATATTCTTCTATGCTTCCCTCGGCATGATTACAAAGAGGTGTATGGTTATGTAAATCTACTATCATTATTTTCTCATATTTATAGTTTTTATGCTATTATAGTGTTAATTTAATAAATATATACAATTTTGATCTTGGAGAAGAGTTTATGACACAAGAAGAATTAGATGCTCTTATGAATGGCGGGATAGACTTAGATGAGTTAGAAGATAGCACTTCAGAAGAAGATACTATCCCAACAGATGTACAGACAGAAACAGCAGAGGCAATAGCAGATGAACTTGCTTCAGAAGATATGAGTGACTCTGATATACCTGCCGGTTACTCTGACGATACGGCACATCAGTGGCCACTTCCTGCTACAGATGAAAATAAAATGGTACACCAACTTGATGATGTAACAAAAGAGTCTGAAGAGAAGGCAAGTGAAATTTTTGATATTATTGAAAATATCTCTAATGACTTGATGGAAAAAGAGGAAGAGGCACAAAAAACTATAGATACAATAACTGCTAATATTACTCTTTTTAAAACACTCACAACTAAGTTTCCAGATGTTGAAGCATTCTCTACAAGTTTAACTCAAAATGAGGAAGCACTTGTCGCTGCAAATGACATCATAGAGACAATGCAAAATAGTGGAGACTCTATTATGAGTGTTATGGATATAATGCAGTACCAAGATATTCATCGTCAAAAAATTGAGCGAGTTATAAATGTTATGCGTGCACTCTCGAAATATATGAATACTCTCTTTGAAGGTAAAATCGATGATGATAAACGTGTGAGTTCTGCACAGCATATCGCAGGAGATACACATAATGATGTTGCATCGGCTGATGATATTGAAGCACTACTTGAACAATTTGGAAGCTAATGAAAAAAGTAGAATTACTCTCTCCTGCAGGGACTTTAGAAAAACTTAAAATTGCTTTTGATTTTGGTGCTGATGCTGTTTATGGTGGTGTTTCTCACTTTTCACTTCGTATCCGTTCTGGTAAAGAGTTTAGTATGGAGGATTTTAAAGAAGGTATAGAGTATGCTCATGAGCGAGGTAAAAAAGTCTATGCAACTATCAATGGATTTCCTTTTAACTCACAACTTTCACTGCTGAAAAAACATATTGTGGCTATGGGTGAGTTAAAGCCGGATGCTTTCATCGTAGCGACTCCTGGTGTTTTAAAACTCTGTCACGACTTAGTACCAGATATGCCACTTCATCTCTCAACACAAGCAAATGTTATGAATGTTTTGGATGCTCAGATTTATCATGATATGGGTGCGACTCGTATTATTACCGCTCGTGAAATTTCTCTTAAAGATTTAGTGGCCATTAAAGCTGAACTTCCAGACTTAGAGCTTGAAGTTTTTGTTCATGGTAGTATGTGTTTTGCCTATAGTGGACGCTGTCTTATCTCTACACTTCAGTCTGGCCGTGTACCTAATCGTGGTTCATGTGCGAATGATTGTCGTTTTGAGTATGAGATGTATGCAGCAAATCCTGAGACAGGAACACTCTTTAGACTAGAACAAGATGAGGGTGTTGGAACATACATTATGAATGCAAAAGATCTCAACCTTGCTTCACATATGAAAGAGATTTTAGATAGTGGTGTAGTTGATAGTGTAAAAGTAGAGGGTCGTACTAAAACTGCTTACTATGCAGCTACAACAGCAAAAGCATATAGAATGGCGATAGATGACTACTATAAGGGTGAGTTTAATGATGCAAAGTATCAGTATGAACTCCAATCTTTACAAAATCGTGGCTATACAGATGCCTATCTAGTATCTCGTCCTTTTGAGCGTCATGATACTCAGAGTTTAGACTTTTCTATGCAACTTGGAACACATCAAGTAAGTGGTGTTGTGACTCCTGATGGTACACACTTCTTATGTAAGTTTAAAACTGAACCCCAAGATGAACTTGAAGCTGTTTTCCCTGTAGGGAGTAAAGTTGATTTAGTAGATAATGAGTATGGAACAACTTATGAAAAAGAGGGTCGTTTTTATCTAAAATTTAAACAACTCAAAACTGAAAAAGGAAAACTTTACGAAGCTATTCATAGTGGTAACACAAATGAGATAGTGCTACCAACGAAGTTTCCAGCCTTCACATTTTTTAGAATACCATCAACTCCAGATATGGGAACAAATCCTAAATAATCATTATAAAAAAATGATATAATTCTGGAACAAAAACTAAGGACAAAAACTATGAAATTTGTATCTATCGTAATGGGATCAAAAAGTGACTATGAAGTAATGAAGTCGTGTGCAGACACACTTGAAGCATTTGGTGTTAACTATGAGCTAATTGTATCATCGGCACACCGTTCACCTTCAAGAACAGTAAAGTATATTCACGATGCTGAAGAGAAAGGTTCTCAAGTATTTATCGCTGCGGCTGGAATGGCTGCACACTTAGCGGGTGTTTTAGCTTCTAAAACAATCAAGCCAATTATCGGTGTACCGATGTCTGCTTCTGCACTAGCAGGAATAGATGCACTTCTTTCAACTGTACAGATGCCAGCTGGAATGCCAGTTGCTACAGTTGCTATAGGAAAAGCGGGTGCGATTAACTCAGCCTTTCTTGCGATGCAGATTTTAGCTTTAAGTGATGAAGAGTTAGCGATAAAACTTCAAGAAGATAAAATAGCAAAAGCAAAAAAAGTTGAAATGGACTCTTTAGAAATAGAGACAATTATAGCTTAGTAAAAGAGGGGCAAGATATGACTTGGATGAGCGATGCGGAGTATATTGAATTAACTGGTTTGAGTATTGAGTCTATTGAAGAGTTGATAGACCATGGAAAACTCACTGTTAAAGTAGAAAATGGTACTCGCTATATCGATCCATCTAAAGGGACAACAGAGTCTGTTGTCCCTGTAAAACTTGCGCAACTTGCAGAGCGAAATACCCATGAGATGCTGGTACAACCTGAGTTTGTAGAGAAAACTATAGGAACTATCATTAATCTTCATGAGAAAGTTCTTGATGCAAAAGATGAAACTATTGAGGCTGTTAAGGTTGAAAATGAGTTTCTCAGGGAAGCACTCGCTTCACTGCAAGAACTTTATGATGAAGATAGAAAAACTATTCATACCCTTCAAGAACAACTCAAACTCTCCCAACAAGAGGTAGAATTTATGCGACGTAAGTATAAACTTATGTGGAATAAGGCTATCGCAGATCATACAGAATAAAACTAAATGTTTATAGATGAAGCATGTGTTACATGCATAATTAATCAGAGTGTTAAGGTCGCTGATGCTATTAATGCATCAGATGAACTAGAGAACTCTTTAGTCTCCACTATTACATCTATGAGCAGAGAGTTTTCATTTACAAAAACACCGCCAGAGATTGCTGCAGATGTGTATGAAAAAATGGCTTTTATAGCCCAAAAAGAGGACCTTTATGATGAGGTCAAGAGACTCTCAACAGAGAAGGCATTAAGTTTTGTTTCCCCTTTAAAGCTTAAACTTCAAGAGAGTAGTGATAGACTCTTAACCGCTACAAAAATAGCAGTAGCTGGGAATGTCATTGACCTCGCTGCAGCTGTAGAGTTTGACCTTGAAGAGGAGCTAGAGAGAGTATTTGAGACAGCGTTTGCACATGATGACTTTATAAAACTTCAAACTGAACTTACAAAAGCAGAAACTGTTTTAATCATTGGTGATAATGTTGGAGAGCATATTTTTGATTTTATGTTTATCCAAACACTTAAGGAGCTCTATCCAAACGCTATCTATAGTTATATGGTGCGAGGGAATCCTATTATTAATGATGTCACGATGAAAGAAGCAAAAGAGGCAGGGTTTGACAAACTTTGTAATCTTGTTGATAGTGGTGTAAATACTCCAGGTTTTGCCTATTCTCGTGCGAACATAGAGTCACAAAAACTTTTTGAGAGTGCTGATCTGGTTATAAGTAAAGGAATGGGGAACTACGAGTGTATGAGTGAGTCACATAGAAAAAACATCTGCTTTTTACTAAAGGTAAAGTGTGAGGTAGTTGCTTCTTCTTTAAACGCTACAGTTGGTGATATAATCTGTAAATTAGCATAATTTGCTATAATTTCAAAAATAATATAGTTAGATACAAAATAAGGAATAGACGAATGATAACTTTTAGTGCAATGCTTCTAAAACTACAAGAATTTTGGATGAATGAGGGGTGTAATATAGTACAACCTTACGATATTCCAGCAGGGGCGGGAACATTTCATCCCGCTACTTTCCTTCGTTCACTAGACTCTACTCCTTGGGCAACTGCTTATGTAGCTCCCTCTCGCCGTCCGACTGATGGTCGTTATGGAGAGAACCCTAATAGACTTGGAAGTTATTATCAGTTTCAAGCACTTATAAAACCATCTCCAGATAATATTCAAGAGCTTTATCTGAAATCTTTAGAGTTTTTAGGTCTTGATGTCTCTAAACATGATATTCGTTTTATCGAAGATAACTGGGAATCACCAACACTTGGTGCTTGGGGACTTGGTTGGGAAGTGTGGCTTAATGGTATGGAAGTAACACAGTTTACATACTTTCAACAAGTTGGTGGGATAGAGTGTAACCCTGTAGCTGTTGAGATTACTTATGGGACAGAGCGTTTAGCGATGTACCTACAAGGTGTTGATACTATCTTTGATATCGTTTGGAATGAAGATAAAGATGGAAATAAAACTTACTACCGTGATGTGCATAAAGAGAGTGAGATAGAGTTCTCTAAGTATAACTTCGAAGTAGCAGATACAGATATGCTTTTTCATGAGTTTGAAGCAAAAACAG
This sequence comes from Sulfurimonas sp., assembly GCA_027063505.1. Taxonomy (GTDB): domain Bacteria; phylum Campylobacterota; class Campylobacteria; order Campylobacterales; family Sulfurimonadaceae; genus Sulfurimonas. The sequence continues at coordinate 43,446 of JAMORO010000076.1, forward strand.
CAGAGTGTTTAAGAACACTAGAATCGGGACTCCCTCTTCCTGCTTATGATTTATGTATGATGGTCTCAAATGTATTTAATGTTTTAGATGCAAGAAAAGCGATTAGTCAGACAGAACGTCAAAACTATATGCTTAAAATCCGTGAACTCTCAAAAGGGTGTGCAGAGCTTTATAAAGCACAGGAACCAGAGCGTTTAAAAAGAGTAAATGGGTAAATAATTGTAAGATATGACTATTTGTCATATTTTTACATCGAGTGTAAAAAATAGCTTATACTTTCTCCTAATTAAACAAAATAATAATATATCTTCGTAGAGAGTACAAATATGAGTACAACACTAATTGGCCAGATTGATAGAATTCTTTTTGAAGATGAGGGCTTTTTTATAGCTGTTTTAAAGTCTGGTGAGAAGATTAGTGGGACTTACTACGAGAGTAGTGTTGAAAATATTAAAGGCTCGGCAATTACTCTTACCGGTTTTTGGGATGAGCATAAAAAACATGGGAAGACTTTCAAGTTTGAAACTCTCAAAGTCAACCAAAACGAACTCTTCTTCTTTTTAAATAAAATCATTAAAGGCTTTACAAAAAAACTCGCTGCAGACTTAATAGAGAAGTTTGGTCAAGAGGGTCTCATCGATATACTCGATAATGATATCGAGAGACTATTAGAGTTTAGTGGTATAAAAGAGAAACGGCTTAAAAAGATACAAGCATCTTGGAAGCAGTTTCGTTCAATGAGACGACTTGGAGAGTTTCTATCTCCCTTTGATGTCTCTCCTGCACTTTTAACAACTATAGCAGGGGCTATGAAAGATGTAGATGAACCCTGCACAAAAATAAAAGATAATCCTTACATACTTACAAATATAAACTCCATAGGTTTTAAACGTGCCGATGAACTAGCTTTAAAAATGGGGATAGAGAGAGAGGATGAGGGGCGTGTTAGTTCCGCTATGGATTATGTACTTCTTAACTACTGTGAGGCACAAGGAAACTCCTGTATTAGTAAAGAGGTACTCTTTGGTGGTTTAGATGAACTCTTGGCATTTAGTGGGAAACATAAGCTCTATGAAGCAGCCTTAGTGGAGCGAGTAGGGGAGGGAAGTATAGTGATTATGAAAAATAATCGTGTCTCACCTGCTAGACTCTATGATGCGGAAAAATATCTGTATGATGAGTTTAAAACAAGAAGTAAACTAAGCAGTGGCGGTTTTGTAAAAAATTTAGATAGTTTTTTAGCAGACTCTTCACTTAAACTAGGCACACAGCAAAAAGAGGCAGTTGTAAAGATAAATGAGGGAGCTATGGTGCTTTTTCTTGTAGGGTATGCAGGAACAGGAAAGAGTACAACAAGTAAAACTATACTAGAAGTTCTAAATACTCGTTTTGATAAAAAAGAGATTATGACTTGTGCTCTGAGTGGTATAGCATCACAGCGAATCAGTGACACAACAGGGTATGAATCAGCTACGATTCAATCCCTTCTACTCAAACATGAAAAGAGTGATAAGTTTCCTTATAGTGTCGTCTTGATAGATGAAGCTTCTATGATAAACTCGGCACTCTTTGCAAGACTAATGGGAAAAATCTCTCGTAAGGCTATCATCATTATAGTTGGTGATGATGCACAACTTCCTCCTATTGGTGCTGGAAATGTGCTCTCGGATGCACTGACATTGGAACTGGCTCCTATTGTGAAACTAACACAGATCTATAGACAGAGTGAAGATCAAGCTATCACTCTTATAGCTAATGAGATACGAAAAGGGGAAGTTCCTGAGTATAGAGCGAAGTATGATGACTTTGAGTTTATAGATGTAAGTATTCAAAACTACTACTCTCTGCGGAATCAACTCTCTCAAAATGAGCTCAAAGATCTTCGAGAGGAGAACTCACAGCAGATAGTTGTAGAGATCATTCATCAAGTAGTTGCATCCATAGAGAAAGCTCGCTATAGACTAAAAAATAAGCAGATCAAAGAGTACCTTAACTACTTTCAAGTGATAACACCTATGAAAGGGGGAATTCTTGGGAGCACTAACTTAAATAAAGTTCTTCAAGAGTACTTCAACCCAAACCCAAAACAGTGTGTTAAACGGGGTGACTTAGAGTTTAGACTTATGGATAAAGTAGTACACACTAAAAATGAAAATATGACAAGCTGGAGTGGTGATGGCTTTAAGATGGGTGAAGACTCAAACCAAAGACGTATCTTTAACGGTATGAGTGGACTCCTCTTTAAGATAGAAGAGGATGATGAGCAGGTTTTTGTTTTTTATCCAAATGAGGATGTTGTGGTGGTGTATGAGTATGAGGAGTTAAAATCGCACTTAATGCTCTCTTATGCTTTAACTATTCATAAAGTGCAGGGAATGGAGTATGATATAGTAGTGATTCCTATGAGCTTTACTCACTTTATCATGCATAATACTAAGCTCATTTATACGGCTATCACTCGTGCAAAACATCGCTGTATTTTAGTTGGTGAGGGTGGTGCTTTTGAGAGTGGTTGTAAAAAGTTTGAAGTAACACGGCGAGATACTGTACTATTGGAATTATAAAGTTATAATGGACTAGAAGTACGAAGAGATACTGTTCTTTTAGAACTATAAAAAAAGGGGTTATATATGATAAAAAATAGTGAGATTATTGAGGCATATAATTTTAGACATGCTTGTAAAATTTTTGATGCTGAAAAAAAGATAACACAAGAGAACTTTGAGACTATTTTAGAGAGTGGACGACTCTCTCCTAGCTCATTTGGGTTTGAGCCATGGAAGTTTTTAGTAGTACAAAACAGAGAGCTTAGAGAGAAGTTACAGAGTGTCACATGGGGAGCACAGGGAACACTCCCTACTGCAAGTCACTATGTCGTTATTTTAGCGCGTAAGCAAAAGTCTATGAAGTTTGATAGTAAGTACATCTCTCATATGATGTATGATGTGCATCATATTCCAGAGGAGATGGCTGAGAAGAGAAGAACTTTTTATAAAACATTTCAAGAGAGTGACTTTAAACTTTTAGAGAGTAAGAGAGCTACTTTTGACTGGGCATGTAAACAGACCTATATAGCCCTTGGTAACATGATGACAACAGCCGCAATGCTTGGTGTAGACTCTTGCCCTGTTGAGGGTTTTAAAGCTAAAGAACTTGAAGATATTATGGCTAAAGAGTTTGGTATAGATATGGAAGAGTTTGGTGTGAGTGTTATGGTTGCATTTGGATACAGAGTTGATGAACAGAAGCCAAAAACTCGTCAAGCTGTTGAAGAGATTACAGCATGGTATGAGTAAGAGGAGATAACTCCTCTTATCTATTAAAACTGCTGTTTAGTGTTTTCTATCGCTTCTTGTAACTCTTTTGCTGTGCTAAGTGTATTTAATGTTGTGATAGTCCCATTGTTAATAGTAACAATGATGATTTTTTCTACTTCTGCATCTTTTCTAAATGGTGCTGCTTTTGTTTCATCATCAAGAATTAAAACAGTGTGTTTAAAATCTTTAAGTCCTGGCATGATAAACATACTTCTTACAAGTGATGGTGCAGCACTTACATCTGCGATAAATTGTGTATGATTTTTTGCTAAGTAGTCTGCCTCTTTTGTTACAAAAAAGTCATTACAAGTATGTGCAACATCTTTACTAAATGCGAAAACAATTTTTTGAGTATCTGCTTTTATTGTGTGGGGTTTTTCAAACTGGTCATTGAGTGTGAGGTTTTGTAGTGTACCACCAAGCACTAGTTTAGGTTTTACATCAATAGGCTCTTCACCTTTTGAACTACATCCAATTATACTCATCATTAGTAAAAACGCCATAAAAAATTTAATCATTTTTTCTCCTTAAAATTTGGCAGTATCATACTCAAATTGTGTTGAGAATAGTGTTACATATGGATTTAGCAGGGAAGATTAATAATATATAAAGAAGTGAGCGGTAAAATTAGACTATTAAAACATAAGGAAGTCAATTATGGCATGGGCAACAGCAAGACATATACTAGTAGATAGTGAAGCAAAATGTAACGATTTAAAAACAGAGATAGAAAATGGTACAAAGTTTGAAGATGCTGCAAAAGCAAACTCTTCATGTCCTTCATCTGCACAGGGTGGAGACTTAGGTAAGTTTGGTCCAGGTCAGATGGTACCTGAGTTTGATAAAGCTGTTTTTAGTGGTGATGTTGGTGTAGTTTATGGACCGATTAAAACACAGTTTGGTTACCACCTACTCGAGGTTACTGGGAGAGGATAATCTCTTCAAGCTCCTCTAGTGGAGCAGATACAATATCTGAAAACTGTGTACGGTTAAAGGTCTGCTGACGTTTAGCAAGTTGTGCAGTGTGAATGGAGATAAGTTCAAGCATCTCCTCTTTTTCAACCTTTCCATCAAGATACTCTAAAACTTCAACAATCCCAATACTACTCATAGCATTTGGTAGTCGAGTGTACTTCTGCTCTAGGTAACAGACTTCATCTATGAGTCCCATTGCAAGCATCTTCTCTGTTCGTTGTGCAATTCTCTCTCTCAGTATATCTCGTGAGACATCTATGTTGTAAATACTAAGGTCCTCTATAATAGGTTTTGGAGGATTATCTCTAAACCACTCGGATGGCGTTTTATCTGAAGCTTCATAGATAAGCATCGCTTTTTCTATCCTATAACTATCATTCTTGTCTATATTTTGCATATAAACGCTATCTTTTTCTAGGAGCATCTCATAACATCTGTTAAGATTTTTTAGTTTTTGAGTAACACTTTTTTCTATCTCTTGTGTGATTTTTGGAAGTTTTGAAAGTCCTTGCATAAGTGACTTTAAGTAAAATGATGTACCCCCAACGATAACAAGATTTTTCCCATCCTCTTTACACTTTTGAACTACATTTCTATAGAGATCTATAAAAATATCGACACTGAAATACTCATCAGGATATATCTCATCTATACCAAAATGCTTTACAGCAGCTAACTCTGTTCTACTTGGTTTAGCTGAGACTATATCTATCTCTTTGTAGATACTCAGAGAGTCTATAGAGAGGATATAAGCATTCGTTTTTATAGCTATCTTTATAGCTAAATCACTCTTTCCAGAGGCAGTTGGCCCAATAATGGCAAGTTGTTTCATAGTACCTCTTTCTTTTTTATTTCTTCTCAAAATGAGCAAAAGCACCTTCAACACTTAAAACAGTTCTATAACGAGTTTTTGTTAAGCGGACATGTTTTGTCTCTATGTCACAGACGGCTATACGAAAGTTTGCTCCCATCATTGGTTCTACTATACAGATGATTTTGTCTTCAACCTGTCTTGTGGCATGAATATCCCCTTGCAGATTAAAGAAGAAGTATTTAGGGTAACTCAGAGGTGTAATCTCGACAATATTAACACTCTCTCTCTGCTCTAGTGTCTGTGCGACAAGTGAAGCATCTTCAAAGTTATCAAACTGCACACACCAATCATCAAAGACCTTGTTGAAGTGCATTAACTCTTCATCTAAAAAACCACCAGCAGGTGACTGTAATGCAAATATACTCATTAAAAATCCTCAATCTTTTGTCTATATTTATCTGAATTGTACCATAGCTACTCTATTGCTTTGTCTAAAAAAACATACTTTAAAGCACTTTTAGGTAAAATAGCTCTTATTTACATATGAAGAGGAGTGTGCGCTTGCAAAGAGTCATACAAAAAGCAAAAGATTTTAATGAGTTGGTGATGTTTGAACACTCTATCTTCTCACTACCATTTATTTTTATAGCTATGGTTGTAGCAGCTGATGGTTGGTTTGGGTTTTGGTTACTTATACTTGGAGCATTGGCTGCACTCTCTGCTCGTAACTTTGCAATGGGTGTAAACCGTTATGCGGATCGTGATGTTGATGCTGCAAATCCTCGTACACAGAACAGACCAAATGTAGATGGTAGACTTGACGCTTCGAGTATGCTCATCTTCATAGGGGTAAACGCTTTTATCTTTATTGTTGTTGCCTATATGATAAACTCATTAGCATTTGGACTCTCCATTCCTATACTTTTTGTACTTGGTTCATACTCCTACTTTAAACGTTTCTCTTCGATGGCACACATTATCTTAGGCATCTCTCTTGGACTTGCTCCTATAGCCGGTGTTATTGCCGTAAATGCTACTATACCTATCTGGTCAGTTCTGCTCTCCCTTGGTGTGATGTTTTGGGTGGCTGGATTTGATTTACTTTATTCGCTACAAGATATTGACTTTGATAAAGAGAAGGGTCTACACTCTATCCCTTCTATCTATGGTGCTAAAGCGACACTCTTTATCTCTGCACTTTTTCATGCTTTAGCCGTACTCTTTTGGCTCCTTTTTGTATGGGCGGCGGCTCTTGGTACTTTTGCTTTTATTGCAGCTGTTGGGAGTGGGTTAGTGTTGGCTTATGAGCAGAAGCTTGTTCGTAAGGACTTTACACAGATTGACCGTGCATTCTTTACTGTTAATGGCTATCTTGGAGTAGCGTTTTTTGTTCTCATCATCTTAGATAAGGTTTTTGCATGAGTATACCTCGTTTAGTTCCTGCACCTATTAGTCTCTGTTTTAGTGAGGCTACTTTAGATAAAGAGTCATATGAGAGAGAGTACCAGAGTCTCAGTGAGTCTGATGAAGACCCAATAAGCCAATGGCTTAAACTTGCAAAGGCAAAAGGAGATACTCGCGATACAGATCAAGTTCTTTTACAGCTTGTAGTAGAGCTTCATAGAAAGATAGACTCTTTAGAGATGTTTTTAAAAGATGAGGTGCCTGTTCGCCTTTCGCTAACTTGTGAGTCAAAGATAAACGCTGTAGGGTTTGAGCATTTTCAGATAGAAGCTCCCATCTTTGAAGTAGGTAAACGCTACTATGGTCGTATAGAGATGCCTGTTTATCCTAAACGGGATGTAGGTGTTTTCTTTGAAGCACAGAGTGAAAACCTTGCAAAGATTGTAAAGATGCATGAACGTGACGAAAAAGAGTGGAATGCTTACATGACTGCGAGAGAGCGAGTCTTAATCCGAGAAGCAAGAGAGAAAAAATGATGAATATAGAAGAGTTTCATATTGAGTATATTGTAGTTGCTATGGCGGGTATTATTCTCTATTTGCTCTATTATGTCTACTCAAAAGATTCACAGTACTCTAAAAATATTCGCTCCGTAGCTTCTGTTGTAGAGGAGCTAAACCGTGAACTTTTTTATCTTAAAAAGAACCTGAGCGAGACACAGGGAAGTATAAAAGAGAACTCTCAACGTATGAATGATGAAGCGATTTATGAAGAGATAGAGCGTAGTGTTTATGATATGGTACAGCCTCTCTCTTTAGGACTCAAACAACTTCAAGATAACATAAACGCTATTGATGTTGAGATAGGAAATCGCATAACACAGCTAGAGAGTGGTGTGAAACAGATAAGTATTCCTACCTCTGTTCATGGGAATGATGATGAGAAAATTCTTTCACTCTTCAAGCAGGGTGTTTCCCTTGAGACTATCTCTAAAGAGTTACATATCTCTCAGCCAGAAGTTGAGTTCGTTTTAAAAATAAACAAGATAAAGTAGGCGAATGTACGCAGATAGAAAACTCTTCACATTAGTGAGTATTTTGATTATGACAAGTGTGGTACTCTCCTATACACTTGCACCCTATACAACACTTCTTTTTAATGTAAACGAGTTTCACTTTGCAATTCGTCAGAGTGTTTTTGCTGTTCTTGGTATAAGTATTATTTTTGGACTCTCACGGCTTAACCCAGATGTTTGGCTTGGGCGTGTTGGCTTTACTCTCTTTTTTGGTTCTCTTATCTTGATGATAGCTATGCCTTTTCTTCCTGAGAGTTTGGTGTCAGCTGTTGGTGGTGCAAAACGCTGGATTAAAGTTGCTGGCTTTTCTTTAGCCCCTGTCGAGTTCTTTAAAGTAGGGTTTATCTACTTTCTTGCTTGGAGTTTTTCTCGTAAACTAGGACATCATGATGGTATGGGACTTAGTAGTGAGTTTAAACGTTTTGCACCCTATGGAGTTATCTTTTTAGGTGCTATGTTTATCATAGCATTTTTACAAAAAGATCTGGGTCAAGTTGTTGTTTTAGGCTTAACTCTACTTGTGATGCTCTCTTTTGCTGGAAGTAGTTTTCGCTTTTTCTTAAGTATATTTGGTGTTGTATTTGCAGCTATCATTATCTTTATATTTACAGCAGAACATAGGATTATACGTATAAAATCATGGTGGGCACTCGCTCAAAATAGTGTCTTAGAGATTCTTCCCGCTTCTATAGCTGACAAACTAAGAGTACCCGTTGAGGTTGAACCCTATCAGATAGGTCACTCTTTAAACGCCATTCATAATGGTGGTTTATTTGGAGTGGGTATTGGGAATGGTACCTTTAAACTTGGTTTCTTATCTGAAGTACATACTGACTTTGTATTAGCTGGACTCGCTGAAGAGTTTGGTTTTATGGGTGTACTTTTTGTTGTTGTGATTTTTTTATGGATGTTGCAACGTATCTTCAAGGTGGCCAACCGTTCACACTCAAAACGAGTCTATCTTTTTAGTATAGGTATAGGACTTATCCTCTCTTTTGCTTTTATGGTAAATGCTTATGGGATAAGCGGAATAACCCCTATTAAAGGGATAAGTGTTCCTTTCCTCTCTTATGGAGGTTCTGCAATGCTCGGAGCAGCATTTGGAGTGGGAATGGTGCTTATGGCATCAAATAAAGTCGATATGGATGGAAAACAGAAATGAAGTTATGCATAACAGGTGGTGGAACAGGTGGACATTTGATGATAGCAGAGGCACTTGCTGAAGCATCTGTAAGAGAGGGGCATGAAGTTATCTTTATAGGTTCAACTCATGGACAAGATCAGAAGTATTTTGCAGGTCGCTCACACTTTTCACATGCATATTTTTTGGAGACTACTGGTGTCGTTAATCAAAAAGGTTTAGGAAAGATAAAAGCACTTTTAAAGGTTGTGATAGCATTTTTTAAAGCACGAACTATTTTAAAACGACATAAGATAAAAGCTCTCTATAGTGTGGGTGGTTTCTCTGCTGCACCTGCATCATTTGCTAGTATAAGTCGTTTTATACCACTTTTTATTCATGAGCAGAATGCTGTAGAGGGGAGATTAAACTCTCTGCTAAAACCCTTGGCAAAGAGTTTTATCTCTGCTTATGATAAAGAGTCAGTAGTTCAAGGTTATCCTGTAAAAGAGATTTTTTATAAAACGGCACATGAGAGAGAGACTCTGCAGTCTATTATCTTTCTAGGGGGAAGTCATGGAGCAAAAGCTATCAATGATCTAGCTCTTAGTGTAGCAAAATATCTTCAAAGTGCAGGTATTAAAATCATCCATCAAGCAGGGGAGAGTGATTATGAGAGAGTTAAAGAAGCATATAAGGCTCTTGATGTCACTGTCTCTTTATATGCTTTTACAAAAGAGCTACCCGCACTGATCTGTGAAGCTGATTTGGCTGTGAGCCGGGCAGGGGCAAGTACTCTGTGGGAACTTACTACAAATGGTTGTCCCACTTTTTATGTACCATACCCTTATGCAGCAGGAGATCATCAGTATCATAATGCAGCTTTTATAGTTGAAAATGAGATGGGTTGGTGTGAGAGAGAGGGTGAAAATCTTAAACAGAGTCTGTTAGAAGCTTTACAGCATCCAGAGATTGTAACTAAAAGCAAAAAATTACTACAGCACTCAAATCGAGATGTTGCAGTGAAGATGATAAAAAAAGTAGCGGAGTATTTACAATGATACATGAGTACGCACAACTCTTAGTTGATCTTATTTTTGATTGGGGGTATCTTGGTATCTTCATAATGATGGCTATTGAGAGTAGTTTTATTCCTTTTCCCAGTGAGATTGTACTTATTCCTGCTGGGTATTTAGCAAGTCAGGGGGAGATGAATATTTTAATGATTATGATTTCTGCTCTTGGTGGTTCAATGGTTGGAGCTTTTATAAACTACTATCTTGCTTTAACTCTTGGTCGTAAGTTACTGTTAAAGTATGGTAAATATTTCTTTATTAAAGAGAGTGCTGTTCTAAAAATGGATGCTTTCTTTGAAAAGCACGGTCATATTTCTACTTTTACAGGAAGACTCATTCCTGGGATACGACAGCTTATCTCTGTTCCAGCAGGACTTGCCCGTATGAATATTGTACAGTTCTCTTTTTTTACTGCTTTAGGTGCGGGTATCTGGGCTTTAGTCCTTACACTTTTAGGATATTTTATAGGAGAAAATCAGGAACTTATTAACAGTTACTTAAAACAGATAACTATTGCTGTTTTAGCTCTTTTAGTTGTGCTTGCTTTTGTATACTATCAAATTAAAACAAAGAGGAGTTAGTCTTATGGAATATATGTTTAGACCTGGTTTTTTAGGAACCTCTGCCCCACTTTTTATGGATATGGTAACTCTTATCGTGGCATTTTTACCAATTTTGGTTTATGGTGTCATTATTTTTGCAAAGAAGAGAATGTTTAAAACACATGCACTTCTCCAAAACATACTATTTGTTTTTTCTGTGATTGTTGTTTTTTACTTTGAACTAGGTGTACGAGTAGGTGGTGGCTTTGATATCTTTATGGAAGGGAGTGATGTCTCGTATACTTATGCACTTGTAGTTCTAATCTTGCATATTATTATCGCAACTATGATGCTCTTTTACTGGGGTATTACAATTTATACGGGTAATATACATTTTATGAAAGGGCTTATCCCAGGTAGAATGTCTTTTTATCATAGACGTGTTGCCATAAAAACTTTTATGGGGATTATCTTTACCTCTTTTAGTGGTATATGGGTCTATCTTCTACTCTTCGTCTATTAAACTTTAAAGGAAAAAAATGATAAAAATTGATGAAAAAGCACCGGAGTTTTGTCTCCCAAATCAAGATGATGTTGAGATCTGTTCTCGTGACTTAAAAGGTAAGTGGGTTGTTCTCTACTTCTATCCTCGTGACAATACTCCAGGGTGTACAACAGAAGCTTGTGAGTTCACAGAGGCTGCTCCTGACTTTGGCTCTTTAGATGCTATTATCTTAGGTGTAAGTGCTGATAGCACAAAAAAACATCGTAACTTTATAGAGAAGAAAGATCTAGGTATTACACTTTTGAGTGATGAATCTACAGAGATGATGCAAGAGTATGGTGTTTGGCAACTTAAGAAAAATTATGGAAAAGAGTATATGGGAATTGTTCGTTCAACTTTCATTATAGATCCAGAGGGTGTTGTAAAAGCAGTCTTTGAAAAAGTACGTGTAAAGGATCATGTAGCGAAAGTAAAAGCAGAGTTAGAGAGTCTCCAAGCTTAATTTATTATCTGCTTCCCCAGCTCTCGCTTGGGAATGTTATAGAGTGGTTACAGATTTTAGTATCTGTAACGAAGATAAAAACGAATATCTTGTGCTTTATCTACAACATTTGCAGCACTAGCAGCATCTAAATTTTCAATAAGAACAGATCTTCCTGACGAGCCTCCGAAGAAGCCATTGCTTCCAGTGTATTTATAATCAATATATGTATAACGGACTTGAAGTGTTAAAATATCTTCAACAAGAGACTCCGTAAAATATACTTCATAAGCATCACCACGAGCAGCTAGTTTTGAACCAATATTTGTATCTTCAGCATATGTCATACTTCTCCAGTTGGCTGTACCTTTATTGTATTCTAGCCCCCATCTACCCTCTTCAGTCATTACTGAGGGCATCTGTAAGCCAACCCATGCTGAGTAACCAGTTACACTCTCTCCTGGTGCACCACTAAACATAACTTTATCATCATCAGGATTTGAGATACTTATTGCAGCACTCATAAAAAAGAAAGTATCATCAAGGTAGTCACTCCACTCATCTCCTATACCATTCATAGTTATATTTGCAGTAAAACTATGTAGACCACCAACTGTTTCAAATGCACCCACTGGACTTGTTGGATCTTGGTCAATTAAATTCCCTGCATAGTAGTATTGTGTAGCGATTCCATATTGACCATCATTATAAGGTACAAAAATTAGACCAAATAAATCAATGTTTGGCACATCATTTTCAGTTGTTGCATAAGGCGTTCCTGATCTTGTAAACTTAGCAACAGCATTTGTGCCACCACGTCCTGCACAAAATTTTATGTACATTCCATCAACACCTATAACATCTTCAAGTGCGAACTTAGAACTAAGTCCATCAAATTCAACATTAATAGTATGACCCATAGGTGAAGCTGCACCATCATCATCTCGTAGGTTAACTAAGTGCCCATTAGTAGATGGACGACGCCCTATACTAAATGTCCATGGAATTTCCGTTCCCATAAAAGTGTCATTTTTATAAAAGAAATAGGCTGAACGAACACGAAGAACATCATCGTAAGCATTCTCGTTAGTTATCCAGTCAAAAGTTTCATATCCTGCAGCTGGAACCCCTGAACGAGCACCAAAAGCTTTGTTATATGCAATTTGACCACTAAAACTAAGATTATTAGTAGCTTTCCAGTTCATGTTAATCCAGAGTCTATTTGTTAAGAGTGCATCATTCCCCTGTTTTGATCCATCAGCCATAGTGTAGTTAAGATTATCAACAGCAAATCTATAATCTACACCTAATTTAAGATGACTACCGTTTGTCGCTTTATTGAGATCCGTGATACTCTCTTGAATATCTACAAGTTGTTCTTCAACACTCTCTTCATCGTCATCCTCAGTATCATCATCTTCTATAGCTTCATCTTCTTCTGTATCATCATCTTCTTCAGATACAGAATTATCATCCTCTATAGCTTCATCGAGAAGAGCGACTGATTCACTCTCATCATTATCTTCTTCAGCTTGAGATTTTTCAGCTTTTAGCGTAGTAATCTCATTTTGCATCTGTTTCATTTTCATTTCCATAGACTGGATACGCTCATACATTGAGTCTGCATTTAGGCTAGTTCCTAAAAGTGTAGCAGTGGCTAAAGATAATAGTAGAGGCTTATTCATAATATTCCTTTTTCTTATAGAAGTACTGCTAAAATGAGTACTTTTTTTAATAATGCGATACTATACATCATAAAATATAAAAGCAATTTGAATCTATCATTATAAATTCTAATATATCAAAAGTTATACTTTAAAAGCTAATATTAAAACTTATTTAAGTATAATTCGCGGATTTTTCTTCTTTCTCGTAAAGTTGAGAACATTAAACAGATATGTGTCAAAAGTTAGTGCAACTCTCTTTTTAGTGAGTCAATGTTCGACATTATCGAAGTTAACTAACAAAACTCTGGCTTGAAATATAGCCTTTAAGGATACCCTATGGTAACTATGAAAGATCTTTTAGAATGTGGTGTACACTTTGGACACCAAACTCGTCGTTGGAACCCGAAAATGAAAAAATACATCTTTGGTGTTCGTAAAAATATCTATATTATCGATTTACAAAAAACTTTACGTTATTTCCGTAATACTTATACAATCGTTATGGATGCAGCAGCTGAAGGTAAAGTAGTACTTTTTGTTGGTACAAAAAAACAAGCTCGTAACTCAGTAAAACAAGCTGCACTTGATTGTGATATGCCATATGTAGATAATAGATGGTTAGGTGGTATGCTTACTAACTTCCCAACTATTCAAAAGTCTATTCGTAAACTAGATGTAATCTCTGAAATGCAAGAGAATGGTCAAATTGATCTTCTTACTAAGAAAGAAGCACTTATGCTTGCTCGTCAAAAAGTAAAACTAGAAGCATATTTCGGTGGTATCCGTAATATGAAAAAACTTCCAGATATGCTTTTTGTTGTAGATGCAGTAAAAGAGCACATCGCTGTTTTAGAAGCTCGTTGTCTTAACATTCCAGTTGTAGCACCACTTGATACTAACTGTGATCCAGATCTTATCACTTACCCAATTCCTGGTAATGATGATGCTATCCGTTCTATTCAACTTTTCTGTCGTGAAATGACTGCAGCGATTAACGAAGGTAAAGCGTTAAGAGATGCACCAGCAGAAGAAGAGCAAACTGAAGAAGCTGCAACTGAAGAAGTAGCAGCTACAGAGGAAGCATAATTATGGCAGCTATTACAGCAGCAATGGTAAAAGAGCTTCGCTCTGCTACTGATGCACCTATGATGGATTGTAAAAAAGTTCTTGTTGAAGCTGATGGAGACATGGCTAAGGCAACTGAACTTTTAAAAGAACGTGGTATTGCTAAAGCAGCTAAAAAAGCTGATAGAGTTGCTGCTGAAGGTCTTTGTGGAATCGTTATCGCTGATGACTTCTCTAAAGCTACTGTTATCGAAATCAACTCTGAGACTGACTTTGTTGCTCAAAATGAGGGTTTCCAAAACTTAGTAAAAGATACTACAAAAGAGATTTTTGACAATCAACCAGCTGATGTTGCAGCATTTTCTGCATCTGAATTTGGTGCAAAATTTCAAGCAGAAGTAATCAAAATCGGTGAAAAGATTGAACTTCGTCGTTTTAACACTTTAACTGCTGATGCTACTACTGCTTTAAATGGTTACATTCACTCTAACAATCGTATTGCAGTTATTATTACTGCAAAATGTGACAGTGAAAAAACTGCTGAAGCTCTAAGACCTTTTATGAAACAAGTTGCAATGCATACATCTGCTATGAAACCAACTACTCTTTCATATAAAGATTTAGATGCAGCTTATGTTGCAGCTGAGACTGTTGGACGTATCGAAGTTATCAAAAAAGATAATGAAGAGCTTTCACGTTTAGGAAAAACTCTTAAAAATGTACCAACATACATCTCTATGAGTCAGATTACTGATGAAGTTTTAGCACAAGCTGAAGCTGATATCAAAGCTACTCTTAAAGAGCAAGGTAAACCAGAAAAAATCTGGGATAAAATTGTTCCTGGATCTTTAGCTCGTTTTATCTCTGATAATACAACTTTAGATAAAGAGCAGTGTCTTCTTGACCAAAACTTTGTAATGGATGACAAACTTACAGTTGCACAAGCATTAGAAAAAGCTGCTAAAGCTGCTGGTGGAACTGCTGAAATTACAGAATTTGTTCGCCTTGAAGTAGGTGAAGGAATTGAGAAAGCTGAAGATGATTTTGCTGCAGAAGTTGCTGCACAAATGGGTTAATCCTCAAGGATTAATTTCTTCTTTTTCTATCAAAGGTTAGGACTTCGGTCTTAGCCTTTTTTTTTGCTCTTTTTTTGCCAATCTTGGCTATAATCTCCCTATGAATTTACTATCTGCACAGAATCTATCACATACTTTTGAATATAAACTTTTTGAAGATGTCTCTCTAGAGTTAAATAGAGAAGAGAGTATCGCAATAATAGGGATGAGTGGAAGTGGAAAATCAACTCTTTTGCATATACTTTCAACACTTCTTATCCCAGAAGAGGGGAGTGTTTCACTCTTTGGTGAGAGTGTCTCTTCTATGAATAGAAAAAGATTAGGTGAGATAAAACGCTATGACTTAGGACTTGTGTTTCAGTCACACTATCTTTTTAATGGCTTTAGTGCCTATGAAAATCTAGAAGTTGCAGAACTTCTTTCTGGTGAAAAGATAGATAATACTCTTTTAGAACATTTAAATATAAAAGAGTGCATAGATCAAAAAGTGACACAACTTTCAGGTGGGCAGCAGCAGCGTGTCTCTATCGCAAGAGTTTTAACTAAACAGCCTCGTATTATCTTTGCTGATGAACCTACTGGAAACTTAGATAAAGAGACAGCATCTCAGGTAATGAAACTCTTTTTTGAGTACTGTAAAAGAAGTGGTGCAGGGATGATTCTTGTAACTCATGATAATGAACTTGCACATAAGTGTGATAAAGTCTATAAGTTAGAAAATAGACAGCTCGTAAAGATACAATAGAGAGCTATTTAGATGGAGTGGGCAGAAGTATTTACTGAAACTTATGTAGTAGGTTTTATGTTACTGTTCTTCCGTTTTGCAGCTCTGTTTTTAGCCGTACCAATTTTTTCTCATAAAAATATTCCGATGAATATTAAAGCTTCACTCGCTTTCTTTTTTACTATTGTTTTTTATTCTTCTATGCCTCCTCTAGAGATAGCGATAAATGTACCCACTATAGTATTAGCAATTTTAAGTGAGTTTTTACTTGGTTTAGTTGTCGGTATAATACTGCTCCTCTCATATAATGTAATCACTTTTGCAGGGGGGATGATCTCTTTTATGATGGGATTTTCAATGGCGAGTGCAATTGACCCTCAAACAGGTGTCTCAATGCCTATCGTTTCACAGTTTCTTTCTCTTATGGGTTTAATGGTTTTACTTGCATTAGACCTGCACCACTGGGTGCTTCTTTTTGTAGATAGCTCTTTAAAAGTTGTGCCACTGGGTGGGTTTATAATGAGTGAAGATATTTTTCATTATATTATTAGTGCAACAGCACATATGTTTTTAGTAGGTTTTATGATTGCCTTTCCAATTATAGCACTCTCTTGGCTTGCAGATGTGATATTTGGTATGCTTATGAAAACTATGCCACAGTTCAATCTTCTTGTAATTGGTTTTCCTATCAAAATAATGGTAGCATTTACTGTGCTTATAGCTACGTTTACATCAACGATGTTGATACTAAAAGGGCAAATGATTGAGGCATTTAATGCCTTAGAGATGTTTTTTTAGTTTTATTTGGATACAATAAATCAAAAGTATAATCAAGAATCTCCCATCAAGGAATAGACGTGAAAATCTTACTTATCAATGATAATCCCGTTGTTAATAAATTAGTTACACTCAGTGCACAAAAAACATCTGATACATTAGAGGTAGTTGACTCTCTATCTGAAGCTTCAGGTACGAGTTATGACTTAGTAGTTATAGATGATACACTTTATAGTGATGAGCTTATTATCGATCTCGAAGCAAATATTAAATATAAAAATTCACTCTATATCTGTTCTCGTGATGCAGAAGAGGTAGAAGGATTTAGTCGTGTGTTAAAAAAGCCATTTCTTCCAACTGACTTAGTAGAGATATTTGCTCAATTTGGTAAAGATGTTGAAACTATGAGTAATGATATTTCTATGGATGAAGATTTTGTAACAGTCGATGAAGAGATTGAAGAGTTAGGTGATTTAGATGAACTTGA
This sequence comes from Sulfurimonas sp., assembly GCA_027063505.1. Taxonomy (GTDB): domain Bacteria; phylum Campylobacterota; class Campylobacteria; order Campylobacterales; family Sulfurimonadaceae; genus Sulfurimonas. Next base: position 60,551 of record JAMORO010000076.1, read on the forward strand.
AGAGATTGAAGAGTTAGGTGATTTAGATGAACTTGAAGATCTTGAGGAAATTAGTGAACTTGATGAACTAGGGGACCTTGAGGAGATAAGTGAACTAGAAGAATTAGTTGATCTGGATGATTTAGACCTAGATGATGGAAGCTCTTTAGAAGATGACGAGAGTTTAGGTGAAAGTATCTTAGATGATGAAGAGGCACAAAAAGTAAAAGATCTACTCGATGAAACAGAAGATGAAGATTCTTTAGATGATGAGTTTGAGTTTGACATAGATTTTGAAGAAGATGAAGATGAAGAAAAACTTGATTTAGAAGAAGAGAAGATAGAAGATGAAGTTGAAAATGATGAGTTAATGAACTTAGAAGATAGTGAATTAGACTCTGAAATTGAAGATACATTAAATATGGACTTAGAAGATGACTTTGAGTTAGAAGATAATCTAAATTTGGAAGAAGAACTAGAAAGTAAACCTGAAGAAGTAGAAGAAGAGTTTGATGAAACTGTAGATGAAGATCTTGATTTAGAGTCTCAGATAGAAAATGCAGTTGAAGAGTTAAGTTATGAAGAGTTAGAGAGTGAAGTAGATGAAGAGACACTTTTAGATATCGTCACATCAGATATAGACTCTTTAGATGCTCTTTCAAGTCGAGATATAAAACTTGCAGTCGGTGAAGAAGTTTCAGAAGAGATAGAGGAAGTAGAAGAGCCTATAGTTGAGAAGAGTGATGATTTAGAAGATATTTTAGATGATGAATCTCAAGTATCAAAAAGTTCTAATGATGGAGTAGAAGCTTTAAAAACACTTTTAACTGCATTAACAGATAAAAATGTTGCTGCATCTCTTAAAGGTATGAAAATCAGTATTAACATTACACTAGGTGATAACTAATGATTGAAAAAAATGGTGTTGTACTTGTCCTTTCAGGTCCAAGTGGTGCAGGAAAAAGTTCTTTAATAAATAAAATTGCTGATGATATTGGTGATTATTATTTTTCAATCTCTACAACAACTCGTCCAATGCGAGAAGGAGAGGAGGAGGGTGTTCACTATCATTTTGTCTCCAAAGAAGAGTTTACAGCAGATATTGAAAATGATAACTTTTTAGAGTATGCAACAGTTCATGGAAACTACTATGGAACATCCCTAAAGCCAGTTAGAAAAGCTCTCTCCGAAGGAAAACTAGTTATATTTGATATTGATGTTCAAGGGAATATGGCTATTAAAAATAGACTTGGGGATATTACAACATCAGTGTTTATTACTCCTCCAACACTCTCTGAACTAAAACGTCGTTTAGATAATCGCTCTACTGATACACAAGAGGTTATAGCAGGGCGTTTAAAAATGGCGACACGTGAAATTCAAAGAACTTCAGAATATGACTTTATTGTTGTTAATGATGATCTTGATGTTGCAGCAGAAGTGCTTCGACAAGTTGCTGTAACAGCACGACTTAAAATCCCACATGACAAGATAAATGAGTTTGTACAAAACTGGGAAGATCTGTAGATAAGAAAATTTATAGCAAATATGAGATATAATCTCAGAATTAATTTTAAACAAGGAAATTACTATGGGCATGCCTAGTGGAACAGAACTATTAATCATTTTCGGAATCATCGTTTTATTATTTGGAGCGAAAAAAATACCTGATTTAGCAAAAGGTCTTGGAAAAGGAATCAAAAACTTTAAGTCTGAGATGAAAGATATAGATGAAGAAGTAGCACAAGATACACCTAAAAAAGTTGAAGGTAGCGAAGAAGTAGCATCTACTGAAGCTCCAAAAACTACTACACAAGCATAGTACTTTGAAACAACGTGTATCGGCGCTTTTGCGCGAAAAACTGGGTCGTGAGGTTGTTTTAGAAAAACCACGTGACCGCTCTTTTGGTCACTTTGCTACTCCTATAGC
>JAMORO010000077.1 GCA_027063505.1 Sulfurimonas sp.
ATAATTTTTATATTGCTTGATATATCTTTCCGGTAAGTATTTAAGATTATGTGTTAGGTCTATTCTACCACCTTTCTTTATATTTCCCATACGAATATTAATCACTCTTGATTCGTCAATATAATCAGAACTCTTAAATGCATATCCTTGAAAAATATTCAATATATACTTATATCGAATTGTTTTCCAATGCTCAGGTATCTCCCCAAGCCACTCAACCCCACTCTCTTTATATTTTGGATATAGTTTATATTTATACATCTTTATACCCCATCATGGAAGTATCTATCTTATACTTGCTTATAAGCTCCGATAACTTCTGTGACCAACTATTTGTTGGAGAGATAATGCTTAGCAGATGCTCTATCATTACAAATGTATTATATAGTTTTTTTCTCTGTACTGTATTATAGTTGGATTCATATTTTTTTGGTATTTTTAGTTCTACTGTTAATGTTTTATTCCATAAAACACCATGATGCGCACAAATGTTTCGTATGATGGTAAGGTGATGTAAAAAAGATACTACAATAGTTTCATCTAATTCATAATGTTTTGCTATGAGTTGTCTATCTTGTCTGTGCTTTATACAGCTAAACCAGTTTGAGACTTGACCAAGTGACATTAAATCTACACTTGCCCATAGTGGTGGTAACTCTTCACGATATTTATCTTTAAAGTGTTTTAAAAAGGGCTCTTTGCCTCTATCTATTTCACTTTTTAATTTTGTAAGTGTTTTTGTATAGGCTATTAGAGGATGAAAAATAGTCCAGTTAAGGTGTGGATGCGAGCCATATTTTTGAGAGAGTTCATAGGCTAATCTACTACGGACAGAAACTTCAATCCGCTCTATGGCATCAAGCATAAGCAGTCGTAATTCTCTATCAAATACATAATGATCTATCACTCTAGTAAAGGTAGTACCCTCTTTAAACTCATGTGTAGCATGGTCTTTTTCAAATATCAACCAATATCCACTCAGTCTATAATAGTTTAAATTTTCAAGATAATGTGCTGCTTTTTCTTCATTATCAAAAAGTATACCACGAGATTTTAATTGTGCTATTTGTTGGGATATTGTAAAAAAGGGCTTTGAAAAAGTGATTTTAGAAGAATTGTTCATAGGTCAACTCCTCGGGGTGAGCATTGTAAAGAGGCTTGAGGAGTATTCTTACTAAAAGTATACACCGTATACGGTAAATGGTTTCTTAAGTCGTGCAATATTAACTCCCTATATCTCACGAAGCATCTCCATTATCTCTTTAGTAAGTATTTCAAGTTCTGCATCTATCTCCTTAAGTGGTCGTGGCGGTTTGTACTCGTAGAAGTGTTGGTTAAACGGTATCTCATACCCGACAATTCCTACTTTGCCATCTTTTTCATCGCATTTTTTCTCATCTATCCAAGCCAGTGGTACATGGGGTTTTACTTCTCGCTCAAAATATTCATAGATATCCTCTTTTAATGGCACATTTTCATAGTCTCTAAGCTCTGGATTTGGCTCTATGTTGCCTTTTTTATCTCTACACAACTCTGCCTCATCATCATGCTCACTTAGATGTTTTTGGAGTAGTTTTAGTTGTGAGGCTGTAAGTTTAACGCCTAGAAGTTCGATAAACTCATCGCGTGAGCTGATTTTGTCATCTTCTATCTTTTTAAGGGAGTCCAAAACTTCATTTTGTAAAGCCTCATCTAACTTTTTAAAAGCCTTATCAGTTTTTAGCGACTCTAATTTCTCTTCATCATGTGGGAAAAAGCTCAGCTGTAGAGGTCTTTCAACTGTGATGCGACGGTACCCAAAATCTTTTGTATCGAAGATTTTACACACTTTAGAGTTTTCAAATTTTCCATAGATACGAGTAATCTCTACAATAGCTTCTTCACTCAAAAATTTGCGTTTACTTCCAAGTGATTTTCGCATAGGCTCACCCATATTGCTTGCATTTATAAGAGCTACTTTGTTTTTTCTGTTTCTTTCTTTATGATTAGAGAGTATCCAGATGTATGTGGCAATGCCTGTGTTAAAAAACATATCATTAGGCATGGCGACTATCGCTTCAACGAGGTCATTTTCCAAAACATAGCGGCGTATCTCACTCTCACCACTTCCAGCTCCACCGGTAAAGAGAGGTGAACCGTTTAGGATAATTCCTATACGACTTCCACCCTCACTTGCTGGACGCATTTTAGAGATAAGGTGCAGTAAGAAGAGTAGTGAACCATCACTAACTCTAGGTAGTCCTGGCCCAAAACGACCATTATAGCCTTTTAGCTTATGCTCATCTTTTATAACCTTTTCAACCTTTTTCCATTCGACACCAAATGGAGGATTAGAGAGCATATAGTCAAATTTCTCTGTTGGAAGCTGATCATCACTGAGAGTATTTCCATACTTGATGTTCTCGACTGCTTGTCCTTTGATGAGCATATCGGCACGACATATTGCATATGATTCAGGGTTAAGTTCCTGTCCAAAGGTAACAAGCTTTGCTTCAGGATTAAGCTCATGGACATACTCACTCCCACTTGTTAAAAACCCTCCCGTTCCAGCGGTTGGATCATAAAGGCTTCGCACCACTCCTGCTTTTGTAAGCACTGCATCATCACCGATAAAAAGAAGTGCAGTGGTGAGTCGTACAATATCTCTTGGGGTAAAGTGCTCTCCTGCTGTCTCATTGGAAGCCTCCGCAAAACGACGAATGAGTTCTTCAAACACAAGCCCCATTTCATGGTTGGAGATAGTGTCTGGATGCAGATCTACATTGGCAAACTTTTGTACTATTTGATAAAGTAGGTTTGATTCATCAAGATACTCTAACTGCTCATGAAACTTATACTTTTCAAATATCTCACGAGCATTAGCTGAAAAATCAGCAATATAGTGTTCAAGATTAGCTTTTAAGTTAGTAGGGTCTGCTAGTAGTGTGTTAAGGGAGAATTTAGAGGTGTTATAAAAGCTCTG
>JAMORO010000078.1 GCA_027063505.1 Sulfurimonas sp.
CTACAAGTGTTGCATCTTCATAGATGGCAAAGTAGGCTGACTGTCCTGTACGTTTTACTATAGTTTGTTTGTCCTCATCAACTGCTAATACTATTTTCATATTATATCCTTCTACTATTTTAAATATTTTCGGAAATTATAATGGACATATGTTCATTATTGAATTAAGTGTGAAAACTATATATATTTGCTAAGATTATATTAAATATAAATAACTATAATTTTTGTATTAAATTGTAAGAGGTGATAGAGATGACTTTTTTAGATGATGATATTTATAATGCTGTAGAGAACTACCTTCCAATGGTAAGTGAGTATGTAAACTCGCATGGTGGTGGTATAGAGCTTCTTGGTACAAAAGATGGAACTGTTTACATCACTCTTACAGGAGCTTGTGGTGGTTGTTCTTTAAGTCTGATGACAACAAAAATGGTTGTACAGAAAAAGCTTCGCGAACTTATTCATCCTGAATTAGTTGTCGTAAATGTTGATGGAACACCAGAGAATGTACTACCAGAAGATGTTTATGTTCCTCAAGTTGTAGAAGAAGAACTGGAACAAACAGCACCAAAAAGTGGTATGATAGAGAACTTAAAACATATGATAGGATTATAAAATGCAGATAAATTATGCAGATAAAGAGTTAACACAGCGGTATCAACTCATGGCACAAACGATTATTCCTCGCCCTATTGCTTGGATAGTGACACAAAACAAAGGAGTTATAAATATAGCTCCTTTTAGTTACTTTATGGGACTTTCTTCTGAGCCTGCTACTATGATAGTAAGCATAGGACATAAGAGTGATGGAAGTGAGAAAGATACACTTAAAAATATTCGTGAAACAGGAAAATGTACTATATGTATGGTAGATGAGCCATTGTTAGAGAAGATGCACTTTAGTTCAAAAGAGATGGAGAGCTCTTTAAGTGAAGCAGAACATTTTGATATAGAAATTGAGGATGTAGTAGAGGGTTTTCCTCCTATGATAAAAGGGGTACCTAGTGCTTTCTTTTGTGATTTTTATCAAGAGTTAGATCTGAAGGGATCTAAAACTATTCCTTTAGTTGTCCAGATTAAAGAACAGTATATCGCCGATCGTATTTTAAGTGATAGGGAAAAAATTACACTTGATTATGAGCCAGTTGCTCGTGTTGGAAAAAGCTATGCACTTTTAGGTAAAAAGATAGCTGCTCCACTTATAAAGTAGCATAGTAAGATGTTTTTTCAAAGTTTAAAAATAGCAGTACTTTTTGTGTTTGTCTTTATTGTCTTAGGCTGTCAAGAAAAAAAAGAGTTACATTTTAATGCTAAAGAGCTTATAGAAAAAAAATGCAGTAAATGTCATAATTTAGATCTGCCTCCTGAGACATTTGAAAATGAGATCGCTCCTCCTATGATGGCTGTAGCATTTCATGTAAAGAGTTTTATGCATGTAAATGATGAGAGTCTTCGTATTCCAAAAGCTATAGCGTTTGTAAAAGAGTATGTTGTGCATCCAAGCCGTGAAAAATCGCTCTGTGATAAAGCGTCTCTTGATAGTTATGGTCTTATGCCATCACAAAAAGATAATTTGAGTGAGGATGAACTTCAGGCAATAGCTGAGTATATGTTTGAACACTACACTCAGAAAAACCTTAATGAAGCACAAGCGATAAGAAACAGACTAAAAGCGATGCCAAAAGGGGAGAGACTAGCTCTGAAGAATAACTGTCTTAGTTGTCACCGTAAAGAAAAAGCCATAGTTGGTCCTGCTTTAAAAGAGATAGCTAAACGTTATAAACAAGAACCTAAAATGATAATAAAAAGTATTAAAAATGGAAGTAGTAAGAAATGGAAAGATTTTCATAATGCAGTAATGCCAGCATTTAAAAAGTTAAATGATGATGAGATTAAAACTATAAGTGAGTGGATTCTCTCTTTATAGTTTTTTACTGTTTGCATCCTTTTCCTGCTATATCTGCAAGACTAGACTCTTCAAACATTTTTTGCATGAGGAGTTTAGGTTTCATCCACTGATCATGTAAAGCACATTTACAGACTCCATTACAAAAACCTATACCTAAAACACACTGTTTATCCTCTATAGAGTCATTGAAAATCTTGAGTATTTCACTTACTATAATTTGTGAAGTCGGTTTTTCAAATCGGTACCCACCTTCTCTCCCTCGGATAGAGACTACTAAGCCAGCCTTTACAACCTCGGTCATAATTTTTGTTAAAAATTTATAAGGTATTTGCAATGTTGCAGCAAGTTGTGTGGCATTTAGAAGTTTACTATCTTGTTCAAGTGCCATATAAGATAAAATTCTAATGGCATATTGAGAGCTATTACTCAGTTGCAAAGAAGACTCCTTATGTAAGTTCTTAATTTGTTATCATAATTAATCTTTCCATAAATACTACTTAAAGGTAGAATTAAATGAATTAAGGGTAAAATTTCGGTTACTACTACTAGGTAGAATTAAAAGAAGGATTATCTATGACTGAACGCATCACGAAAAGTATGGCAAAGAATATCTACTATGGTGGCGGAGCATTCGCCCTTATGATATTTATTGCACTTACTTTTGATACAGTACATCAAATCCCTGAACGTTCAAACCAGCAAAATATGACACCAAATGTTGTCGCTGGAAAAAAACTTTGGGAAAAAAACAACTGTGTTGGTTGTCACACTCTTATTGGTGAAGGTGCTTACTATGCTCCTGAACTTATGAATGTATATCAACGTAGAGGAGCTGCAGATGAGCAAACATTTAAAGCATATATGCAAGGGTGGATGGCTGCACAACCTTTAGACATTCCAAACAGAAGAAAGATGCCACAGTTTAACCTCACAGAAGATGAAGTAAACTCACTAGCAGATTTCTTAATCTGGACATCTAAAGTAAACGCCAACGAATGGC
>JAMORO010000079.1 GCA_027063505.1 Sulfurimonas sp.
TTAATATAAACATCCCATACTGGAAAGACTCACTTGATGAGTGTTTAAAAACATTAGGAGAAAGAAAATAATGATAAGAATTAAAATTCAATGCAGTGAGGCACTAAATGCCGAATCGTAAATCAATTTTACTAACAGGAACAGCAGGCTTTATAGGTTCTAACTTCGTTCCATACTTCTTAGAGAAGTACCCAGAGTACAACTTAATTAACTTAGATCTTTTAACATATGCAGGTAACTTAGAAAACCTAAGTGAATGTGAATCTAACGAAAGATATAAATTTATCAAAGGTGATATCTGTAACCGTGAGTTAGTAGAGTTTATATTTTCTGAGTATGACATTCAAGGTGTTATACACTTTGCAGCAGAGAGCCATGTAGATAACTCTATTAAAAACCCTGGTGTATTTATTGAGACAAATGTAAATGGTACATTTACACTTCTTGATGTTGCTCAAAAGTATTGGATGGAAAAACCTTTTACTTACAAAGAGAACTATAAAGGGTGTAGATTTCACCATATCTCAACTGATGAAGTATATGGAACTCTTAATGAGACTGATCTTTTTACAGAAGAGACACCTTATGCACCTAACTCTCCATACTCAGCTTCTAAAGCAAGTTCAGATATGATAGTAAGAAGCTACCAAGAGACTTATGGTATGAATACAGTTATCACAAACTGCTCAAATAACTATGGTCCTAAGCAACATGATGAGAAACTTATTCCTACTATTATACGTAAAGCACTTGCAGGTGAAAGTATTCCTATCTATGGTGATGGTAAAAACATTAGAGACTGGTTATATGTACTTGACCATTGTAAAGGTATAGACTTAGTTTACCATACAGGTAAAGAAGCTAATGTATATAACATCGGTGGAAGAAACGAAAGAACTAACCTTCAAATAGTAGATGCAATATGTTCTATACTAGATAAAAGAGTACCACCAAAAGCAACTATAAACAAAGAGAGTTATAAAGAACTTATAACATTCGTAGAAGATAGAGCAGGACATGACAGACGTTATGCTATAGATGCAACAAAACTTGAAACTCAGCTTGGTTGGAAAGCAGATGAGAACTTTGATAGTGGAATTGTTAAGACTGTGGATTGGTATTTAGGGAAGTATGAGTAAACCTCATAAAGGAGCATTGAGAATGAAAGATCCTGTAATCATTATTGGTATGCATCGATCTGGAACTTCAATGCTTACAAAAACACTTCAACAAGCAGGTCTCTTTATGGGTGAGGACAGAGATCCAAATGATGAATCTTTGTTTTTTTTAGAATTCAATAACTGGATATTGGAACAAGTACATGCCACGTGGGATTTTCCAGAACCTTATGAGTATGCTAATGATACAATTAAAAAATACATTATAGATATTTATAAAGCACGTGTAAAATCAAAAGCTATTCAAAAATATTGGGGAATAAAAAAGTATATCAAATACACTAAACTACAAGCTATTAATATACCTTGGGGATGGAAAGACCCTAGAAATTCACTCACTATAGATATATGGAAATCAATCTATCCAAATGCAAAAATTATCCATATTTATAGAAATCCTATTGATGTGGCCTATAGTTTAAAACAAAGAGCTCTTGAAGAGGAACATAATTTTATTAAGCAAAAAAATTTCAATCCAAAAAAATATCAACTCTTAGAAAGAAACCTTCGTTACACAGGTTCTTTTCGAATTATGGATATGCAACATGGTTATGAACTTTGGAAACATTATGTTTCTAAATCTATGAAAGAGATGCAAGCTCTACATATTAAATATGAAGAATTATTATCGCATCCTAAGGATCAATTAACTTCAATTTTCAACTATTTAGGTATAGATGTTTCACAGGAACAAACCATCTCTTTCTCTCAATCATTTAATCAAAATAGAAAATATGCATTTATAAATAATAAAGAACTTGTTGATTTCTATAAGAGTATCCAAAATGATCCAATAATGAAAGATTTATCTTATGATAAAATAGAAGAGATAGGAAATAACTTTGAATAATATAAAAGTAGCAGCAACAGTTATCCTCTACAATCCAGAAGATGATGTTTATGAAAATATCAATTCTTATGGTCAAGATGTTGAGACACTTATTGTTGTGGATAACTCAACTGCTCATAATACAGCACTCATAGAAAAAATGCAAAACTCATTTGAAAACCTTGTTTATATTAACAATAATGCAAATTTAGGTATTGCTACAGCACTGAATCTTGGTTGTGAAAAAGCGATAGGACTAGGTTATGAGTGGATTTTAACGATGGATCAAGACAGTAAATTTATAAACTTTAATGATTATAAAGCATGTCTTAGTAAACTAGAAAACACTCAAGAAGTAGCCATTTTAAGTGCCAATACAAACTATAATGAAACAATGCCTCTTCCTCAAAATCCAGAATGTAGCTACGAGGAAAAATTCTCAGCTATCACCTCTGCAAACTTTTTAAACCTCTCCCTTTTTGAAAAAATTGGTAAGTTTGAAGATAAGCTTTTTATAGATTTAGTTGATTATGATTACTGTATTAAAGCTCAAGTCAATAATTTTAAAGTACTCTATTACCCACATATTTTTGTTAAACATGCTCTTGGTGCTGTTTTTGTAAGAAAAAACCTTATCACCCGTAAAGAGAGAAGTAAAGTGGAACATAACCCACAAAGAACTTACTACTTTGCAAGAAATTTTCTCTATGTAGCACAAAAGTTTGGAAGAAAATTTCCAAAAGAGATGGGAATGTTAA
>JAMORO010000080.1 GCA_027063505.1 Sulfurimonas sp.
GATAGAGGCATAAAACTATGAGCAGAGCCAAAGGAAACATAGCAGAAGATAAGGCCGTTCTGTTTTTAGAAGAGAGAGGTTTTTTTATAGTGCAGCGAAACTTTTACTCTCGTTTTGGGGAGATTGACATCATCGCTACAAAAGATGATGTGCTTCATTTTGTGGAAGTGAAGAGTGGGGAAGATTATGAGTTGGCTGTTCAAAATATTACTCCTTCTAAAATAAACAAACTTGTTAAAACTGCACATGTCTATATGAAAAAAAACTCTCTTGATGTTGATTTTACTCTTGATGCTATTATCGTAACACTTGCTGACATAGAATTTATAGAAAATATCACTTTATAACTTTCATCTTCTCTCTTTACAAACAAATGTTATAATAATCTTAATAACTTTATAGGATTTTTTATGCAAGCAAAAATATTTTTCGGCTCTACAGAAGCTACAAAAGAGAACCTGAGTGAGAGAAAATCTCCTTTTAGTGGTGATGTGGTTTCAACTGCTCCTATCTGTGATGAGGCAGATGCTAAAAAAGCATTAGAGATTGCACAAAATGCTACTGCTGCAGCAAGAGCTTCTACACTTGCACAACGCTGCTCTTGGCTTCTTGATGTTGCACAAAAACTTCGTAAGCAAAAAGAGGATATCGCCCAAACTATTACTGATGAGGTTGGAAAGCCTATTACTTTTGCTCGTGTAGAGGTTGAACGCTGTATAGAGACTATTACTCTTTCTGCTGAGACTATGCGGACTATGCATGGTGAGACTATAAATACCGATGCAATGGCAAGTGGGAAAAAAACACTTAGTTTTTTTCGCCGTGAGCCTGTTGGTGTAGTTGTTGCTATCACTCCATTTAACTTTCCTCTTAATCTTGTCGCACATAAACTAGGGCCTGCACTTGTTGCTGGAAACAGTGTAGTTTTAAAACCAACACCAGAAGCACCGCTTACTTCATACAAGTTTGCAAAGCTTTTTATAGAGAGTGAATTTGCTGTAAAAGATGCTCTGAGTGTTGTTTATGGTGATGCTGAAGTAGGGAGTGCTTTAATAAGCTCTGATATTCCTCGTGTTATCTCTTTTACAGGTTCGGTTCCTGTAGGAAATATTATTACGAAAAACTCAGGTATCAAAAAACTAGGACTTGAGCTTGGTGGGAATGCTGCAACATTTGTAGAAAAATCAGCAGATTTAGCATTAGCTGCTCAGCGATGTGCTTTAGGTGCTTTTGTAAATTCTGGTCAAGTCTGTATATCACTACAACGAATTTATGTTCAAGAAGAGGTATATGACACATTTGCAGCACTTATGGCAGAGGAGACAAAAAAACTTAAAGTTGGAAGTCCGTATGAAGATGAAACATTTATGGGTCCACTTATAGATGATGAAGCAGCAGAGCGTGCTATGGGCTGGGTAGAGTCTGCTATAGAAGAGGGTGCTATACCATTACTACCACCACATCGTGAGGGAAGAATGTTTCATCCATGTGTGATGGCAAATGTTACTGATGATATGGCTATAGTGTGTGAAGAGGTTTTCGCTCCTATAGTTTCACTTGTAAAAGTAGACTCTTTTGATGATGCACTTCCTCGTATGAATAACTCTCCTTATGGCTTACAGTTTTCAGTATTTACAAACGATCTGAGTATTACAAATCGTGCTATAGATGAGTTAAATGCAGGGGGCATAGTTATAAATGATATGCCGACACTTCGTTTTGATATACAGCCTTATGGTGGTGTAAAACTTAGTGGAGTAGGGAGAGAAGGTCCTCGCTTTGCTATCGAAGAGATGACAGAGATTAAGTCTATAGTTATCTGTTAGTATGGAGAAAAAAAAGGTAATCATCTCAGCTTGCATACTAGGTGAGTATTGTCGTTATGATGGTAAAACAAAAAAGATAAATACTGTTTTAGAGGCTTATAAAGATTATGAGATTATTCCTTTTTGTCCTGAAGCTCCTCTTTTTGGCACTCCTCGAGAGAGGATTAGTGTAGTTGAGATAGCTAAGAAACAGAGAATTATTCAGGATTGTACAAACAAGGATGTCACAGAAGTTTTAGAAGAGGAAATTAACTCTTTTTGTATGAAGTTCCCAAATCCTGATGCTATTGTTTTAAAGTCAAAAAGTCCATCTTGTGGTTATAACACGACACCTGTTTTAGATAAGCATGGAGATACGTTATATACCGATAGTGGAATAGCAGCAAAAATATTTTCTTTAAAATATCCAGAAGTAGCTATTTTAAATGAACTAATTTTTTTAGATAATAAATAGAATATTTTTTTAGATATAATTACTTCTTATTTAAACAAGGAAAATTATTGACTAAAATATTCTCATTATATACAATTTTATTTATTTTACTTTTCACGGCATGTGGCGATGATAATAGTGATACAAGGGTTGTTCCCCCTCAAATAACATCATTTATTTCAGATGAAGAGATTCGATCTTCTCAAGCATACAGTGAAAAAAATCTAGCACATAGAGCAACTTCTTTCCAACTTTATGAAGAGGTTAAAGAGAAAGAGACTCTCAGTGGTGCTGATCTTGATGCATTACATAAAATGTTGGTTTCATATCTAGAAAATGTTGATGATTCAGACTGGTATGCTACCAAGTATGAATATCTAGTTTATGAAAGAGATGGATACTCCCAAGAAGAGCGATTAAAGCTTATTATGATCTCTCTCTCAAGTATGTTAATAGAGTATGATAACTATATCATTTCGTACTCTAAGTATTATGATGATTCAAAACTACGAGCAATTTTAAATGATGCAGATACTGCTTATGATATTCCATCGGAAACATTAAACGCTATAACTGATGCATATACACTTGAGTCTAACAGAAGAAAACTTGAGATATTTATAGAGTATTATGAAGATGACATTGATAACTATAGTACAAATAGTGATCCTTTTTTCCTCTATTTAAAACAACTTATTGAGGATAGTCCTACTTATAAGTATGGATTTACATCTGTTTCTCCTTTAAATACACTTGAAGATATTATAAAAGAATTTTTTGCCTCTTTATATAACGGTGTAAGTACTGGTATAGGTAATACGGCAGGTCTTGTTGAGATAAGAACTGGAAAACTATATGAAGATGATGCAATCATACAACGAGTTTCTCAAAATCTTCAAGTGGGAGATATTTTAGTTGAGAGAACACCTTTCCGTTTAACGGATAAACTTATTCCTGGATATTGGGGGCATATTGCTGTATATGTTGGTACACAGAGTGAACTCGAAGCATTGGGAATATGGGATGAACCATCAGTAGTTGCTTATCATGAAGCTATTTTAGAGGGGAAAGTTATTATTGAAGCACTTCGGGATGGGGTACAACTTAATAGTGTTGCACACTTTTTAAATATAGATGATTTAGCAATTATGAATAATGATACAGAGTCATTAGAGAGTAAAAGGGCAAGAGTATTACGTACTTTTAATCAACTTGGCAAAGAGTATGATTTTGAGTATGATATAGAGAGTAGTGAAAGAATTATCTGTTCTGAGTTAGTCTATATTACATATTTAGAGATTGATTGGGAGACAGAAAGTCTCGTTGGTGTAAGTACAATTAGTCCTGATAATGTTGTAAATAAACTTTTTGAAGTTAATAGCATTTTTGATGTTAGCGTACTCTATATAGATGGTGAAGAGATAAATGAGAATAAACTTGAAGTCATACGAGTAATTTTAGAAGAAGAAAGTGAGTTCTTTTAATATATTATCTATCTGATTTAGGATATAATCGCATAATTTTATATAAGAGATGTAACCTATGGATATTAGAGAAGAGTACCTAAAATTTTTTGAATCAAAACAACATAACAGAGTTGCTTCAGCACCCCTTGTGCCAGATGATGCGACACTTCTTTTTAACAATGCGGGAATGGTTCCCTTTAAGTCAATTTTTACAGGTGAAATACCAACACCTTCAAACCCTCGTGCAACGTCTTGTCAGACATGTATCCGTGCGGGTGGAAAACATAATGACCTTGAAAATGTAGGGCATACCGCTCGACATCATACTTTCTTTGAGATGATGGGTAATTTCTCTTTTGGAGACTACTTTAAAGAGGAAGCTATCGCTTATGCATGGGAGTTTATTACTGAGGTAATTAAACTTGATGTAGATAAACTTTGGGTAACTGTACATGACTCAGATGATGAGGCAGAAGATCTTTGGAAAAAGCATATCAGTGCAGATCGTATCATGCGTTTAGGTGATGCCGATAACTTCTGGTCTATGGGAGATACTGGTCCTTGTGGTCCATGTTCTGAGATTTTTTATGATCAGGGTGCTGAAGAGTTCAATGGTCCCCAAGATAAGATGGGCGGAGAGGGCGATAGATTTTTAGAGATCTGGAATCTTGTTTTCATGCAGTATGAAGTAAAAGAGAAGGGTGGAGAGAGATTGCCACTTGCAAAACCTTCTATTGACACTGGTATGGGACTTGAACGTGTTGTAGCTATCAAAGAGGGGAAAACTTCTAACTACGGCTCTTCACTTTTCATGCCACTTATAAACCAAGTACAAGAGATGATAGGTAAAGAGTATGTTTATAAAACAGGTGCTTCTTACCGTGTTATTGCAGATCATATTCGTACTGCTGTTTTCTTACTCTCTCAAGGAACAAACTTCTCAAACGAGGGTCGTGGTTATGTTCTTCGTAGAATCCTTCGCCGTGCAGTTCGTCACGGTTATCTACTTGGATTTCGTACTCCTTTTATGTTTAAACTTGTAGATACTCTTGTTACTATCATGGGTGGCGAGTATGATTACTTAGCAGGAAAAGCTGAGGCAGTAAAAGAGCAGATAGAGCTTGAAGAGGCGAGATTTTTTAAGACTATTGAGTCTGGGATTGCACTCTTTGAGGCGGAACTTAAAAATACGAAAGAGATTTTTTCCGGTGAAGTCGCTTTTAAACTCTATGATACTTACGGTTTTCCACTTGACCTTACAGAGGATATGCTTAAAGAGAAAAACTTAGGGCTTGATTCTGAGAAGTTTGAAGCTCTTATGTTAGAGCAACGTACTCGTGCGAAAGCTGCTTGGAAAGGTTCAGGAGATGGAGCAACTCATGGTGATTTTAAAGAGTTGTTAGAAGAGTTTGGTGAAAATGAGTTTGTTGGGTATAACCTCACAGAGTCAAAAGCAAAAGTTTTAGCACTTTTGGATGCAGACTATAAAAGAGTTACAACTCTAGATATCGGTGAGAGTGGTTGGGTACTTCTTGATAAAACACCATTCTATGCTGAGAGTGGTGGACAGACTGGTGATGAGGGAACACTAACTTGTCGAGCACAAGTGCTTGATACGAAAAAGTTTTTTGGACTGAATCTTTCAGAAATAAAAGTAACAGCAAGTATAAAAGTTGGTATAAATGTAGATGCTGTTGTAGATATAAGCCGTAATGAGATCATTAAGCATCACTCTGCGACACACCTTCTTCATGCAGTTCTTAGCGATGTTTTAGGAGATCATATCTCTCAGGCAGGTTCACTTAATGAAGCGACTCGCCTACGTTTTGACTTCTCACACCCTAAGCCTGTAAGTGAAGTAGAACTTTTAGAGATTGAGGAGAGAGTAAATTCTGAAATCGCTCGTGGTATCGCTACAAAAACAGAAGTTTTAGGCATTGAAGATGCAAAAAAATCTGGTGCAAAATCTCAGTTTGGTGAGAAGTATGGTGATGAGGTAAGAGTTGTGAGTTTTGCAGATGCTTCTATAGAGTTTTGTGGTGGTGTTCATGTTGAAAACACGGCAAATATTGGCTCATTTATCATAGTAAAAGAGTCTGGCGTTTCAGCTGGTGTTAGACGTATAGAAGCTGTTTGTGGCACTGCTGCTTACAGATACTTTGCAGAGCAACGCTCTTTGTTAAAAGAGGTAGAGTCTGAAGTGAAAAACTTAGATGTTCTTGCTGGTGTGAAGAGACTTAAATCAACTGTAGTTGAGTTAAAGTCTGAGTTAAAAGAGGCTCAAAACTCTGCAAAAGTTGAAGTGACTGCTAGTGAAGTAAATGGTGTGGCTGTTGTAGTTGAAGAGTATCCAACTGGTGATATCAAAGAGAAAATCGATGCCCTTAAAAATGAAAATGAGAAACTCTGTGCAATGCTTTTTCAAGTGAAAGGGGACAAAGTTCTTATCGCTTGTGGTGTGAAAGATGCAAACGCCAAAGCGGGTGATTGGATCAAAAAAATTGCTCCTATTTTAGGTGGTGGTGGCGGTGGTCGTCCAGACTTCGCACAAGCAGGTGGAAAATTACCAGCAAAACTTCCTGAGGCAAAAGAGGCAGCTATAGCGTTTATAACAGAGGCTCTTGCTTAATGAAAGATATGATGTATATGCTCTTTGCAGACTTTAGAACACAGATAGTTTTTTTACACGTTATAAGTGCTGTTGTATGGGTTGGTGGTATGGTGGCGATGAAGTTTGCTGCACACACTTCCATCATGCAGGTAGAGTCACCCCTTCATCGTTTAGAGAGAATCTCTCATGCCCTTAAACGTCTTTTTTACATAGTAACTCCTTTTGTTATCATCTTAATAATAACAGCGGTCATTATGGCAGTTGGTTTAGGTTTTCGCGACGCAGCTGTAGATGCAAACCATAATGTTATAGATGAAAACGCTATGTTTATTTATAACCTTGTACACTTAAAAGAGGGTATTTGGATGCTTATGGCTACTAATCTTGCTGGGATGATGTGGTTTCGTGCTAAGGCTGATAAACTTCTACTTAAAGGTGATACTGTAAAGGCCAAAGCAAATCTTGCACGTATCGGTAACCTTATGGTACCTGTAAATATTGCACTTGGAGTTGGGGCAATCTATCTTGGTGTATTTTTAAGAAATGCATATTAGGGTGAGATGATGATACGACTTGCTTCTTCTTCAGAGACTCGGGCTATGCTTCTTAAAGAAGTAGATATAGCGTTTAAACAAGAGAGTGTAGAGTTTGATGAAGATAGTATAGTAGCAACTTCTCCAAAAAACTTTGTTTATCAAGCTACAATAGGAAAATATGAAGCAAATCTAAGAGCTTTTGGTTATGAAGATATGCCACTTTTAGTGGCTGATACAGTAGTTACCAGCCAAGGACAAATTCTTCGTAAAGCTCGATGTCTAGATGATGCACGTAATATTTTAATGACACAGAGTGGTAATGTGACTTCTATTGTTACATGTATGATCTACCACTCAAAAGAGAAAAAACTTATAGATATTTCACAAACTGATTATATATTTGATGATTTTGATATGGATGATTTAGATAGCTATTTAGAGAGTGGTGAGTGGCGAGGTAAGGCAGGTGCATGTATGGTTGAGGGTTTTTGTAAACGCTATATCAAAGAGGTTCGTGGTTTTGAGTCTACTGCTATGGGTTTGAGTATAGAAGTATTACAGTGTTTTAAATAGCTTATGAACTTTTATGCAAACGAACTCAAAGCACTAAAAAAATCGGGTCGCTATAGAACCCGTGAGGTAATCGATACCTCTCTTCAAGACTTTGCATCAAATGACTACTTAGGACTCTCTCACAACAAGACACTTCACAGAATAACTACCAAAATTTTAGATTCACTTGGTGCACATAGTTCTAAAGCCTCTATGCTTGTGAATGGATATCATCAAATACATAAAGATTTTGAAGAGGCACTTTGCCGGGCCAATAACTTTGAAGCTGGTGTAGTCTTAGGGAGTGGGTTTAATGCAAATATTGCTCTTATCGAGTCTCTTGTTAGAAAAGGTGATACTCTTTTTATGGATGAACTTTATCATGCATCAGGAGTATTGGCTTCAAACTTAAATGCTATAGATGTTGTGTTTTTTAAACATAATGATATGCAAGAGTTAGAGAGATTACTTGAAGAGTCAAAGGCTAAACGTAAGATTGTAGCAGTGGAGGGGATTTACTCTATGGATGGAGATCTCTGTAAAAAAGAGGTTTTTGAAATATGTGAGAGATTAAACGCTATCTTGATAGTGGATGAAGCACATAGTAGCGGTGTTGTCGGTGAAAATCTTATGGGTGTATTTGAGTATTATAACATTACACCACAAGAAAATCATATTAAAATGGGGACTCTTGGTAAAGCTTATGGAAGCTTTGGTGCATTTATACTTGCGAGTGAACATATTATAGAGTATCTCATTAATCGTGCCAAACCTATTATCTATGCAACTTCGCTCTCTCTCTATGATACACTTTTAGCACACCAATCATTGAACTATATTTTAAATAATAGTAGTTCTTTAAAAGAGAAGATACAGAGAAGACAGATGATAATTAAAGAGATGTTAGGGATAGAAGTAGATGCACTTATTGTTCCTGTTAAAGTTGGGAGTAATACTAAAGTTATCAAGATTAAAGAGTCTCTTCGTACTCTTGGTTATGCCGTTGGTGCTATTCGCCAACCAACAGTGCCGAGTGCTATCATAAGAATAATTGCTCGTGTCTCTGAAAGTGAAGAGAGTTTGAGAGAGCTATGTAAGCATCTAAAAGCAGTAAATATATGAATATAAAAAAGCTAACTATTACTCTCTCTGGTGAAATTCTTGTAGATATATCTTTTAAACTCCATAGCTCCTTAGCATTAGTTGGGCAGAGTGGGAGTGGTAAGAGTTTAACACTTAAAGCTCTTCTGGGAATGTTACCACAAGAGATGCAATTAGAGTTAGAGACAGAGAGTGACTTCAAACTTGAAGTAGGCGAGAGTATAGCATTTATACCTCAAAACCCCTTTACAGCACTCTCCCCACTTACAAAGATAAAAAAACAGTTTTTTATAGAGACAAGTAGAGTTACAGAGCTTTTTGAAGAGGTTGGTCTCTCTTTAGATCTATTAGAAAGGTTTCCTCCTGAACTCTCTGGTGGACAGTTACAGCGAGTTGTCATTGCTATGGCTTTAAGTAAACGACCGAAACTTTTGCTTCTTGATGAGCCAACAACAGCACTTGATCCTGACACTCGAATAATGATTATAGAACTCTTAAAAAAATTACAAGATAAAGAGCAATTTCGTATGCTTTTTGTTACACATGATATTGCATCTGCAAAGAATTTATGTGAAGATATATGTGTTTTAAAGAGTGGAAAAGTAGTAGAGTATGGTAAAATGTCTCAAGTAATTCAAGCACCAAAAGATCAGTATACAAAAACATTAATAGAAGCAAATTTTGCCAATAGGGATTTTAGAAAATGAAAAAATTAATTATAAGTATCGTTGTATTAGGAGTTCTCTCTCCTTTTGCACTTGTTGGATACTTTCTCTACTCTTACAGCTATGATATCTCTAAACTTGTAGATTATAAACCTGAAGTGACAAGTAGAATCTATGATAAAGATGGTAAAAAAATAGCAAATATTTTTAATAAAAAGCACCGTTACTATGCAACTTTTGATGAGATCCCACCTCGTATTATTGAGGCTCTTGTA
Organism: Sulfurimonas sp.; assembly: GCA_027063505.1. Lineage (GTDB taxonomy): Bacteria > Campylobacterota > Campylobacteria > Campylobacterales > Sulfurimonadaceae > Sulfurimonas. The sequence continues at coordinate 9,466 of JAMORO010000080.1, forward strand.
GCCATTGAAGATACAACATTTTTTGAACACCCCGGGATAAATATAGACGCTATCTTTCGTGCAGCTATTAAAGTTATACGAGCAGGAAAAGCTGTTGAAGGTGCTAGTACCATAACACAACAACTTGTTAAAAATGTACTACTTACTCGTGAGAAAAAACTCTCCCGTAAGATAAAAGAGGCTATATATGCTATTAAAATAGAGCAAGCTTTAACGAAAGAGCAGATTCTTGAACGTTACTTAAACGAGATCTATTACGGGCATGGATATTATGGTATTAAAACTGCTGCTGATGGGTACTTTCATAAGCGTTTAGAAGATTTAACACTAAAAGAGATGGCTATTTTAGTAGGTCTCCCAAAAGCTCCAAGTACTTATGCACCAACAAAAAATTATGAGATTTCTATGGGGCGAGCAAACCGTGTTATAACGCGTATGCATGTTTTAGGTTGGATAGATGAGAGTACATATGAGAACTCTTTAGCAGAAAACCCACAAGTCTTTAACGATACCTTAACTCAAAATCGAGCTCCTTTTATAGTTGATGAAGTAGCACGTAGGTTTCGGGATATGAACATCAGTGATTTAAAAACAGGTGGGTATGAGATTTATACAACAATAGATATTAGACTTCAAGTAGCCGCTAGAGAATCACTTAAAGTTGCATATGATGCCTCTTTAGAGAGAATAGAAAAGTATAAAGAAAAAGAGTTAAAGAGACTTGCAGAGTTTCAGAAGATAAAAAATCCTACAGAAGATCAGATGTTTGAGTTACAAGATGTAAATATCTCTCAACTCAATGGAGCTTTAGTCTCACTTGATTCAGCAAGTGGAGATATATTGGCACTTGTAGGGAGTGTAGATTATAAAAAAAGTTCTTATAATCGTGCGACACAGGGTAAACGCCAACCCGGTTCTGCATTTAAACCTTTTATCTATCAAGTTGCGATTGATCTTGGGTTTAGTGGTGCTACAGAGCTTGTAGATATTGCTAAGACTTATGAGTATGAGAAAGATGGTCAAGAGATGAAGTGGCGTCCTAAAAACTATGAGAAAAACTATAAAGGTCTTGTGACACTTCGTGAGGCACTCATTCATTCCAGAAATCTTGCAACGATTAATCTTGTAAACGATATAGGTCTACGTAACTTACTCAAAGAGTTACAGAAGTTTAATATAAAAAATATTCCGCATGATCTCTCTATCTCTCTAGGAACAATGTCTATGTCCCCTTTAGAACTTGCAAAGTTTTATACCTCTTTCTCAAACAAGGGTGTTCAGCTACAGCCTCATTTAATTACCTCTATTGAGAAGAAAAATGAAGTTATATATGAGAAAACAGAGATTTCTCATATAACTTCGGTTCCAACACAAGCATATATAATGACAACAATTTTAAAAGATGTAGTATCTAGAGGTACTGCACGACATGGTCGTGTAAGAGGACTTGAGCTTGCTGCAAAGACAGGAACAACAAACTCTAATGTTGATGGGTGGTTAGCAGGCTATTCACCAACTATAGAGACAATAGTGTGGTTTGGTAATGATGATAATACGCCTATGTATAAACGAGAAACTGGTGGACGTATTGCTGGACCTGCCTTTGCAAACTACTATAAAAATGTTCTTAAACTCTATCCTCAAATAAAGCGTGAGTTTGATATGCCAGAGGGAATAATAGAAGTAAATGTAAATGGAAAAAAAGAGTATTTTAGTGATATCTCTAAGCCACCAAGGGCTGAGAGATCATCCGATCCAGAAGAAGAGTTACTCTGGTAGATCGTTAAGATCTCGTATGAGACCATCTTTAAGATCATAGATCCATGCATGTACTTGTAGATCTGCATCTCTATCATAAGCTGCTCGCACTACTGTTGTATTGAGTACATTTTGCACTTGTTCTTGTACATTGAGTTCACATAGTCTTGCAAATCTAGCCTCTTCATCTGCAATAGATTGAAGTTCATCTTCATGAAAACGTGCTACATCTTTGAGGTGTCTCAACCAGTTGTCAATTAGACCATGTGGTGTCTCACTCATAGAAGCTTTTACACCTCCACAACCATAGTGACCACACACGATGATATGTTTTACTTCTAAAACATCTACTGCATACTGTATAACAGAGAGAGCATTAAGATCAGTATGAACTATTACATTAGCAATATTTCTGTGAACAAAAACATCTCCTGGAGGTAGGTCAATAATCTGATTTGCAGGGACTCTACTATCAGCACATCCTATCCAGAGTATTTCTGGCTTTTGGAGTTGTGAAAGTTTATAAAAAAACTGTGGATCAGCATCATGAACACGTTTAGCCCACTTCTTATTATTTTCAAAAATTTCTGTAATTTTATTCATTTTTGTCCTAAGTGTTAAATGTTCTGTTAAGAGCACAAAACATAGCTTTTATAGATGCAATAGTAATGTCATTATCTGCACCCACTCCAAAACATGAGAGTGTCTCGTCTGTCTGTATCTCAATGTAAGCAACGGCTTTGGCTGAACTTTTATCACCACATGAGTGCTCAGAATATGATTTAATCGTAAACTTATTTTTATACTCTTTTGCGAGTGCATTTTTACAAGCATCGATAGGACCATTACCACTTCCTTGCGCCTTCACCTCTTTACCATTATGAATATAGGTAAGCTTACAAGATGAGACTCCATTATCCGAAGAGAGAGTATAGTCTATAAAACTAACATGCTCTTTTATCTGGAAGTAAGTTGCTTTAAATATATCCAAAATCTCTTTATTAGAGAGTACTCGTCCCTCAGCATCAGTAACTGCTTGAACTATTTTACCTATCTCTGGGTGCATCGCTTTTGGAAGTTGATATCCAGCCTCTTTTTCAAGTATATATGCTACACCACCTTTTCCAGATTGTGAGTTTATGCGGATAACTGACTCGTAAGAACGTCCAACATCAGAAGGGTCTATAGGAAGATATGGAACTTCCCAAAAAGCATCTTCTTTTGCATTTTGATAAGCAAGACCTTTATTTATAGCATCTTGATGAGAGCCACTAAACGCTGTATAGACAAGTTCACCAACATAAGGGTGTCTGACATGGGTATCTATCTCTGTACACTTCTCAACAATAGCTAAAGTCTCATCAATATTACTAAAGTCAAGTTTTGAGTCTATTCCCTGCGTTGTCATATTGAGTGCTAGTGTGATGATATCTACATTTCCTGTTCTCTCACCATTACTTAAAAGTGTTCCCTCTACTCTATCTGCTCCCGCTAAAAGTGCAAGTTCAGTTGCCGCGACACTTGTTCCTCTATCATTGTGAGTATGTGTAGAGATGATAACATTTTCTCTATTTTCTAAATGCCCAGCCATCCACTCTATCTGATCTGCATAGATATTTGGTGTTGCCATCTCTACTGTTGATGGAAGGTTGATAATTACTTTACGATTTTCACTTATACCCCATGCTTTAGTTACGGCATTACAGATACGAGCAGAAAATTCTAACTCAGTTCCAGTAAAACTCTCAGGTGAATACTCTAAGAAAATTTGACCACTATGCTCTTTTTCATAACTCTTAACAAGTTCTACACCTTGAAGTGCTAGTGCTACAATCTCATCTTGAGTCTTTCCAAAAACAATCTTTCTTTGAGCGATGGAAGTAGAGTTATAAAGATGAACAGTCGCCTTTTTAACACCCTTAAGTGCTTCAAATGTTTTTGCTATTAAATGCTCACGAGCTTGTACTAGAACTTGTACTGTTACATCATCAGGAATTAAGTTGTCATCTACAAGACGACGTAAAAAATCGAACTCCACTTTTGAAGCAGAGGGAAATCCAACTTCTATCTCTTTAAATCCGAGTTTGAGTAAGAGTGCAAAAAGTTCAAGTTTTTTCTCCATGCTCATTGGGTTAATTAGTGCTTGATTTCCATCACGAAGATCAACACTACACCATTTTGGAGCATCTGTTATAGTTTTTGTAGGCCAAGAGCGATTTGGCAAATCTATTTGAGGGTAGGCCTTGTACTTACCAGCTGGAATTTGATTCATTGTGAATCCTTTTACTTGAAATATTCTAATAACACACTCTTACATTTGTTATTAATATGCGAATTATATCAAATTTATGATTATAAAAAAGTTTAG
>JAMORO010000081.1 GCA_027063505.1 Sulfurimonas sp.
GTGAAAGAAAACTTGTAGAAATTTCCCACAAGAAGTGGGAAATATTTAGGCTAAAAAACCTAGCATTGGTAAGTAGTTTTGAACTCGTAAGCAGTTGGACGACCTTCATCTGGCCATACATCTCTCTCAAATCTGTAGTGTTGGTAAGCATTGATAAACTCTTCACTAAACACTGGTTTAAGGAAATCATTATCACCAATAAGACCTTCAAGTGCTTCACGAAGCGTATGCGGCATTTGAGGAATACCTTTTTCACGAATCTCATCAAGACTTAACTCATAAAGATCTTCATCCATTGGACCAACAGGAACATCAGCATTTTTAATACCATCAAGACCAGCCATCATCATTACAGCAAATGCTAAGTAAGGACAAGCAGCAGAATCTGGGAATCTCATCTCTAAACGAGTAGCACCCTCACCAGCTCCATAAGGAATACGACAAGCAGCAGAACGGTTTTTAGCAGAGTAAGTTAAGATACTTGGTGCTTCAAAACCTGGTAAGAGTCTTTTGTAAGAGTTTGTTGTAGGGTTAGTAAATGCAGAAACTGCAGCAGAGTGTTTAAAGATACCACCAGCATACTGTAGAGCCATTGCAGAAAGATTACCGTAAGCACCCTCTTTGTAGAAAAGGTTTTTACCATTTTTCCAAAGTGATTGGTGAACGTGCATACCATTACCGTTATCACCAAACATCGGTTTAGGCATAAATGTAGCAGTTTTACCATTAAGATGTGCAATCATTTTGATAACATATTTGTATTTTTGTACATTATCAGCAGCACCGATGATGTCAGAGTAAACAATACCAATCTCATGTTGCCCTTGAGCAACTTCGTGGTGACCAAGAACAACTTCAAGACCAACTTGCTCTAAAACTTGCATCATCTCAGCACGAATATCTACAGCACTATCAGTTGGAGCTACTGGAAAGTATCCACCCTTAGTTCCTGGACGGTGTCCTGTGTTGTACATATCTGGGTATGGGTTGTTTGAGTTCCACTCACCCTCTTCAGTATCAACTTTGTAACCAGCTTCATTGATATTATCAACAAAAGTTACAGAGTCAAACATAAAAAATTCATTTTCAGGACCAAAGTAAGCAGCATCAGCAATACCGATAGACTCAGCATGTTTAAGAGCAGCTTTAGCGATTGAACGTGGACATCTTTCGTATGCTTGATTTTTATAGATGTCATAAACATCACAGAAAACAATAATAGTTGGATCAGCAGTAAATGGATCTAAAAATGCAGAACCTACATCAGGAGTAAGAAGCATATCTGACTCATTAATTGGTTGCCAAGCTTCGATTGAAGAACCATCAAATGGAAGACCATTATCTAGTTGACCAGCAGTTACTGCACTCATTCTGTAACTAATATGGTGCCATGCACCTTTAATATCTGTAAATCTAAAGTCTACAAATTGAACATCATTCTCTTCACAAAATTTAAAAAACTCTTCTGTATTATTAACAAATTTACCCATTCATTATCTCCTGAAATTTAATCTGCATTAGTATAGCTCAATAATTGATAATGAAATCTTTAATAGTGATTAAAAATGAGTCATATCTCACGAAGTGTTTCTAAAAGTGAAATATCTTAGAGAAGTTTCTCTATGTCACTTGCACTATTGATAGTATTTTTTTGTAAATCAAAGCTTTTTACTTCACAACTGATAATAATATTTTCTAAAAGTGAGTCAATAGATTGCTTAGTATCAGATATGTTGCAGTTATTATTATCTAAGAGAATAAAATCATCTCCAAAGACTCTAAAAAGTTCTGATTCATCTGCACATGAGCTTAGGAGTGCTGCGATCTTTTTTAGAACTTTATCACCGCTGTGCCAACCCATTGTTTTGTTGTATTGCGAAAATTGTTTGAGTAGGAAGATGTTGAGTGTAGTGTACTTTTTATCAAAACTATTACGTACAAGTAGAACATCTAAATAGCTCTGATTATAGAGGTTTGTCAAGATGTCATTGTAGAAGTAAGAGAATCTCTCCTTCTCTACATCTGTATGTGGCAGTTGATTTATATCTTCATCTAAGACAATATTTTTAAGAACTACTTGGGCTGCTTCGATAACTTCTGGATCATACTGAATGTTTTTAAGTGATAGAAGTTCATCAATCGCTTGGTTGACACTTTTACGTCCTTTGTAGACTCTATTTGTTGTCATCGCATCAAAAGTGTCAGCAACGGCCATAATTCTTGAGAGTAATGGTGTCTCTTTATTTAAAAGCCCTCTTGGGTATCCCGTTCCATCGTATCTCTCATGATGGGCATGAACTATATCTGCTAAATCCTCAAACATAGGAATATTTACAAGAAGTTTATAGCCAACCTCTACATGCTCTTGAATCAGTTTGTACTCAAGCTCATTGAGTTTTTTTGGATTGAGTAAAACTACATCAGGGGTGGCAATTTTTCCAATATCGTGTAAAATACCTGCTTGATAGATTCTTTTACACTCCTCTTTAGAACAGCCCATCTCCTCTGCAATAATTTTACTATAGTGGGCAACCCTTTCACTATGACCGGCGGTATAGGTATCTCTATCCTCTATCATCTGTACCATAGAGAAAAGTGTTTTATCGTAGTTGTATTTTTGAAAACTAATCATACTGTTGAGTTCAGAAGTTTTTTGAGTAATCATATGCTTAAGATGGCGTTTATACTCCTCATTTTGAGCATATTTTCTTATTTTCTCGACAATCTTAAAGAGTTCATAGTTGAGTTGTTCATAATCAAAAGGTTTGATGATATAGCCATCTATACCTAACTTAATCGCATTTATCATATACTCAGATTCACTATGTGCAGAAGTAATAAGTATAGGCTGTTGTGCCTTTTGTGCTCTTATTTTTTCTATCATCTCTAAACCACTCATATTTGGCATAGACAGATCTGTAATAATTAGATCAAAGTGCTCTTTTTTAAAGGCAGAGACACCTTCTATCCCATCATTTGCTGTAACAACTTTATGAAAAAATTTACTCATATATTGAGACATCTCATATTGGATTTCAAGATCATCTTCAATATATAAGATGTTTAATGTGTTTGAAAGTATTTTTAATAATTTTAAATCAATCATGTATTATCTCTTATTAATCTATATTTAAATATTGTATCTTATTTTCAACTAATATAGCATATAAACTGTGATAAAATAGAAATAGAAATAGAAATAGAAATAGAAATAGAAATAGAAATAGAAATAGAAATAGAAATAGAAATAGAAAGGGAGATTTATATGAAAAATTATACATATGTTGGGATAGGAGCAAGTGCTGGTGGACTGAAAGCTTTTGAAATTTTTGTTTCATTACTATCTAAAGATAATAATTATGTTTATATAATAGCACAACATTTAGACCCAACTAAGAAGAGTTCATTAAGTCTAATTCTCTCTAGATATACAACTTTAAAGGTTCATGAGATAGAAAAAAATACAATTTTTTCTCCAAATAATATATATATTATTCCTGCTGGATATGACCTTGTATATGCACATCATCGTTTGGTGCTTCAAGAAACAGATACTACTAAACATAAACCGACTCCCTCTATTGATAGACTTTTTGAATCTCTTGCTCTATATAAATGTGAAAATACTATAGCTATCCTTTTAACAGGCTCAGGAGATGATGGAACTATTGGAATTCAAAAAGTACGTGAATTGCATGGTGTTACTATTGTTCAATCACCTAAGGAGGCATACTGTAAGAGTATGCCTCAAAGTGCTTTAGATACTGGTTGTGTTGATTATGAGTTACCTATAGCTACGATAGCTAAAGAGCTTGCAACACTCTTGTATCCAAAATCATTAACACCTTTTAAACATATAGAAAAACTTTTACAGATAAAAGAAAATTTTGATACACAGAAGTATAAAAGTGAAACGATTCTTCGTCGAATAAATAAAAGGATGCTACTTGTACATGTAAAAACCTTAGAAGAGTATCTTGAGTATATGGAGGTAAATAGAGATGAACTGCATCTTCTGTATCAGAATATACTCATTGGTGTGACTCGTTTTTTTCGAGATAAAGAGGCTTTTGGTGTATTAGAAAAAGAGATATACAACTATTTAAAAGAGAAACCTGAAAATAGTGAGTTAAAACTCTGGTCTATCGCATGTTCTACAGGTGAAGAAGCATACTCTCTTGCTATTTTACTAGCAGAGGTGAGTCTGCAGTTGGATAAAACTTTTCAAGTGAAGATTTTTGCTTCAGACATAGATGAAAAAGCACTCCTTAAAGCAAGAAGTGCTATATATTCAGAAGAGTCTATTGTTGATATCTCGCCAGATATTCTTTCAAAATATTTTATAAAAGTAGAACAAGGCTATAAGGTTATTGAAGGTATCCGAAAAAATATTGTATTTACAAAACATAATATTTTGAGTGATCCTCCCTTTATAAATCAAGATATTATTAGTTGTCGTAATCTTCTTATCTACATCAAACCAGAAGCACAACAGGAACTATTTACACTACTTCATTATACACTTAAAGATGATGGAATTTTATTTTTAGGTTCGTCAGAATCTACACTCATTAGTATAAAATATTTTAACAGTTTAAGCTCTGAACATAAAATCTATATAAAAGAGAAGTTAAAATCTCCTCCGAAGATTTCTTCTCACTATTTTTCTAAACATTTAGAGGAAAAAGATGATTATTTCGTGGAAGATACAGATCGTAAAAAAGATTTAAACATAGAAGAAAATATCTCTAAAGCCATTTTTGATTTTTTTATACCAAACTGTATTGTAATAGATAAAGAGTTCTCTATAGTTTATAAGAAAGGGGAACTTCCTTTTATTCAAATGCCAGATGGATTTATAACTTTAAATATTATAGATCATCTACATGATGCTCTACAATATGCAGCAAGAAGAGCTATAAACTTGGCATTTAGTAGTAAAAAAGCAGAAGCAACTAAATTTATAGAGTTACGTCTTAATGAAGAAAAAGTATTTATTAGAATGATTGCATATCCATATAATAAACCTACCGCAAGTGCAATGCTTCTACTCTATTTTCAGCAACTTAGTGCAGACGATTTGCAGTTTGACATTAGTGACTTAGAACTTCCTAATGAGAGTTTTATTATACAGAGTTTGACAACACAGATACAACAGGTTGAAGAAGATAATCATCTTCTTTCAGATAAGTTGGAGATATATAAAGAGAAGATGCAACTCCTAAATGAAGAGCTACAAAGTTCAAATGAGGAGTTACAGAGTTCAAATGAAGAGCTTGAAACATCAAATGAAGAGTTACAGAGTTCAAACGAAGAGTTACATGCTTCCATCATAAATGAACAGAAACTACAAGAGAAATTCTCTACTATTTTAAATGCATCTCAAAATGGAATTATTGGTTTAGATATTTATGGGAATCACACTTTTGTAAATAGTGCAACTGTAAAACTTCTTGGGTTTTCTAAAGAGGAGCTCATCGCAAATAATGCTCATAAACTTTGGCATCATACAAAAGCTGATGGCTCGCATTATCCATCAGAAGAGTGTGAACTTCATAATCATTACAAGTATGGAAAATCTATTCGAAAAGAGGATCTGTTTTGGAAAAAAGATGGAATTTCTATAGAAGTAGAAGTCCTTCAAAATCCTATAATTGAAGAGGGAGAAGTAGTAGGTGCTGTTCTCTCTTTTCATGATATAACTGAGAAAAAGAGACTACAAAAAGAGTTAGACCATGAACATGAACTAGCAAACTTGTATGTAAATACTGTTGGTACACTTGTGATGACTTTAGATATAGAGGGAAATATTGAGATGATTAATAGAGAGGGAGCAAAGCTTTTAGCTCTTCCTCAAGCAGAACTTGTAGGATTAAACTGGTTTGATAATTTTATAGAAAAAGATAATAGCGCTGAGATTAAAAATATTTTTTCATTAATAGTCCAAGGAAAACACTCCTTAGCCTCACACTATAAGAATTATATAGTTAATGCAAACAAAGAGAAATATCTGCTTTCATGGACGAATCATTATACAAGAGGTATAGAAGGAAATATTACAGGTGTTATCTCTTCAGCTATTGATATTACTCAAGAAGAGGCACTTTCTAAAAAGTTATTTGCACAAGAGCATCTTTATAAACTAACTTTTGAACAAGCACATATTGGGATAGCACATAGTACTTTAGATGGACACTTGATTGATACAAATGAGTACTTGAGTGAACTTTTAGGATATAGTAAAGAGGAGTTCCAGAGTTTAAATGTTTCTGATATAACTTATAAAGAGGATAGAGATGTTGATAAGCAGATGATATCACAACTTATGAGTGCAAAGAGTAGTAATTACTATATTGAAAAACGCTATGTACATAAAAATGGTTCTGTAGTCTGGGTGGCACTCTCAGTAGTATTATTGCGTGATGAGTTTGGTGAGGCACTCTATTTTTTAAAAATTATTCGTGATATATCACAGATAAAACTCTTAATGTATCAACTAGAAGAACAGAGTGAACAGTTTGAAAAGATTATTGAGTTTACTCCTATTCCAATTATGCTTTATAATGAGGAGGGAGAGATACTTCTTACAAATAAAGTTTTTAATAAAAGTATAGGTTACTCTAGAGAAGAGTTGCCAACAATAGAAGTACTTATAGAAAAACTATTTAAAAATGAAGAGAGAAAAAATTTAAAAGAGATAGAAGGTTTTTATAAACATCCACTGTTAAATAAAGAGCATACTAAAACTATTATTACAAAGTCAGGAGAAAAAAGAGTAGGAATTCATAATACAGTGATGCTAAATAAAGCAGATAAAGGTAGTAAAAATATGTATCTTGTTGCGATTGTAGATATAACAGATTTACAAAAGAAAGATGATCTTATGATCGCACAGTCTCGTCAAGCTGCGATGGGAGATATGCTCGCAATGATTGCACATCAGTGGAGACAACCCTTAAGTGTTATTTCAATGCTTGCAAATAATATAAAAGTTAAAGTTGAACTTGAAGAGGAGATAACAGGGGGTGATATGAATCATTTAGTCGCTTCTTTAAATAAACAGACTCAGTATCTCTCTCAAACCATAGATGATTTTAGAGACTTTTTTAAGCCAGATAAAGTAAAAGAACTTGTCAATATTAGTTTAGTAATAGAAAAAGTAGAGAGTTTAATGTCAAAAACTTTGGATAATAATAATATAGAGCTTTTCCTACCTAAAAAGAGTGAGTTAAAGGTCTCTATCTTTATGAACCAACTTATTCAAGTTCTAATAAACCTTATTAACAATGCAAAAGATGCAATCAAGTCCAATAAGAGTAAAAATGGATATATTCGAATTGCACTCGAAGAGGAAAAAGAGAATATTACTATAAGTGTCTGTGATAATGGAGGAGGCATTGCTGAATCCATTAAAGAGAAACTAGGACAACCATATGTTAGTACAAAATCTAAAAATGGTACAGGCTTAGGACTCTATATGTCTCTAATGATAGTAAATAACTACCTTAATGGTAAACTTACATGGAGTAGTGATAAAGAGGGAAGTTGTTTTTATATTAAACTTCCCATTATTAAACAATAGATTTAAAAAAGTACTTTAAATGTAGAACCTTCATTCTCTTTGCTTTTTATATCAAGAGTAAAGTGGTGCAGTTTGAGGATGTTACTTACTATAAATAGACCCAGTCCAAGGGAGTTATTCCAACTATTTTCATTCACTCTATAGAACTTACTTGTAATATTTTCTAAGTTCTTAGCTGAGATGCCTATTCCGGAATCAATAATTACTAAATACTTAGAGCTGCATTGAACAATAACTTCATCTTCAGAGTATTTAAAAGCATTCTCTACGAGGTTTGTGATAACTACACTAAAGAGAGATGGATCACCTTTTATGATAATATTTTTGGATCCTTTAATTATTACTTGGCGTTTTGGATAGTTGAGTTTTATATTTTCAACAGTATCTTCAATAACTTCATATAGGTTAATCTTTTTAAAGCTCAACTCCTGTTGTCCACTATCTAATTTACTAGAGAGTCTAAGTGTATCTATTAGTTCACTCAGTTTTGTTCCATTTTTATAAATCTTAGTCAAAAACTTTTGGCGGATATTTGGGTTGATATCGGGATCATCAAGAAGTGTTTGCGAGTAGCCATTTATAACGGCAATAGGGTTTTTAAACTCATGGCTTATGGCTGAGATGATGTCATCTTTCTGTTTGTTTGAAGCCTTGAGTTTATCTGTAAACTTACTTTTTTGTTTATCTTTTTTCACAAGTATCTGTGCTACTTTGGTAAGGAGTGTTGTAATGTTATTAAACTCTATAGAGAAGTTAGAGCTTACATAGGTAGACTTCTCTTTTTTTGTAAGTGACTTTACAAAGTAGCCTATTTTTTGAACCTCGTAGTTTAGCTCTTTACTTATCTGATAAGTGATGATAAAAACAGCACTAAAGAAGAGAAAAAGAAGTCCTAAAATCTCTGCACCAAGTATAAGTATATGTTCATCTATACTTGTGAGCTCTTTTGCTAAACGGAGATAGAGTACACGATCATCTAACTCTACTTTTGTTGCAACATAGAGTAGGCTTACATCAATAGTGCGAGAGTGCCGAACCTTTGTAGCAAACTCTTCAGAATTTGCAGCGACAATCTCATCTCGATATTTGTGATTTTCCATCTTCTTTTTATCTTTATGAGACTCTGCTAAAACCTCTCCATCAAAGGCAATAATAGTTAAACGCAATGCTAAATCTTTTTTTATCTCTTGGGCAAGAGTATCAAAGTCACTGTTATGCTTAATGTTAAGTGTAATGATTTTTAGATTGTTAATGAGTAAGCTTTTGGTCTGTTCTAAGTAGAAGTCTTTGACCCAGAAGTAAACTACTAAACCAAGTCCTAAAAAGAGAAGTGAAAATCCTAAGAGAAATTTTCTAAGAAGTATCTGCTGAAAACTTAGCAAAATATATAACCCTCACCGCGAACAGCTTGGATATAATTTTTTTCACCGCTTGGATCTATATGCTCTTTAAGTCGTTTGATAGCCACATTTACTGTTTTGAGCTGCTTGTTTTCGCCATCTCCCCAGACACTGTCAAGGAGTCTATCTCGGCTCATAAGAACATCTATATTTTTCATAAATTCTAAAAGAAGGTCATGCTCTAAATGTGTAAGTTTTATATCCTTTCCAGAAATGGAAAAGGTTTTATTACTGGCACTGTAGGTAATATCTTTGTGCTTAAGTACATCTTGTGTTTTTGTAGTTCTTCGGATGAGGGCGGCTACACGAGCTTTAAGTTCATTTACATTAAAAGGTTTCGTGATGTAGTCATCACCACCTCTCTCAAATCCTTCAACAATGTCATCACTCAGATCTTTTGCACTCACATAGATAACAGGTTGATTATAACCCTCTGAGCGGATCTTCTCTATAAAAAGACTTCCCTCTATCCCTGGAAGATTTCTATCCATAAGTATAAGAGTGATATCCTCTTGATCTAGAATATCACGAATATTTACAGTGTCAACACAAGTGATAGTGTCATACCCTTCTCTGCTAAGTGTATAGTCAAGAAGATCTAAAATATCCTCTTCATCATCAACGATTAATATGGTTCTATTCATAACTATATTGTATCAAAATTATCTAGTTATGAAAATTACCGCCAACTTTTGCATAGACTAAAAGGTTGGCAATACTAATAGCACGAGAAGCGATTTTACCACTTTTACGAAGTGCTCTTAGCATTTTATGAAACTTCTCAAAGCTCTGTCCATCAGCTTGTTGAAAGAGGTTTCTCTCTACCATCTCATAGAGATCATCTGTTTTATTCTCTTCTATAAGTACTTCATTATAGAGCTCTTGAATCTCTTCTGTATCTGAACACTCTATCATACTGAGGGTAAGCTTGATAGCTTTGACTGTAGATGTCTGCATAGGCACTGCATACTCGTTGATAGTTGCAACATCTACATCTGTACATACATCTGTAAAACCACGAACAAAACTTCTTGTATTTGAGCATGCACGTGAGAGCTCATTTGTAATTTTGAGATAAGCAACAACTTGTCTTAAGTCTCTCGCTTCTGGAGTATAGAGTGCTAAAACTTTAATGATGTTGTTGTCAATATCATCTGCTTTAGCACCTATATTCTTAATCTTGCCTCTTGCTTCTGTGAATTTATCATGGTTACATGTTGCTAGTGCTTCATTAATTAGAGAATTTGCTTCTAAAAGCCCCTCTCCAATATGAAGAATTTTTGTTTTTATCTCATTTAAACTTGTTTGAAATTTTGATACCATAGTTATTAGTTTCCTTTTATCTTGTGCTTAACCAAAACGGCCAGTAATGTAATCTTCTGTTTTTTTCTCTTTAGGATTTAAAAAGATATTTTCTGTTTTATCATACTCAACTAAATCTCCTAAATACATAAACGCTGTGTAGTCACTGATGCGGCTTGCTTGCTGCATATTGTGTGTAACAATAGCGATGCTTACATCTTTTTTAAGCTCAACGATAAGCTCTTCAATCGCACCAGTTGAGATAGGATCAAGAGCAGAAGTTGGTTCATCAAAGAGAAGTACCTCTGGTTTAACGGCAACAGCACGAGCGATACATAAACGCTGTTGTTGCCCACCTGAGAGACCCATCGCTGATTTGTTTAGTCTGTCATGAACCTCTTTCCAGAGTGCTGAGCCTTTAAGGGCAACTTCAACACGGTCTGCAAGTTCAGTCTTGTTTTTAACTCCAGCAATTTTAAGACCATAAGCAACATTATCAAAGATACTCATTGGAAAGGGTGTTGGCTTTTGAAAAATCATACCAATTTTTTGACGAAGCTCAATGAACTCATTCTCTTTTTTGATATCTAAGATATCTGAGATCTGTTTGTTCTCATCTGTGAACTCTATCTTCCCCTCATACTTGTTTCCAGGGTATAAATCATGAATACGGTTCATACTTCTAAGGAGTGTAGATTTACCACAACCACTTGGTCCAATAAGAGCAGTAATCTTATTCTTCTTAATAGGAAGATTAATATTTTTGAGTGATGGATGATCCACACCTGGGTATGTAAATGAGAATTTTTTGATATTTAAAACTGGCATGATATTTCCTATTTTTTATTTCTAGTGATAAATCTACCACTTAAGTTGATAATTAAAACGAGTACAGTTAGAATGAACGATGCAGCCCATGCAAGGTCACGACTCGCCTCTTCTGGTTCATTTGCTAAATCATAGATACTTACTGTGAGTGATGGAAATGACTCTGTAAGATTGAGTGAGAAGTAGTTACTTGTCTCTGATGTGAAAAGTAGCGGTGCCGTCTCTCCAATGATACGAGCAAATGCAAGTAAAATACCTGTCATTATTCCTACTTTTGCAGCTTTTATAACAATGTCGATGATTACCTTATATTTTGAAGCACCAAGTGCAATTCCCGCTTCACGAAGTTCACGAGGAACAAGGCTTAGCATATTATCAGTTGTATTTATAACAACTGGTATCATCATGATAGCAAGTGCGATAGCTCCTGCAAATCCACTTGTTCCACCAGTAGGCACAACAACAACCGCATAAACAAATGCACCGATAACGATAGAGGGAGCTGACATCATAATATCTGAAAGATCACGGATGATGTTAGCATATCTTCCTTGTCCATACTCTTGGATGTAGATACCAGCAGCCATCCCTAAAGGAATACCGATAATAGAAGCTAAACCGGCTAAGATAAACTGTCCTATGATGAGGTTTCTAAGACCACCATCAATAAGGTCATTTAAAAAGAGACCAAAGTGAAAAGAGCCAAGACCCTTGATGAAAAGAGTGATGAGTATCCAAGCTAAAAATGCTAAACCAATAAGTGCAGAGAGAACACTTAGACTTAAAAAGATTTTATTTATTAAGAGTCTCACTAATTAGCCTTTTTTAAGAAGTAAAATTTTGCGATACTTATAATCGCAAAACTAATGATGAAAAGAATAAGTGCAAGATAGAAAAGTGCTGACTCACCAAGACCACTTGCTTCACCAAAGTTGTTTGCCATCGCAACAGGAATAGAGATCGTAGGATCTGTAATCTTTTGTGGAAGAACAAAGATAGAACCGATAAGAAACGCCACAGCCATAGTCTCACCAAGAGCACGACCAAGTGCTAGGATGATAGAACCGATGATACCAACTTTTGAGAATGGAAAGATGATATCTTTAATCACTTCAAATTTTGTAGCACCGAGTGCATAAGCAGACTCTTTTAGAACATTTGGTGTTGTGTTCATACTATCACGGGTAATGGCTGCCATAAATGGAAGAACCATAACACCAAGTACAAGACCTGCTGTTAAAAGGGAGACTTGATAGCCACCAAAGAGGTCAGAGATGATGGGAGCAAAATAGTAAAGCCCCCACATACCAAAGATGATAGATGGAATGGCTGCAAGAAGCTCAATGGCAATTCCGACAACATTTGCAATATTTTTAGGGGCAATTTCAGCTAAGAAAACAGCGATACCCATAGCGATAGGAAGTGCAAACGCAAGGGCTATAAGAGTTGTAAGAAGTGTACCAATGATAGGAACTAAACCACCATAGATAGTCTTAGTTACTGCATCATCCTCATCATCGAGCATCATATCATCTTCGTCTTCATCTAAAATGGCATCATCATCCTCATCCGCAATTTCCATGTCATCTTCATCGATAATTTCACCATCTAGGCTATCTTCTTCCATATCAACTACTGTATCAGTAAGTGAAGTAGGGTTAAGTGATACCTCTTTGTTCCAGTCTGGATTTGTTACAAAGTCAAAGCCAAACTCATCGATGGCAGGTTTTGCTGCAGTATAGAGAGTGATAAAGATTCCGATAAGAAGTACAAATACAAGAGATGCACTACTTAGCGAGAGTTTCTGAAAGATTTTTTCCATATATTTTAAGCCTATTTCAAATTAATAGGGAATTTTATAGTAGTTTGGTTACGTAAAGGTTACAAGATTTAAAAAAACTCTATCTCATCCTCTTCTTCATTTGTATCTCTCTGTCCCATTGACATTTCAATCTGAGCAATGTTCGAGTAAAATGATTTATCCATATAGTGTATATCCTCTGCTGTTTGTGCAACGAGTACTGCTTCTTTCCATGTAAGCAGATCAGAGATAAATGAGCGTAGTAGGACTATAAGTATCTCAGCATTCTCATCCTTCTTATACTCTTGAAGTTTTTGACTTAAAAGCATAAGAGAGTAACTCAGATCTTTAAACTCAAAAAGAGGATTAAGGGCACTTGTATAACCATCTAAAAAGGAAATAAGTATAGAGTTAAGTTCATCACTCCACTCTTTAGAGTAATCTAGGATAGATATCTCACTCTCGAGTTCAAGAAGTTCATCATACACTTCATTATCGAGAGTAACTTCGCTGAAGTAGCTCTCTGCTGAAGTGATAATAGTATCACTTACATAAACTATCTCTTTTATTTGAGTTGTTTCATGGCACTTATACTCATGTTTAAATTTGTAGCAACTATCGATAAGGTGTCGAAGAGAATCTTTAAAATCGATAGTTGCGAGATTAAACATTTTTGTATCTTCCTCTTGGGCATGAAGAAATTCTGCCCATGTATTAAAGGACTCTAGCATATATAAAAATATATCTTCTAAATCATTATCATTCTTATCAAGTAGGTAAGGAAGTGTTCCTGCTTGTACAAGTGACTTTAGGTCTAAAAAATAACTTGCAACATCATCAAGTTGTTGAATGTCAGCAACACAATGAAGATAGTCATCTGTAGCATCATAAAAACGAGTAATTGCTTTTACACTGTGTGGTTTTTTGAGTAGAGCTAAGTAACTCTCCTGAAGTCGTATATCTACTCGACCTGAAATTTCACTTTTTTCTTTGAGTTTTCTAAAGACAAGATTATCATTTACTCGAGAGGAGACCTCCATCTCATCACTAGAGTGTAAAAGGTTTGAGAGTGCTAAATCTTCATGCTCGGTATAAGTTTCTGATAACTTATAATATTTTATATCGAGAGATTTAAAGTGAATTTTTCCTATTTTATTGAAAAGATACTCAATACGTTTTTTTGAACTCTCTATACTATATAAGGTTTTTACATCTTGTGGCTGTAGTTCAACGGCGAAAGTTTTATGTAACTTTTTTCTTTGTGTACGATTTTTTTGATCTAGAAAATAGATTGTGCTATTTTCTAACTCTACAGGATGAATTCTATACTCATTTATAGAGTATTCTGTTTTTTGTGTAAAGCAGGCTTTAAAATTCTCTCCCTCATTGAGCTCTCTATAGAGTTCATCAAGAGTAGAGTGTTTGAGGTTTTGATTTAGTAAATAGTAGTCAATTCTTTTGGAGTTTGCACCAAAGCGGCGCTTTCCAAGTATTGAGAAGATAAGACGTTTGCGACAATTATTGTCTATATTTATATTGGCTATCTCAAGGTAGTAGCAACGGTCAACTTTAATGTTTATATATCTGAGTGCTATACCCTCTTTTTCTTTTTGGTATTCTATGTACTGAATAAAATGTTTTTTTTGATCTTCTTCAGTTATAGCAATGATATTATTTTTTGGACTGTTCTTATCGACTGTAGAGGAGGATAGAAATGAAAGAGTATGTGATAAAATCATAATGTACAACCTATTAGTATAATTGAATTATATCTTATCACATTCTTGTTATAAAGATGTAACAAAGGAGTTATTTAATCCCTTTGTTCTCCCAGTAAGTTCTGACTTTAGAAGTTAAAGAGTCCGGTAATGGTACAAAACCTAGCCCTTTAGCAATCTCTTGACCATTTGTATAACACCAGTCGTAAAATTTAGTAACACGTTTATTCATCTCTGGTTTTTCAGCTGGAACAAGGATAAAAGTAGCCGCTACCATAGGATAAGATTCAGCACCTTTAGGATCAGCAATAACTGCATAGAAATCTTTTTCAGGTTTTAGTGTTGCTTTTGCAGCAGCTGTTTGGAAAGACTTGAGTGTTGGTTTGATGAAGTTGTGTTCACGGTTCTCAACTGTAGCCATTGCGATGTCATTGTTTTTAGCATCTGCATAGTCAATGTATCCAACAGAGTATTTTGTCTGTTTAAGGAGTGCGGCAACACCTGAGTTTGTTTTCCCACCGATGTGGTGATCACCAGGCCAGTTAAGTGATTTTTTAGCACCGTAAGTCTTTCTCCACTTTTTAGAAACTTTTGAAAGATAGTATGTAAAGTTATATGTTGTTCCTGAACCATCAGCACGGTGTACAAAAGTAAGTTTTTCATGTGGTAGTTTTATGTCAGCATTTGCTTTTGCAATAACAGCATCATCCCAGTACTTTGCAGTTCCATTTGCAATAGCTACAGTTGCCTTGCGGCTAAGTTTAAGTTCACTAACACCAGGAAGGTTATACCCCATAGTAATCGCTCCAACTACACCTGGGAACTGATAAAGACCCTTTTTCTTTAAAACTTTAGGGCTTAAAGGTTTATCTGTTCCAGCAAAGTCAACTGCACGAGACGAAGCATCTTTGATTCCTTTTGAAGAACCTTTTTTGATGTAGTCAACTTTAATACCAGTATCTTTATTATAAGCTTTGAGCCATTTTTGGTAAACGCTATAAGGAAAAGAAGCACCACTTCCCTTGATAATATCGTTTGCACTTAAAGATGTCAGTAAAACTGTACTTGCTAATGCAATTTTTATAACTTTAGTCATGTTGTAACCCTTGTTTATATTTTGTTGGTGGAAGTATAAAACAGTTGGGTTACGCTTTAGTTACAAAAATGTTGTGATTTGAAGGCTTACATATAAATAGATGTCATTTGATAGTTTTTTCTGTAACCAAGACGTAATCGCTCTGTAATATACTTCCATCACTTAAAAACAATGCCAAGGAATTAAAATGAAAAAAATCGTATTATCAACTCTTATGCTCACTACTTTAGCAATAGCAGAATCAGATATAGATCATCCTGTTGAACGTATAGCACAGGGAAAAGACCAAAAGTCTAATCTACATGAAAAAAGCTTCGTCGAGAGATTTCATTTTAAAGGTGACTTAAGATTAAGATACGAGAGTAAAGAAGCGACATATTTTGATGAGACTGAAAAAAATACATATCATAATAGATATCGTTTAAGATTAGGTGCACATGTTGATCTTACAGATTATCTTCAATTTGAAGTTGGTGTGAGAAGTGGTAATGGAAATCCAACTTCAGGAAATCAAACTTTTGCAGATGATGCACCTTTGTCAGATTATTTTTTAGACTCTCTTCGATTCAATGCAGTAGCAATTGATTATACATATGGAGCGTCTACAATAAAAGTAGGTAGAGCAGCATATATGATGTATAGACCTCTAAAATCACAACTAGTTTGGGATAATGATCTTTCATTAGATGGTATCAACTACCAATACAAAGATGATGCAAATATCATCACTTTTGGGCTTAATCAAACTAGTTTGGCAGATGCTTCTGTAAGTAAAAATGATGTAAACCTTTTTATAGCACAATATGTAAGAACAATTAAGCTAAGTAGTTCAAAGCTTAATTTAGGTGCAGGTTTTTACTACTATGATGGCATAAAGGGAAACACATCTCTTTATGACTCTAATAAAGGCTCTAGTATGGGTAATACTATGGTGGATGCAAACGGGACGCAAGTAACTAAAAATGGAGTATTTGTAAATGATTATCATCTCCTAGAAGGATTTGCTGAGCTTAAATTTAAAGATGTATTTGGTCAACCAGTTGGAGTTGCTGCTGGAGTAGTATACAATGTTGCCGCAAGTGATAAGAACTTCGGATATGATGTTGCAGTTAAAGTAGGTGCAGCTAAAAAAGTGGGTGACATGCAGTTAAAATACTCTTATACAGATTTACAAGCAGATGCGTCACTTGGTGCACACTCTGATTCAGATAACTTTGGTGGTGGTACAGCAGCAAAAGGTCATGCTATAAGAACAAAATATAAATTTGGTAAGAACACATATCTTGCGGCTACTTTTTTCTATAATACTCGTTATGCTAGTAAAGATGCTAAAGCAGGTGATACAGATTATGAACGTGTACAGTTAGATGCAATTATTAAGTTTTAAAACTCTCTTTACTTAATTAAAACAAATTTCAAAATTTCAATTCTTCTTACAAAGGCACTTTTTCTCCTTGTGCCTTTGAGCTCAATTAAGCTCTTTTTTTCTATAACTAACTTCTAAAATAATAAATTCAGAAAATCTTAGTTATAATAATTATAATTTTTTCTGAAGGTAATAAAATGAGTCAACCCTATCCTGATAACTTTAATGAGTTGAAAGCCGAAGTTCGTGCAGCTGGACTGCTTGATCGTGTTCCTGTTCGTGGATCAATAGAGATGATAGCTACACTACTTAGTATGGCTCTTGTTTTTTATATAGTGTCACACTGGGATAGTATCGCTTCTGATTCACTCTGGGCAGCTGCTGGACTTGGTTTTTTTATGACCATTATTTTTACCCGTGCTGTTTTTATCTCTCACGATATTTTACATACTCAGTATTTTAAAAATAAAGCACTCTCTTTTAAACTCTCTTATCCTTTTTCTGCATTTATTTTATCAAATAGCTCTTCTTGGTGGGACTTTAAGCATAACGTAAATCATCATACTTGGTGTAATGTACCTGAAAAAGATGAAGATATTTTAGCGATGGATGGTGCTTTTGCACCAGGTCATACAGGAAATAAAGCATGGCTTAGAGCGAGTAAGTATCTCGTGTTTTGGGGTGCTATGTTTTTTATGTATCCAGCATTTATAGCACAGTCATATAGTTTTGCGATTAGACGTAAAAAGTGGGGAGAGCTATTTTTAATGCTTCTTCATTGGCCAATTGTATGGGGACCTATTTTTTATTTTCTTCCATTTGAGCAAGCGATAGTAGTGTTTTTAACACTTAACTTTACACTCTCTCCTTGGCTTGCGTTTGGTTTTATTACAAACCATTTAGGGTGTGAAGTCTTTGATAAAGAGACAGGGGAAAATTTTTCATGGATGGAGTTACAGATGAGAACATCACGTTCACTCTCTGGTGGAGCATTTATTCACTGGTTTTATGGTGGACTTAATACACAGATAGAACATCATCTTTTTCCTAAAGCTCCTCGATTTAATCTCTTGAAGGTTCAAAAAATGACAAAAGAGTTTGCACAAAAGCATGGACTGAAGTATTTTGAAACGACACCTATAGAAGCCTATGTACAGATAAACGATGTGCTTAAAAAATATTAAGTACATATCTCTCTCTTCTCTGTTACCAAGTTTAACTTGGTAACACCTACATTCATTATTACACTCTTTATACTTAAATCTAAATCCACTACAATGAACCTTAACAATACTTAAATAAAATTATAGAGAGAAGAATTTATATGTGATGTAAAGATGATGTTAAAGGAAAAAAATAATTATGAATTATTTAAAGATAGATACTATAAACTAGCTAAAAGAGTAATTTATAGTTTTAGCAGACGGTGTTTATACACCATCTACTTTAAGAAGTTGTGTCTCTCCAACCATTAGATCAACAGTCATAAGAGCTCTTTTAAATACACTCTCTTGTCTGTATTCAATGTTATGCTTTCTACATATATCTTTAACTAGTGGTTGCATAGTTTGATAGTAACTTAGTGGCATATTTGGAAAGAGGTGATGTTCTACTTGGTAGTTTAAAAATCCATGAAGAAAATCTATCCAGTCAGAACCAGTGTTATAGTTTACACTTCCCATAATTTGTCTTAGGTAAAATTCACCTTGAGACTTGTGCGGTTGAGAGAACTGATAAATATCTCCTGCTGAATGATTAGGAACTATCACTAAAAATGAGTGAAGGTTAGCATATGCTTCAGAAATAACTAAAATAATAAACGCTGTTAGCACTGCATTAAAACCAAGTGGTAAGAAAAGTAAAGGAATTCCTACAAATCTTACTAAACCATAAGGTAAGTAGTATTCTTTCCATAGTTTAGCACCATTTTTTGTAAAAGGTGACATTTCATAGTCTACTATTTCTGGTTCTTTTCTTTTTCTTCGTTCTTTATTTTCTAGAATTCTTAATGTATTTGGAGCATAGTAAGTAAACTTCCAAGTAGCAGCAAAGATATAAACAAAAACTCTTCGTAACCACATAGGTGTTTTTGATTGAATAAGCCACTGCATATTTCTTTCAACATTATCAGGATCATCATCTTCTCCTAAGTGGTAGTGGTGCATAATATTGTGCTCATACTCCCATGCTTCAGGTTTTATCCAATCTAACCAGTCAATATATCTTCTTCTTCCTCTTGCATAACCTGATTTCTTAAACTCTAAAGGAATGTTTGGAATTTTATCGTAGCCACCATGCATAATTGGATGTGCAACATTTGCCCAGTGACCAACATTTCCAATTCCAATTAATATAGCAGAAAGAATAGCTAATATCCAAAAAACAAACCCATGTAAGCCAATTGAAACTTCTAATGAAGTTACAACAAACATCATAAAAAAGCCAGAAAGAGTAAAGGCTCTTGACCAGTTTTTCATCTTTCTCACATGTAAATAATCTTTATAAACTGGTTTCCCAATACTTTTTTTAATATCTTCAATATCTATTTGAAGTTGTTCTTTATCTATATCTTCATATTTAGCATAAATATGATCATCTGGTAATTTCTCAAAATCTTTTGAGTAAATTGGTGTTCCTTTTTCTTGCTTTTCATTTGCAAGTTTTGCTTGTTCAGCCCAAATAGCTTCTTGTGCTGCTATCTCTTCAGCTTCTTCATCAGAGATAATTGCTTCTCTGGCATCTCTGATGGCATTAAAATCATCAGTTAATTGTTCTGTTTCTTGTTCTGTTTCTTGTTCTGTTGTTGACAAAATGTATCCCTCATACTTATATTTATTATTATCATTATATGTAAAAATACTTAAATTCACTTTTAATACTTAATTTTAAGTTAATTTTATGAGTCGGTGTTCTATTAATAGATAATAAACATCATTTTAGATAAAATAGCAGTAATTATAATAGATGGAGAATTTATGGACGCTGCCAAATATATTTGGATGAATGGAAAATTTGTTAACTGGGATGATGCAAAAATACATGTACTTTCACACACATTGCACTATGGAAATGGTGTTATTGAAGGAACAAAAGCATACAAAACAGAGAAAGGGTATGCGATTTTTCGTTTAAATGAGCACACGACTAGACTGAAAGAGTCTGCAAAAATGACTTTGATAGATATTCCGTATTCTGTTGAAGAGATGAATCAAGCACAGATTGATTTAGTACGTAAAAATGAGTTTACAGGGGATAATGTTTACATCCGTCCTTTTGCATTTTTAGGTTATGGTGTAATGGGTGTTTATCATAAAGATGCTCCTGTTGAAACTGTTATGTCTGCTTGGGAGTGGGGTGCTTACCTTGGAGAAGATGGTCTGAAAAATGGAATAAAACTTAAAATTGCTTCTATGACACGTCCGGCAAATACTTCAAATATGGGTAAAGCAAAAGCATCAGCAAACTATTTAAACTCTCAAATGGCAAAATTTGAAGCTATCGATTGTGGTTATGATGAAGCACTGCTTTTAGATGACCAAGGCTATGTCGCAGAAGCGAGTGGAGCATGTTTTTTTATGGTTAAAAATGGAGAACTAATTACTCCACCAAATGATAACTCATTAGCTTCTATTACTCAAAAAATGGTAATTGAACTTGCAGAAGATATGGGTATAAAAGTGACACGTCGCCGTATTACTCGTGAAGAGGTTTATGTTGCAGATGAAGCATTCTTAACAGGAACTGCTGCTGAAATTACTCCTGTTGCAAATGTTGATGCAAGAGAGATAGGATGTGGCAGTCGTGGCGCGATGACTGAAAAGATACAATCAACTTACTTTGACATTGTATTTGGTAGAAATGCTAAATATGAGCACTACTTAACTTACATAGATTAAAAACTTATTATATGTGCTGCTTTAGCTGCACCTTTAGTTAGTTAAATTTAGGATATAGGAACAAAAATGAAGGAAAATTTGCTTATGGCATCAGATATGAATGATTATTTTAACAAAAAGAAGAGCGAAGGTGGATTTAAAAAATCTACTGGTGGTTCAGGTGGTAATGGTGGCGGACCAAAAGGTCCTCAAATGCCAAATATAGACTTTAATATGGGCGGAAAATCGGGAATTGTTTATTTCCTTATAGCAGTTGTAGTTATGTTAGTTTTAGCAAAACCTTTTACGATAATAGAAGAGGGACAACGTGGTATCTTAAGTACGAATGGTAAGTACCAAGACCAAGCACTTCTTCCAGGTCTTCACTTTATCGTTCCTGTAATTCAAAAAGTATATGTTGTAGATACAAAAGTTCGTATCATTAACTATGCTAATCGTATTGAGTCTAACTCAAATACATCGGGAATCGTAAGTAAACCAGCCGTTACTGTACTTGATAAACGTTCATTACCCGTTGGTATAGAGCTTACAGTTCAGTATAGACTTAATTCACAGTTTGCAGCACAGACTATCTCTAACTGGGGATTTTCTTGGGAAGATAAGATCATTAACCCTGTTGTTCGTGATGTTGTTCGTAATGTAATTGGTAAGTATGATGCAGAAGCGCTTACTCAGATGCGAAATAATTTAGGAACAGAGATAGAAGCTGGAATTCGTGAGAGTGTAAATAATCTTAAAAATGCACCAGCAATCCTACAGTCTGTACAACTTCGTGATATTGTTCTTCCTAAGAAAGTAAAAGAGCAGATTGAAGCAGTACAAATCGCAAAACAAGCAGTACAAAAGGCAGAACAAGATGTTCAGCGTGTAAAACAAGAAGCATTAAAACGTGCAGCACAAGCACAAGGTGTAGCTAATCAAGCTAGAATAGAAGCAAAAGGTAAAGCAGATGCTATTACTATTAATGCAGATGCACAAGCTAAAGCAAACTTACTTATCGCAAAATCTTTAACACCGAGACTACTGCAACTAGAACAAATGAAAGTTCAAGGTAAATTTAATGAAGCACTTAAAGTGAATCGTGATGCTAAAATTTTCTTAACACCTGGTGGGTCAACGCCTAATATTTGGGTTGACACTAAAGAAACTAGAAAAAGAACTACGGCTAACTAATTATGCAAGATGCAGTAAATAGAGTCGATTGGGAGAAGTCAGAACTTCTTCCTGTTATTGTTCAAGATGTGGCAAATAACGAAGTACTTATGATGGCCTATATGAATAAAGAGGCACTGGGGCTCTCTTTAGAGACAAAAATAGCACACTATTTTTCTCGTTCAAAACAGCGAATTTGGAAAAAGGGAGAGAGTAGTGGGCATACACAAGCTATTCACTCCTTTGCACTTGATTGTGATAACGATACACTTCTTATAAAAGTAACACAAGAGGGTGTAGCTTGTCATACTGGTCGTCGTTCATGTTTCTTTACAGAATTAGAGTCGGGTGAGACAAATAGTGAAGTAGAAGTAGATACTACGGCTGCTTATGGTGTAATAGACACACTTTATCATACAATCCAAGAGCGTAAAAATGCTGATCCTGAGACTTCTTGGACAGCTAAACTACTCTCTAAAGGTGATAATACTATTTTGAAAAAAGTAGTTGAAGAAGCTGGTGAATACTGTTTTGCACATAAAGATAATGATGAGAGCGAGATGGTATATGAAGCGGCTGATTTAACATACCATATGTTAGTGGCACTTGCATCTAAAAACATCTCTCCTGATCGTATTAAACAGGAACTTGCTCGTAGATTTGATATGAGTGGTATAGCTGAAAAGAACTCTAGAGAGAAATAGATGAAACATAAAATCACTGCATTTATAGAGGGTTTAATCACTTATGATTATATGCTCTTTGGTGGTGTTTTTTTTCTTTTTATACTCTTTATAATTTTTGGAATACTACTTCGTAAAAAAATTGCCTTAGCTCTTCTTTTTATTTTTTTAGCATTTAGTATCTTACTCTTAGGCCCAACTCTCGGGTATGTTAAACTTCATGAATATCTTTTTAAAAACAGTGTTACACTTATCTCTCAAAAAAGATTGCAATTTAGTGAGGCAGTTGTTGTGAAAGGAAGTTTGACAAATGAGTCCACACAAAATTTTACTAGCTGTTTAGTTACAGCTAGTGCTTATGCTGTTACAAAAAATAAGTATAAGAACTATCTTAAAAAATTAAAGCCATTTAAAAAAATGTCGATTACTGAGTATGATATTAATGTTGGTGATACAAGAGAGTTTAAGATTATTGTAGAACCATTTAGATATAGTAGAGATTACAATATTTCACTTGGAGCAGATTGCAAATGACACTTTTAAATTACTGGCACTTTATTACTTTTGGTTTTATTTTTCTTATCTTTGCCGCTGGAATAGTTAGTGGATTTAAACAAGAAAATACAAAAATGAAAATTACGATGATTATTATTGTGACAGTAGTTTCAATTCTTTTGGCTGGATTTTCTGTAGTGGTAGTGGATAAATATACTAAAAAGGTAGGACTTTATAAACTTAAAAATAAACGTCTTCTCAGTACAGAGCAGATTATTTATACTGGTATTGTTAAAAATGAGGGAAAACATAAGATTGGTAAAGTTACTGTTGAGATAAAACTTGTAAATAAAGGCCATGCTACTGGAAATGTTAAAGGAGGAAACTTCTATAAGAGTAGTGGTTTCTTTGATTTCTTTAGTGGAGGGTTTAATATAAAGATGCAACCTCAGTCTATCACTAAAGAGTTTGTAGTTGCAACGAATTTAAAACCAGGGACAGCAAAAAGCTTTAGAGTTCACTTTAGGTATCCACCCTATTTTAGAAGTACTGCACAGTTTACTAAAGTATGGGGACACTAACTCTTAGTACTTAAGTCCTACTTTTTTTAAAGCAGCATTTATATTTTTAATCTGTCTATTTTTATCTCTACACCATATAGGTGCTAGTAGGGAATCATCATCTATACCTGCTGTTACACGTTGTACAGTAACATTTTTAGGCTTCATCTCTATGGATTTTACTAAAACCTCTAGATACTGCTCTTCGGTTATAGGAGTAAACTCTCCACGATTAAATTCATTTGCTAAAGCCGTACGTTTTACAACATAGAGTGGATGGTATTTTACTGAGTCTATACCCCATTCGTAAGCTGCTCTAGAAGTCTCAAGCATCATCTCTTGTGTCTCACCACCTAAACCAAAGATAAGGTGACCACAGACATTTATACCTACTTCCTTGGACTTTATAATCCACTCTTTAACATTTTGACTATCGTGACCTCGATTTATCTTCTCAAGGGTTTCATCATAAACAGATTGGATACCAAATTCTAGCCATATCTCATGCTCTTTTGCTAATTCAGCTAAGTACTCAAGTGTCTCATCTGTAATACTATCTGAACGAGTACCTATACTTAAGCCTACTACATTAGGAAAAGAGAGAGCTTTGTCGTAGAGTGCTTTGAGTGTATCAAAAGGTGCATATGTATTTGTAAAAGATTGGAAGTAGACAAGAAATTTTTCAGCACCATACTCTTTTGCTTGACGTTTAGAGATAGAGTAAAACTGTTGTTCAAGTTGAATGAGCTGTTTCTCTAAAAAGGGGTTCTCTTTTGACTCTAGGTTTAAGTGAAAACCTTTGAGCTCTTGTACTGCATCTGTACTTGCTGAAAAAGAGTCATTTTCACAAAATGTACAACCACCTTTAGCAACAGTTCCATCTATGTTAGGACAAGTAAATCCAGAGATATTGATGCCAACTTTGTAAACTTTAGCATCAAATTTCTTTTTTAGATACTTACCATAAGTGTATATTTGTTGCATTAAACTATGTATTTACCTGTAAAACAAGCTGTACAGTATGCATCTTTCTCTAAGTCTGCATTCACACTTCTAAGAAGTGCCTCTTCGTTGAGATATGCTAAAGAGTCTGCTTCGATATAGTTACAGATCTCTTGAGTTGACATATTTGCTGCTATAAGTTTATCTTTACTTGGTGTATCTACACCGTAGAAACATGGATCTGTTGTTGGAGGAGATGAGACTCTCATATGAACCTCACTTGCTCCTGCTTCTTTAAGCATACGAATAATACGGCGAGAAGTTGTTCCCCGTACAATTGAATCATCAACAACAATTACACGTTTACCTTTAATGATATCTGTCATAGGAGAGAGTTTCATTTTTACTTTTAGGTCACGCATCTCTTGAGTTGGCTCGATAAATGTACGACCAATATAGTGATTACGCATAATTCCCATCTCATAAGGAATACCACTCTCTTGAGAGTATCCTATAGCAGATGGAACACCACCATCTGGAACAGGAATAACTATATCTGCTTCGATAGGTTCCATTTTTGCTAACTCACGACCCATAGCTTTACGAGTTTGATATACTGACTGGCCAAACACTTGTGAATCTGGTCGTGCAAAATAGACATACTCAAAGATACAGTGTTTTGGAGTTGGCTCAAAAACTTTAATACTCTGTGGCGCTTTGTCTTTTTCAAATATAAGAAGTTCACCTGGTTCAACATCACGAATAAAAGTCGCTCCAACAAGGTCAAATGCACAAGTTTCACTTGCGACGATGTAGCCACCATTTGGAAGACGACCAAGACTTAGAGGACGGAAACCATGGCGATCACGCATAGCAAACATTTTAGTACGAGATAAAAATACTAATGAAAATGCACCTTCGATTCTTTGAACTGCATCAATAATTCTATCAATTAGTTTATCTTTAGAACTTTTAGCAATAAGGTGAATAAGGTTTTCAGTATCCATAAATGTTTGAAAAATTGCACCTTTTTCAATCAGTTTATTACGAACTTCATCAGCATTTGTAAGATTGCCATTGTGTACAATAGCCATCTCCCCTAGATCATAACGAGCAAATACGGGTTGCGCATCAAGGATAGAGTCATCACCAGCAGTAGAGTAGCGAGTATGTCCAACTGCAGAAGAGCCACTAAGTGTTGCTAGTTTCTCTTCATTAAAAACTCTCATAACAAGACCACGATCTTTAATCGTATGAAGTTTCTTTCCATCAGAAGTACTAATACCAGCAGCTTCTTGACCACGATGTTGTAAAGAGTGTAGAGAAAAGTAAGCTAACTTAGAAGCTTCTTCATGACCATAGATTCCAACAACAGCACATTTTTCATTCATGTTTTCGCGCAAATTATATCCTTGTTTACATGTAGCAAAATAATTAATGCAATTATACTCAAAATATATATAATTAAAATGAAGTGAATTTAAATTAGTTAAGAATTTTTAGATTTATGGAAAGTAGCTGCATTGTAAGCAGTATATTCTGAGTAATATTTTTATGGTACTAAAATTGCTTTTATTACAAAAAACTATTAAAAAGGTAGGGTATATGAATATAGTATTGCGCAATAATCTCATTCTTATCACTACAGACTTTGATACTTTAAATACTAGTTGGATGAATGAGTTTTTAAATCATCATGCCCGGGGAATGCTCTTTTTACCTAAAGCAGTCTTAGTTTTTAGAAATGAAACTCTAAGAGATGTAAGAGAGGAATTTTTACAGCAACTGAGTGAACATCATGCCAAAACTCATGACTTTAATCATGAGTTCTTTCTACGAAGTATGTTAAAGTATGGAACACAACCTATAAAAATAGAGTTAGAAAAACTTCAAGAACCTGAAACTATAAAGGTAAACTTATATGCATATGATAAAGGATCTGTTCTTATCTCTCTTGATAAGGCCAATTCATGGGTATTGAACTATATGCGCTCACAACTTGAAATATATATTGAAAGAGGAACTGACCTATCCCTTGTTATAGATGTCTCTGATCTGAAGGCAAAAGCAAGGCTTGAAAGAGTTTTAAATAAACGCCATATTCTACATTACCAGATTCAGTATAGATACGATAACCATTTTATGTCTAAACTTTATAGTGATTTTGCAAACTTTAGTTTTGGAGATCTTTGTAAAGAGCAAGATGATGAAAATATGATGTTTTACACTGTTTTAGAGTGTCCTGTTGGTGCGAGTCAAGATGCTTTGAAAAAGTCATATAAAAAACTAACTAAAGTATATCATCCAGATAAAATTATTCATGAAGCACCTCATATGGTGGATCACTATACACAGAAATTTCAACTTCTTCAAGAAGCTTATACAGCACTAAGAGTTGTTAGTTAATAAAGTTTTCGATTAACTGCTCTTTAGAGCTACTCTTTACAAGCATATTAAACTCTTCACAGCTGTAAAGAGCAAGTTTTGCTCCTTGCATCTGCTGTAACTCTTTAGAAAAGCCACGTTTAGAAAAAAAGATGATTTGATCAGGTTTTATCTCTAGTTTTTCACACTTTTCATGAAGTTTATGAAGCTCTTTTTTATTTATTTTATGGTTTTTCCATTTACACTCACCTACATAAACTTTATCATTTTCTGTAATGGTAAGTATATCTATCTCTATATTTGCATCCCAATAACTTCCAGAACTTATAATTTGAGTCTCTCTAAGATTATAGTTAAGGAGAACTTCGCTTAACTCTTCAAAGACTAAACTTGTATAACTGTTTAACTGCTCTTGGAGCTTTTTGATAAGAGATTCGAAATTACCCTCTTTTATATTTCGCATCTGTGGCGCTATAAAATAGAACCAAAAGCGTATAAAAGGATGTGTGAAGAGTACTTTATGCGATATCCTATGTCTTGCATCACGGCGTTTTAGTTTTGCATTTGGATTTTTTTCTCGTGGATGTTCTTCTCTTGAGTACTCCATCTGTATAAGTCCAGCTTCTTGTAAAAAGCTAAGAGCTGCACCCCCATTACCATTGTTTAGTCCAGCTCTTTTAAAAGCAGAAAATATTCTTCTATCTCCAACAGCTAGAGCTTGAAGAAGTCTTTTATGTGCAGGTTCACTAAGTGTAAACTCCTCTATCTTAGTGTTTAAAAGTTCAAAGTTCTCAACTATAAGTTCTTGAATAAGTTCTAAAATAGGTTTTGATGTATCAATATCCCAACCAAGCCCTCCAAAAATAGAGAAGTACGAGATCTGTGTTTCCATATCATTAGGATAGTTGCGAAAGTAAAAGGAGCGAAATTGCTCAAGAAGTTTACTATTTGTCATAAGAAGTATTGTAGCATAGAATGTTAACAAAAGCTTACATTTCACTTCCCCATTTGAGTGTATCAATACCATATTTCTCCCGTAAAACTTGTGTCTCTTCTGTCAGTTTTCGCATCTTCTGCTCCTCTTGAAAACCTATAAGGGATAGCTCTTTTTTAGAGTCTCTTGTAAAGGAGGAGCAGGTGATAGAGAGTCTTATAACTTGTAAACGCCGTTGTGTGTCAGCATCATAAAAGAGTTGTAGACATAGAGTGTCAAATTTCTTTTCAGTAAAGAGTTCTGCTAGTGAGATATTCTTATGAGAGTTTTGGTTCATCTCATAAGAGATATTTAGATGAAAGACGGTTGGTGTGACGTTGAGTTTTAAGATAGCATAGGAGAGATGCCTTGCTAAAACATGAATACGGCGTTTTAATTCAACTCTATCAAAAAGAGGGTCAAATGTACGGCTAATGCCTATAGACTTTCTTTTATGAGTAGTGTTAATTGGAGCATCAATTTCACCATTTACACGTTTGTATAGATCTTTCGCATAGGGTCCCCAAGATTCAACTGTACCGCGTCTGTTGCGTAACTCACCTAGTGTATAGATTTGAGTACTATGCAATCGCCACTTCATACTTTTGCCTATCCCTGCAAAGTTTTCTACTTTGATTGGATTTACAAAAGTGTCAAAGTTATACTTATCTATAGTCTTACACCCAAAAGGTTTTGCATAGGTAGTTGCAAGTTTTGCAATATATCGTGTAGGGGCACCTCCAATGGAAACAGGGAGTTTTATCTCTCGAAGTATTTCATGGCGAAGATTATCTATAAAAGCTGGAATGTCTGCTTCATCTACCCAACCAGTTAAATCTCCATAAAACTCATCAATACTTGCTTGTTCTACTAAAGGAATTCTTTTGGATAAAAATTCATGGAGTTTATGTGATAGTTCTTGATAGAGAGACATGTTTGGTGCTTTTATGATGAGATGAGGACAGAGTTGGAGTGCTTCTCTTATGCTCATTGTAGTTTTTATGCCAAAGGCCCTTGCTTCATAAGAGGAGGTTGTTAAGATACCACGTACTTTTCCATTCTCATCTGTAAATGAGGATAAGTCATCATCCTTTGTTTCGTAAGCTTTATAAAAAGTAGGGACAAAGCTACCACTATTTTCAAAGTTTACAGTTTGATTTTTTGCATCTTTGTTAAAGATTTTTGTATCACTTCGACCACCAATAGCCACTGGTTTATGGTTAAGGGTAGGATCAATAATACGAGCAGCACTGACAAAGAAACAATCGATATCTATATGGATTTTCATAGTGTAATCATAGCTTTTTTTAATTACTTGTTTTAAAAGTATGACAAATTGCAAAAAATTTGATAAAATTCCGAAAATATTTAAAACTTAAGGAAATATAGATGGCACAATTACCAGAAAATATAGGATGTGAAAATCCAGATTGTATAGCGAAAGATGAGTGTAAACGCCAAGTCGTTGCAAAAAATGGTTCAGCAGTAGAGATCCGTACATTTGGTGGAACAGCTGAGAAAAAATGTGGAAAGTTTTTAGCAAAATAGTTTGTACTATTTCCTCCTAACACTTACCCTTCTTTTTAGTGCTTGTAGTATGAAAAACTACGAGCATACTCAATCAAAAATAATTATCATTAAATCTCCCCAGTTAAAATTCGCAGATCTTGGATATATCCGTAATACGAATGATTCAATAGAACTTGAACTCTTTGTCGCTGGTAAATCTATCAAAAAAATAGCAATAAATTATCTTGTTTGTATAGATGAAGGGTGTATGAGTCGTAGTAATTTTAATGCAGAGTACTTAAGTTCTGCTTATCCAGATGAACTTTTACAGAATATTCTTTTAGGAAGAGCTATATATGATGGAGTTGGAAAATTAAAAGTAGATGATGGCTTTGGACAAAAGATAAAAACTAATGATGTAGATATAAAGTATAGAGTAAACTCTCACGAAATCTTTTTTAAAGACAAAAAAAATAGAATAATTTTTAAGATCAAGGATATAAACTAATGAGTAAAATAAATAAATTTGTAGGTGCTCACTGCTCTGCGAGTGGTGGTGTTTTTAATGCTGTATCAAATGCCCAAGCAATAGGTGCAAAAGCATTTGCACTCTTTACAAAAAATCAACGCCAATGGGTTGCAAAAGATTTAGATGCTGCAACTATAGATAAATTTAAAGCTGCTTTAGAGAAGAGTGGCATACTTCCTAAGCATGTTCTCCCTCATGACTCTTATCTTATTAATCTTGGACATCCAGAAACAGAGAAGTTAGAGAAGTCTAGAGTTGCGTTTATAGATGAGTTAGAGCGTTGTAAACTTTTAGGACTCGATAGACTTAACTTTCATCCGGGGAGTCACTTAGCAAAAGTTAAGAAGTCAGATAAAGAGAATTTAGAAATAATGAAACCTATCGAAGATATCTGTTTGGATGTGATAGCTGAGTCGATAAATATAGCATTAGATAAGACAGATGGTGTGAGTGCTGTGTTAGAGAATACTGCAGGACAAGGGAGTAATCTTGGATGGCGTTTTGAGCATCTTGCGCATATTATAGATAAGGTAGAAGATAAGAGTCGTATAGGTGTTTGTATAGATACTTGTCATATGTTTACAGCAGGATATGACATAAGAACGAGAGCAGCTTATGATAAGACTTGGGATGAGTTTGAGAGTGTTGTAGGTTTTAAGTATCTTATGGGAATGCATATAAATGATTCTAAACCACCTCTTGGTTCACATGTGGATAGACATCAGTCTCTAGGAAAAGGTGAGATAGGAATAGATGCTTTTAAATTTATAATGCAAGATGAAAGAATGGATGATATCCCTCTTGTTTTGGAAACTATTGATGATACGATCTGGAAAGAGGAGATAGAACTTCTTTATAGTTTTATAAAATAATCTCTCACAAGAGAGATTATAAACTATGGTTGTAGTAAGCTAGAATCACCTAGTGGAATTTCTGTTCCTTTTGAATTTACAAATGTAGCGACTTTTGCTTGCATATCTGTTATTACAGCTACTTCTGTAGCAGTTGGTGTCTCACCATCTACAGCATTTGGTCTTAGAATAGAGCTATGATGACCTGCAATATATCTTGCTGTTTTAGCAGGAGCTGCAGCATCTGTAGTAAGATTTGTAGTTCCTAAATATGTAACGAGTGGTTCTGTTCCTGCTAAAGGTGCAGTTGCTACTCTATTTGGAATAACCTGATCACTATTACTACTATCTGTTCCAACAACTTCAATTGCAAAGATTTTTAAAGCTTGAGTTGTTGCTACTGCAGTTGTATAGTTGATTGGGTCCGCATCATCTAAGACAGTTTGAGTCGCTAACATAAAACTTGCATAAGATCCTGTACCTTTAACTACTCCTTTACTTGCAAGACCAGCCTCGATAACGGGACCATAAGCAGCCGAGTTATTAAGAAGTTCTGCTATTCCTCCACCTGGCATTGCTAAAGTAACACTCTCAAGTGCGTTGTGTGCAAGGAAACCAAAAGAGGCAATTGTACCAAGAGAGTGACCAACAAAGGCGATACGTGAACTATCAATATCTGCTAAACCATTAATCGCATTTTTTAAAGCAAGAAGATCAGAAGCACTTTGGCGAATATTATCTCTTGATGTAAGAAGTGAGGCAAGATTTATATAGTGTATTCCGGAAGCATCTATATTACCATCAGGTCCAGCTTCTCCAGTTGTATTATTAACATAATCTACATCAAAAGTTCTTTCATAGCTTGTCATTAGGCCTGTTGCATTTGTATCAAGCCCATGGAGTGGAAGATCCATAGCAATTGTAGCATACCCAGCATCAGCAAGAGCATCAGCAATAGCTAATACATTTGTTCTGTTTTGAGTAATACCGTGTTGAAAGATAACAATAGGCCAAGGTGAAGTAGCACCTTTTATAACAGCATAAGATGTCGCATTTGGTTTTGTCATAAGGATTGGAACTGTTTTATTACTATCTAATTGTGGCATACCTGAAAACAGTGTACTTCCATTAATATCATGAAAATAAGATATTAATGGTGCGGTTGGATTTGATGCACTAGGTGTTCCTAAGTAGTATGGAAGATTCGCCATCGCTCCTACCCAGATATCTGCTTTCCCAAACCCACCAACAGCACTTGTATTTATATCTGCACTCTGTACTTGTAATACTCCTGACAGATTAGTATTTTTAACATTTGAAAAGAAATTACCAATACTTTGTGTCTTAAAACTCCATGCGGAGACAATTTCATCTCTTGTTAGTGTATTTGTAGGACTTGTAAGAACTGCACCTATAACTTGTTGAGAAAGTTGACGGATACCTTCAAATTTAGTTGCATCTTCAGTACTTAAACTTGTATGGTTCCCTGTTGAATCTATTAAAGGTGATGTTTTAAGTAGTAAACTAGAAGCTAAGTCGGGTGCTATTGATTGATTTTCATCGTCAATAATATTTGTTGTCAATACTACTGCATAGTTTGTAGAAGACTTTAAGGCTTTTACGGGAAGAATAACAACTTTTTCACCACTTACTGTTGCAACATATTCACCTGTTTGAATACCTTGAACATGAAAGAGAAGTTCTCTCGCTATTCCAGTTGCATTCATCTCATAAAGATGTATACCGCCAAAAAGTGAGCTTGCTTTAATCTCTCCTTTAAAACCTACACTTATTGGAGCATTTGTTGAAAAACCATCTAAGGCATTGAGTGCAAACTTTACACTTGCATCAGCATCTGTCTCTTCATAGGGGATATTAAGTGTTCCATCTATTGAACCTGCGAATAAAATGTTATTTGGGTAAGGGATATTCCCCTCTGTAGAATCAAAAACAATGAGTGCACCTGCACCCTGGCCCGTGGTATTATTAACCTTTACTGTTGTGCTCTCGTCGTCGCCACATCCGACAATAAAGAGAAGAGTAAGGATAGAGAAGATAGTTTTTAGCATAGTAACTCCTTAAAAAATTACCTCATTCTATTCTAAATGGTATTAGAAATTTCTTGAATGAGTAAAAAAAATACAAATAAATAAAAAAAAGTGTAACTTATTAAAAAATAGGTCAGATTTTGGTAGTATGCTAGAAGAAAACTTAAATAGGTGGAAATTTCAATGAAAAAGTTAACATTATTATCTTTGGTTGCAGTGGGAACATTATATGCCGGTGGATATAAAATCCCAGAAACATCAGTAAATGGAGCTGCATTAAGTGCAGCAAATGTTGCTCACTCTAATGGTGCTGATGCTGCATACTATAATCCTGCTAATATGATTTTTATGAAAGATGAGAATAACCTTGAAGCAGATCTGATAATGATTTCTCTCGCACCGACAAACTTCAAAGGAAGTGGCTCTCAGTCAGGAGACAATATAGATGCTGAGTCAGAGTTTTTTCTTATTCCATCATTGAACTATGTATCTCCAAAACTTGGTAATGCTCGTGTTGGTTTAAGTGTTTCCGTTCCAGGTGGACTTACTAAACGCTGGAGTGATTCTCCTGCTAAAGATAAGGCAGAAGAGTTTACTCTGCAAGTAGTGGAAATTAATCCAACTGTCGCATTTGAAGTGACAGAAACTCTTGCATTTGCTGTTGGTTTTAGAATGATTCACTCTTCTGGAATAGTAAAAAGTACATCTGTAGTTTCTAGAGATATGGAAGGGGATAGTTTTGATGTTGGATATAACTTAGCTTTAGCCTACAAACCACTTAAAGAGTTAGAAATAGGGGTGACATATAGATCAAAAGTAGATCTTACACAAGAGGGTACAGCAAAACTTTATGATGTTTCAAGTACAACTACCCCTGTTTATGATGGTGGTTCAACTGTAAGTGTTCCTCTCCCTGCATTTTTTAATATAGCAGTAGCATATACACTACCTACTGAGACAACTATTGAGATAGTTTATGAAAAAAATTATTGGTCTGCGTATAATACATTAGATTTTGGCTATGCAGGTGATATTGGAAACTTAAAACCATACTTTGATGATCCAATTGCCAAAGATTGGAAAGATACTAATGCATATAGAGTAGGGGTGACTCAAAAACTTGAGAGTGTAACTTTAATGGCTGGTGCTGTTTTAGATGAAACACCTGTTCCTGATAATAGAGTAAGTTATGAACTTCCTGACTCTGACTCTTTATCTGTTTCATTTGGTGTTCGTTATGATCTTTCTCCTGAAGTAAACTTAGGAGTGTCAGCTCTTTACTCTATGCGTGATGATAGAGAAGTAGATAATGATGAGCTAGAAGGAACATTCTCAAACTCTAATGTAGTGATTGTTTCTGCTGGTGTAGGTTATAAGTTTTAAGGATTTTTTTGAAAAATTTAGTTGATTTTCTATCTCAAAAAGAAGTAAAAAAAACAGAGATATATAAACACTTAAAGTGTAGTAATACTGAGGCAGAGATGCTTCAGTACTTAGCAAAACAGTATATGCAAGGGCAAGATGATATCCTTGTCCTTGAATTGCTACAAGATCTTTATAGTGCCCAAAACTATGAGCACTTAGAGCACTTGAGAGAGTTGAAAAATCTCTTAGAACTAGGTTGGATACATCAGCAAAGTTTCACACCGATGAAAATTTCAGATGTTACTCCTCTAGAACTACTAAATACAGCAGTTGGCCTAACCCCTTCATTTTTACGCCTATTACAAGAGGGGACTTTAGAGTCTGATTTACCAGATGTAAAACCTTATGCCGATCATTTAGAGTATCTTCAAGATCAATTTTTCCGTATTGAACTCTATCAAAAGATGTCCGTTATACGTCAAAATGTACATGAACACTCTCTTGGTATAGATAGACTTCAGGCTAAGATGACTCTTTTAGAGAATCGTATAGCTGAGAGAGTGGCACAAACATCTGAAAAATTAGTACTCGATAAATTTTTTAAACAAAAAAAAATGAGTAACTTAGAACAAGTTATATTTATCGCATTACTTCGTGAAGAGTATAGTGCGACAGATGCAAGTCTTAGAGAGATGAATGCACTTATTGATTTAATCTCTCTGGATGATTATGAACGGATTAAAAATCGTTCACTGTTAGAGGATGGTTCTAACCTTTTAAGTAGTGAAATTATAGATTATGAGGAGATGCTTAATCCTTTTGGTGGCATATCTCGTTCATTTTATATAGTTGATGAGGTACTTCAAAGTATTATTCATCCGCAAAAGACTAAAAAAGTAACACGACTTAAGTTAAATGCTCTTATTGAAGAACAGGATATTTTTGAGCTTATAGATAGTGAGACAGATTTAGATGATGTGGTATTAAATACTACTACAAGAGAGACACTCAACAACTTGATGCAGCAGGTAGATAAAGAGGTAGTTGCAAGACTTGTAAAATGGGGTATTAAAGATAAAAAGAGTGGTATTGATGCCCGAATAATTTTTTATGGTGCAGCGGGAACGGGAAAAACTATGACAGCTTACTCTCTTGCAAAATCTTTGAAACGTCAGGTTCTTGCCTTTGATTGTTCGAAAATTCTCTCTATGTATGTAGGAGAGAGTGAAAAAAATGTACGTAAAATTTTTGATACTTTTTATGAACTAAGTGAAAAAACAAAAACAGAGCCCATATTACTTCTTAATGAAGCAGATCAGTTTTTAGGGGCTAGAAGTAGTGGTACTATTACCGGTGCAGATCAGATGCATAACCAGATGCAAAACATCTTTTTAGAACAGATAGAAAACTTTCGGGGAATGCTTATCGCAACAACAAATCTACTTGAAAATATAGATAAAGCCTTCTCTCGGCGTTTTAATTACAAAATAGAGTTTAAACGACCAAATAGAGAACAGAGAGAAGAGTTATGGGAGTTGATGCTTCCTTTAGATGCTCCTTATGAGAAAAAATTTGACCTTAAAAAGTTAGCAGTTTATGATCTCACAGGTGGGCAAATTAACCTTATCGTAAAGAATACTGCATATAAAGTTGCTGTAAGAGAGAAGCCACTTTTTACAACTCAAGATTTTATAGATGAGATAGGAAGAGAAAAGGATGCTAATTTTGATGGTGAGAAGTCTATGGGATTCTTGAGTAAGTAAAAGAAGAGATATGTTATAATCTCTTTTACTTAAAAATAACAAATTTCTATAAATGGACAGATATATTGACAGCACTCTCTAATGAAACTAAACGGACTCTTTTTTATATTTTAATAGCTTTTACTTTTTCAATCTTAATGCGACTTATTTGGGTTTATCAATTTTCTGGATATGAGTCATTTATGTTTAATGGTCAGTTTATGATAAACACAAACGATGGCTACTTTTGGGCTGAAGGTGCAAGAGATTTACTCTCAGGAAGTACGACAAACTCAACTGCAGAGGGATACTTTGATAAATTACATCAATTAAATGACCTCTCTCCTGTAACCTGGGCTCCCTCACAACTGACAGCTTTTTTTGTAAAAATATTGCCTTTCTCTTTTGAAACAGTTATTTTTTACCTTCCTGCATTCTTGAGTTCACTCATAGTTATCCCTATTATCTTAATTGCAAAAACCTTGAAAAACTTAGAGATGGGATTAGTCGCTGCTCTTTTAGCCTCTATTGCTTGGAGTTATTATAACCGTACAATGGTTGGTTATTACGATACTGATATGTTAAATATTGTACTTCCAATGTTCCTCCTTTGGTCTATTATTTGGGCGATTCAGACAAATAAAAATATATACTTGCTTATTACAGCACTTGATATTTTAATCTACAGATGGTGGTATGCACAAAGTTTTTCTCTAGAGTTTTCATTTTTCAGTCTAATTCTTGTTTATGCTCTGTTTTTTGATCGAAAAAATATATTTAACTATAAACTACTTGCGATAATGATGTTTGCTATGATGAATATGGATGCTACATTTAGACTTTTAGCTGTAGTAGTGAGTTTTTTAATTTTTCGAAATAAAAGTTTAGATAAGTATGTTTTTTATGTTTTAGGTGCATCAATAGTCGCTTTCTTTCTCTCAGGTGGATTTAATCCTATTTGGGAAAAATTGAGTAGTTATGTTTTTAAAGATACGGTAAGTGCTACCGAGGAAGGACTGCAACTCCATTTCTTTACTGTAATGCAGACTGTTCGAGAAGCTGGGCATATATCTTTTGAAACATTTGCAAATCGTATTAGTGGAAATATCCTTACATTTATACTCTCTTTTATTGGGTATATCTATTTAGTAATAAAACATAGAGTAATGTTATTGGCAATTCCTTTAATTGGATTGGGATTCTTAGCATATGTTGGGGGCTTACGTTTTACTATTTATGCTGTACCGATATTAGCCTTTGGTATAGCATTTTTGATTACAGAGCTTGCTTCAAAAATGCCATCTAAAAAGTTAAAAATAGCAACGATAATTATTCTTACAAGTGCTATCCTCTATCCAAACTATAAACATATAGAGGCTTATAAAGTACCTACTGTTTTTAATGCAAGTGAGGTTAAGGTCTTAAATGATTTACACTCAAAATTAACTCGAGATGACTATGTTATAACTTGGTGGGACTATGGTTATCCTATACGTTACTACAGTGATGCAAAAACTTTAATTGATGGGGGTGCAAGTAAAAAATCAAGTGATCTTTTTATCGTTAGTTATATGTTTACTCACCCTCAAGAATCCGCATATAAATTAGGAAGACTTGCTGTTGAATATACTCAAAAGAGGTTTAGATTTATAAAAGAGAATCAACAAGCAATCGACGATAAAAATATAACTGTTCTTTCCACTATAGAACAGATGACGAAAGAGTATGGTTTTGATGATACAAATGACTTTTTACTCTCACTAGAGACGAAGATAGATTTACCTAAGAAGAGAGATGATATTTATCTTTATTTACCGTATAAGATGCTAAATATCCTTCCAACTGTTACACTTTTTTCAAATATGGATTTGATGAATGGTCAAAAAGGAAAACAACCATTTTTCTTTATGAGTAGAAATTTTAAAGATATTGGGAATAAAATAGACTTTGGTCGTGGAATTTATCTAGATAAAAAAACTTCAAAGTTAATAATTGGGAAAAATAAAATACCTATAAAAAGATTTGTTAAAACAGGGTATGACTCTCAAATGAAGTTACAAGTACAAACACAGTATATAAATATGACATCGAATTTTAATGTTATCTATATGACAAATTATAATACATTTTTAATCCTTGATGAAAAGATGTATAATTCTACATATATTCAGCTCATGGTACTTGAAAATGCTGATAAAAGTCTTTTTGAAGAGGTTATTATGAATCCTCAAGTAAAAGTGTATAAACTTAAAATATAAGGAAAAAAATGTCAATAGTAAAAAAATGCTTATTTCCAGCGGCAGGATATGGAACACGTTTTCTCCCCGCTACAAAAGCCATACCTAAAGAGATGTTACCTGTTCTTACGAAGCCTTTACTTCAGTATGGTGTGGAAGAGGCTATAGAAGCAGGTTTAAATACTATGGCTATTGTTACTGGTCGTGGTAAGAGATCAATTGAAGATCATTTTGATATTAGTTATGAGCTTGAGCATCAGATTAAAGGAACAGCCAAAGAGAGTTATTTAACTGAAATCCGTAATGTTATCAATGCTTGTACATTTTCTTATACTCGTCAAGTTGAGATGAAAGGATTAGGACATGCAATTCTTACAGGGGAAACACTGATCGGAAATGAACCTTTCGCAGTTGTTCTTGCTGATGATCTCTGTGACAACAAGACAGATGGCGTTTTAAGTCAAATGGTAAAACTCTATGAAAAATATAAGTGCTGTGTTGTAGCAGTAGAAGAGATCTCACCAGAAGATAGTAATAAGTATGGAGTGATAGCAGGAGATACTATAGCTGATGAAAAGTATGCAAAAGGATCACTTGTAAGAGTAAACGATATGGTGGAAAAACCAGATCCTAAAGATGCACCATCAAACCTTGCAATAATAGGTCGCTATATCTTAACTCCAGATATTTTTGATGTTCTTCGCGAGACTAAGCCTGGAAAAGCTGGAGAGATACAGATAACGGATGCTCTATTAGAGATGGCAAAGATAGGGAAAGTTATCGCATATAAATTTGATGGTACACGATTTGATTGTGGCAGTGTTGATGGTTTCGTACAGGCAACAAATTATTTTTATGAGAAGGGTGATAAATAAATGAACTATAAAGACAACTATAATCCGATTATATCAGATGAAGAACTGTTTGATGCGATAGTTAAAGAGAAGGAAGATATAGGGTATTATAACCTTGCCTTACAAGATCTATCGGCCTATAAAGAGTATGCACAAGAAGTAAAACAGAGAAATATTGTAGTTATTGGAATAGGTGGAAGTACCTTAGGTACTTATGCCATATATAAATTTTTAAAGCATACAAAGAAACTGAGTAAAAAACTCTTTTTTTTAGAGACTACTGATCCCATAGATATACAATCAAAAATAGAGGGTATTGACTTAGAAGATACTCTTTTTATTGTTATCTCAAAATCTGGAACAACAGTAGAAACAATATCTATTTTTAAATATATAAACTCTCTTGTATTATGCAACAGTGAGAATACTTTAGTGATAACAGAGGATGATTCTAAACTCAACAGTTATGCAAAATCTAATAGTATGAAAACGTTTACAATACCTAAGAATGTTGGTGGACGATTTTCTGTATTTTCAGCTGTAGGTTTACTCCCCTTAGCTATCGTTGGAATAGCTATTGATGATATTGTTGGTGGTATTAAGAAAGCACATGATTCATTTTTCTCTCAAGAGAAGACATATAAAAATCTCATGAAGAAAGCACGATTTTTTGTAGAGTATAAAAATAAATTTAATATTAATGTAGTCTTCTCATACTCTTCTCGTTTAGAAGGGTTTAATAAATGGTATATTCAGTTATGGGGAGAATCACTTGGAAAAGTCGATTTTAATCTAACAAGACAGGGTCTAACACCCATAGGAATTATCGGTCCTATAGATCAACACTCATTTTTACAGTTAGTGATAGAGGGGAAACGAGATAAGACACTTACAGTCATAAAGGTAAATAACTTTGAAAATGACTTAAAGATACCTGCAGTGGAATTAAAAGGCTTAGAAGAGCTTAATTACCTTGATAATAGAGAATTTTCATCTCTTATAAACATGCAAGCAGATGCAACGATAGAAGCTATAAATAATGAAAAAGATATCCCTTGTGATGTAATCACAATTGATTCTGTATGCGAAAGTTCTATCGCAAAACTTATGTATGAGTATGAACTCCTAACTTCTATCTGTGCTAAATTTATGTATA
The DNA here is from genome assembly GCA_027063505.1 of Sulfurimonas sp. Taxonomy (GTDB): domain Bacteria; phylum Campylobacterota; class Campylobacteria; order Campylobacterales; family Sulfurimonadaceae; genus Sulfurimonas. The sequence continues at coordinate 40,471 of JAMORO010000081.1, forward strand.
TTAACGCTTATGATCAACCAGGTGTTGAGAGTGGAAAAATTATTTTAAAAAGCAAGTTAAAGTAAATTTTTAGTATTATTATATAATTAATAATTGAAGGGGTTATCCAAGTGAAAATAGCAGTAGCAGGGACAGGATACGTAGGAATTTCAAATGGAATACTACTATCACAGAACAATGAAGTAGTAGCATTAGATATAGTTCCTGAGAAAGTGGAAATGCTAAATAATAGAGTATCTCCAATAGAAGACAGAGAGATAAGTGAGTACCTCGCTACAAAAGAGTTAAACTTTAGAGCTACACTTGATAAAGAAGAAGCTTACAGAGATGCAGAGTATGTCATCATCTCTACTCCAACTGACTATGATCCTCAAACAAATTACTTTAATACTAAACTTGTAGAGATAGTAATACAAGATGTATTAGAGATAAATCCAGATGCAACAATGGTTATAAAATCTACCGTACCAGTAGGCTACACAAAATCAATAAATGAAAAGTTTAATACAACGAACATTATCTTCTCTCCAGAATTTCTAAGAGAGGGAAAAGCACTTCATGATAACCTCTACCCAAGTAGAATCATAGTAGGTGAAAAGAGTAAAAGAGCAGAAGTGTTCGCAAACTTACTAGCAGAGGGTGCAATAAAAGAGAATATAGATATCCTCCTCACAGACTCCACAGAAGCAGAAGCTGTAAAACTCTTCTCAAATACTTACTTAGCTATGCGAGTTGCTTACTTTAATGAACTAGACTCTTATGCAGAAACACATAACTTAGATACAAGACAGATTATAGAGGGTGTAGGACTAGACCCTCGTATAGGCTCTCACTATAATAACCCAAGTTTCGGTTATGGTGGTTACTGTTTACCTAAAGATACCAAACAACTTCGTGCAAACTATAAAGATGTACCAAGTAGTATCATAGGGGCTATAGTTGATTCAAATAGTACTAGAAAAGATTTTATAGCAGAGAGTATTATCGCAAAAAATCCTCAAGTAGTTGGAATCTATAGACTAGTGATGAAGTCAGGCAGTGATAACTTTAGAGCATCCGCTATTCAAGGAATTATGAAACGTATTAAAGCTAAAGGTATAGAAGTAGTTATATATGAACCAGTCATGAAAGAAGAGGAATTTTTTCACTCTAAAGTTATGAAAGATTTAGAAGAGTTTAAAATGAAAAGTGATGTGATAATCGCAAATAGATTTGAAGAGATACTAGAAGATGTTAAAGAGAAAGTCTACACTCGTGATATCTTTAATAGTGATAGTTAAGGAAAATGAGTATGAGTATATTACACTTAATAGGTAGAAAAAAAGAGCTCTTTGCTTCAGATATTAAATCTTACGAAGAAGAGCTCTCTTGTAAGGTCTCTTCATCCTCCTTTCTTGTTATAGGTGGTGCTGGTTCTATTGGTCAGGCAGTAACAAAAGAGATATTTAAACGCCATCCTAAAAAACTTCATGTAGTAGATATTAGTGAAAATAATATGGTAGAACTAGTACGAGATATTCGTAGTTCATTTGGATATATAGATGGTGATTTTGCTACTTTCGCTCTTGATATTGGTTCATTAGAGTATGATGCTTTTATAAAAAATGATGGTCAGTATGATTATGTATTAAACCTTTCAGCACTTAAACACGTAAGAAGTGAAAAAGATCCCTTTACACTTATGAGGATGATTGAGACAAATATTTTTAATACAGATAAAACACTGCAGCAGTCTATAGATAATGGAGTGAAAAAATACTTTTGTGTCTCTACCGACAAGGCTGCAAACCCTGTAAACATGATGGGTGCAAGTAAACGTATTATGGAGATGTTTGTAAATCGTAAATCTTTAGATATAAAAGTCTCTATGGCTCGTTTTGCAAATGTAGCATTTAGTGATGGTTCACTGCTTCACGGGTTTAATCAGCGTTTAGAAAAGAAGCAACCAATAGTTGCACCTAATGATATTAAACGCTATTTTGTAACACCTCAAGAGAGCGGTGAACTCTGTCTAATGTCTTGTATATTTGGAGAAAATCGTGATATTTTCTTTCCAAAACTGAGTGAAGATTTACACTTAATCTCTTTCGCAGATATCGCAGTGAAGTATTTAGAAAATAAGGGGTTTGAACCATACTTATGTAAAGATGAGGATGAAGCGAGACTCTTAGCTAAAACATTACCAAAAGAGGGAAAATGGCCTTGTCTCTTTACTCCAAGTGATACAACAGGTGAGAAAGATTTTGAGGAGTTTTTTACAGACACTGAAACTTTAGATATGGAGAGATTTGAGAATCTTGGAATTATTAAAAATGAAGCAAATTTTGATGAAGCATTACTAAATTCATTTGAGAAGAGAATAAAAACATACAAAGAGAATCTCTCTTGGAGTAAAGAAGAGGTAGTTAAAGAGTTTTTTAAAATGTTACCTGATTTTGGCCACAAAGAGACTGGTAAGTATCTTGATGGAAAGATGTAAATGTATAAAAATGTAGTTGATTTTATACAGAATATTTATAAAACAGAAGAGTTTTTACCACTTCATGAGCCTAGATTTATAGGAAATGAAAAAAAGTATGTAAATGAGACCATAGACTCTACTTTTGTCTCAAGTGTTGGTAAGTTTGTAACACAGTTTGAAGAGATGGTAGCAGAGTTTAGTGGTGCTAAATATGCAGTGGCAACATCTAATGGAACCTCGGCATTACACATTGGTCTACAGCTTGTTGGAGTAGATGAGAAGAGTGAAGTTCTTACACAACCATTAACATTTATTGCGACTGCGAATGCTATAAGTTATTGTGGTGCAAAACCAATTTTTATTGATGTCGATAGAGATACATTAGGGCTTTCTCCAAGTAAACTCAAAGAGTTTTTAGAAGAGGAAACACTTATAAATGATAAGGGCGAGTGTATAAATAAACTTACAAAAAAAGTTATAAAAGCCTGTGTTCCAATGCATACTTTTGGGCACCCTTGTAAAATAGATGAAATAGTAGAAGTTTGTGATGCTTATAATATAGCTGTTGTTGAAGACTCTGCTGAGTCTTTAGGCAGTTACTATAAAGGCAAACATACTGGAACTTTTGGAAAAGTAGGTGTCTTTAGTTTTAATGGTAATAAAATCATCACAACAGGTGGTGGTGGTATGCTCGTAACAGATGATGAAGAGCTCGCAAAAAAAGCAAAACACATTACAACTACAGCAAAAGTACCTCACCCATATGAGTATATACATGATGAAATAGGGTATAACTATAGACTTACAAACTTAGCTGCAGCTCTTGGTGTCGCACAGATGGAAAACCTTGAATTGTTTATACAAAAGCAGAGAGAATTGGCAAATAAGTATGAGTTATTTTTTAGAGATACTGAGCTTAAGTTCATCACAGAACCTAAAGAGTCTCAATCAAACTACTGGTTAAATGCAGTAGTTATGCAAGATAAACAACAAAGAGATGAGTTTTTAAAGTTCACAAATGACAAAGGTGTTATGACACGCTCTATCTGGAGACTTATGAATAAGCTAGATATGTTTAAAGATGCGCAAACAGGAAATCTTGATAATGCAGAGTGGTTAGAGGATAGAGTTGTGAATATTTCAAGTAGTATAATTATATGAAAGAAAATATCTTACTTTTAGGTGCTGGTGGACATTGTCACTCTGTAATTGATGTAATCGAGCAAGAAAATAGATTTTCTATAGCCGGTATTGTGGATAATGAAAAAAATGTTGGAGAGTCTATTTTAGGATATCCTATTATTGGTTGTGATGATGATTTAAAAGAGTTAAGAAAAAAGTATAAGTATGCACTAGTAAGTGTTGGACAGATTAAAAGTCCAGCGATAAGA
>JAMORO010000082.1 GCA_027063505.1 Sulfurimonas sp.
AGCTCTAGCCTTGTTTTAATACCCCTATAAACGCCAATGCGATACAATAAAATAAAATGAGAATATATGTTAGATGCAACACAACGAAAAAATATTAAACATGGCCAGTCAGTTGCTATAGTTTTAAAACAAGATCAAGATACGGGATACTTAACAGATGGGATAGTTCGTGATATCTTGACAAAGTCACCTAAACATCCACATGGGATAAAAGTTCGTCTTATGAGTGGTGAAGTTGGGCGTGTGAAGGAGATATACTAGTGAAAAAACGTACAAAGATTCTAGCGACGATAGGACCTGCTTCAGACTCTCTTGAGATGATTATAAAGCTTATGAAAGCAGGTGTAAATGTTTTTAGGTTAAACTTCTCACACGGTACACATGCATATCACCTAGAGGTTTTTAACAGAATTAAAGAGGCTCAAAAACAGAGTGGACTTCATGTAGGTGTGCTTCAAGATATTAGTGGACCGAAGATACGTGTTGGTAGATTAGAAGAACCTTTTAATCTTGAAGTAAATGACACTATCCTTTTTATCAAAGAGGATATAGTAGGGAAAAAACTTACTCAAAACAGTTATGTAACCTGTATAAATCAACCTACTATTTTAAAACAGTTAAGTATTGGAGAGTATATCTACCTCTATGATGGCATGATTCGCACAGAGGTAATTGAGGTGAATGAGAAGGGTGTAAAAGTTGTTGTTCAAAACAGTGGAAAACTCACTTCCAAAAAAGGGGTAAATTTTCCTAATACTCGTTTAGGAATAGATGTCTTAACACCTAAAGATAGAGAAGATATGCAGTGGGGTATAGAGAATGATGTAGACTTTATGGCTATCTCTTTTGTTCAGAATGCACAAGATATTTTAAATGCTAGAGAGATACTTAATAAGAGTGATGCAAAGATACAGCTTTTTGCAAAGATAGAAAAATTTGATGCGGTTGAAAATATCGATGCAATACTTGAAGTGAGTGATGGATTAATGGTAGCACGTGGTGATTTAGGGATAGAAGTACCTTTCTCAGAAGTTCCAGCCCTGCAGAAGATGCTCATTAAAAAAGCAAATACTGTCTCTAAGCCAGTCATCACAGCAACACAGATGCTACTCTCTATGACAGAAAAAGATAGAGCAACTCGTGCAGAGATTAGTGATATAGCGAATGCTGTACTAGATGGAACAGATGTTGTAATGCTCTCAGAAGAGAGTGCTGTTGGGCATAACCCTGTACTAGCTGTTGAGACTATGGTTGAGGCGATTCAGGGTGCTGAAAAGATATATCCGTTTAATAAGTACTCCGAATTTGAGCTTCATGATGCTACTGATAGTATCAATGAAGCGGCTGTTAAACTCTGCTCTGATGTAGATGCTTGGGGAATTATCTCCTTAACATCATCAGGCTCTTCAGTAAGAAAGATAGCAAGATATAGACCTCGTAGAGATATTTATGCTGTTGTTCATTCAGAAAAAGTAGCTCGTTCACTTACTATGTGTTGGGGTGTTGTACCCGCTTTCATGGTAGTAGAGGGCTCTTTAGGTCAGATGATGAGTTCTGTTATGAACCAGGGTATAGAGAGAAAAGTTCTGCAACTTGATAAGAGTTATATACTAACAGCAGGTGATCCTGCTGGAATAGTTGGAAACACAAATATGATTCGTATTTTACGAGAAAATGAGATGATGTTCTTTAAATCTCTTTCCAAGAAGATAGGAAAGCACTAAACGCTATTTAGAGTAGCGTTTGAAGTTGTAGATAGACTTGCCAAAGAGCAGCTGTTGAGATACCCGCTGCCACTCCTGCGATGATATCATCACCCATAACTCCAACACCACCTTTAGCTTCTCTATCTATACGACCAATAATAGAAGGCTTTGTAATATCAAAGTAACGAAAAAGGGCAAAGGCCATAAGAGATTGGATTAAAAAACCATTTGAGAGTTCTGTAATCTCACTCATCGAAACAGTTATAGCAGGGGCAATACTTAGTGCTAACCACATTCCAGCAAGCTCATCAATAACTATCTTCTGGTTATCATGAACACCACTCTCCTCTTCATACTTGTTTATCCCTTTTATCGCTATAAGTGAGATAAGAAGTGTTGCTAAAAAGAGAGTATTTGTATCAAAGTAGATTAAAATCAACATTCCAAGAGGAAGAGAGACTAATGTCCCTACTGTTCCAGGAGCTTTAGGTGATAATCCACTATATCCTAATGTTAAAAAAAACCAGTTCATTTTTTTCCTTATGTGAGTGAGGTAGTTTGGTAGAGTTTCATAAGCTCAAGGTAGAAGTCTCTTTCAGAGTGCTCTTCTAAAAGTCCTTTTGTTGCAAAGGTATCATAGTAGAGTTTCTCTAGATTTTTAAATCTATCTGGATAGAGTTTGGAGAGTAAAAATGCACTTATCTCTTTTCTAATTAAAACAGCAGGTGGTAAAATCCCAGCTTCTAAAAGCTGTAGTATTGAGTCTGCATGATAAGAGATTTGGTGATGTTGCCCATGAGGACAGGTATTTTTACTCACAAGTGTTGTACACTGGTCACAGTAGACATATTCACTTGCAATATGTATCTCTATATCTATCCCTGTCACACGATCAACTATAGACTTGTTTGAGTTACAGTCGTAAAACATCCCAAGACCGGCATGATTTCGGCCAATAGTAAGTCTATCACAACCATAGTTTTTAGCCACAATAGAGTCAATGATGATCTCATTATAGCCAGCGAAGATATAGCTGTTCTCCAGTGGTAAGATGATAACTCTATTTTTTGGTAAAAAGTTATTTACAAAAAATTCTAAGGCTTCATGTCTGAGTTCATAACTAAGGTTTGCACTTTCATAAGGTTTGAGTAGAAAGATTACAAGCAGATCAGTTGCTTCAAGTGCTTGGCGAATAAGTCGTTCATGCCCACGATGCATAGGATTTGCAGCCATTACAATGGAGGTAGTATGTTTCGCTTCTATACGCTCTTTAGCTTTTCTGATTTTTATTTTATTAGTATTTTCTTTATTGTTTACTCGTACATACTCACCACTTACGGCCCATGAACCTAGTCGTTTCATAGTTGCCATTACACCCGGATGAGTAAGATCATCAGTTCCATAAATGTGTTTTACACGTTCATGTGAATCTATCTGAAAAGTCTCTGTAACATGAAGTGTTGCATACTCTTCTCCATCACAAATGATACTAATAGTTTCACCATCTTCTAAGGTACTTATTACCTCTTCATTCTTTTTGCCACTTGGTGCTAAGATGAAAGGGAAAGGGAAAGATTGCCCATTTATAAGACCTGTCTCTAAAACATCACGAGAATCTTTTTCAGACATTAACTTAGTGACAGGAGAGAGCAGTCCATCAGCAACAAGATCTAGTGCTGAAGCTGCTTCTTTGTCTATGTATATAGTTTTATTTTTTCTTAACAATGTCATATTTTTTTCGTTTTTCCCATAAGCTTTTACGAGATATTCCGAGTTTTTTACTCAGTTCTGTATCTGGATACTTGTCTTGGTAGTTGAGTACTATAAACTTAACATAATCTTCAATAGGAAGTATCTCCCCTTTATCAAATATATTACTCTCATTTTTAATTTCGATTACAGGTATTTCAACCTCTTCAACACTATCACTACTCGCAATAATTGCTTGTTTCCCTACTATAAGTTCACAAAAAAGTTTTTTGTCACCTTTTTTAAGTACTTGATAGTCTATGATATAGATAAGTGAATTCTGAGGTAAAGAGCTGATTTCATTGAGGCTTTTAGGATCAGTAAGTGTTAAAAAGTGTATTGGAATATCTCTCTTTTGAGCATATTCAAAAGCAAAAGCATCTGCATATTTTTGAAAGCTTGAACTTATAAAAAGTGGTAGTTCAACACTATTTATATTCTTTTCATGCTTCGCATTTAAAAAAGTGTGTTTAAGATATTTTTCATAAGCGATATTACGGCGTTTAAGTTTCTCATAGTCTTGGTAATGATCTATCTTACGAACTAGCTCTTCAATCATAAATGGTTTTAAAATATAATCTTTTGCACCCGCCGCTAAAGGTTTTGAAACTGTATCGTTAGATATATAAGATACCATCAAAATTACAATAGAGTTTTTAAAGGTTTCTATGACAGGAATAAAATCTTGTCCATTTATATTTGTTGAGAGTAAAACAACATCATAATCATTGCTACGAATAGCATCTTTTGTCGAGGTACACATCTCACAAGTATGTCCAACATCACCTAGCTTTGTTGCTATGCTTTGTGCTAAATAAACTTCATTTTCTATTATTAGTATTTTCATGTTTTATATTGTCTTCCAGTTAAAATATTTTAAATTTGCATTTGATGTAACAGCTACACCCTCTGCTCGACCTACAAAGCCGAGTTTTTCGGTTGTAGTCGCTTTAACATTGACTCGGCTCATGTCAATGTTAAGGATATCTGAGATAACAGTTCTCATCTTTTGCTTGTATTTTGCTACTCTTGGCTTCTCCGCCATTATGGTAACATCTACGTTCACTATAAGAAAACCGAAGTTATTGAGTTTTGCAACAACAATTTTTAGGAGTTCTTTTGAGTCTATGCCTTTGTATCTTTCATCATTATCAGGGAAAAGCATACCTATATCACCAAGACCAGCAGCACCAAGAAGAGCATCTATAAGAGAGTGAAGGGCTACATCGCCATCACTATGTGCTAAAAATCCAACAGTTGACTCTTCTATCTTTACACCAGCTAACCACATTTCACCCTCTGTATCAAAAGCATGAACATCAAAACCGTTACCACTTAATATATCATTAGATGGTGCATCTAAGCAGGGTATTTTGTTTAAGTCTTGAATAAAAGTGATTTTATGGGCATCTTCATCACCAGGGATAAAACTACGACTCCCACCATTTGCTACTATGGCACTACTCTCATCGGTGAACTCTTTGTCTGTTTGAAGAGCACTTTTAAGAGCACTGCTTAAAGATAGTTGGGGTGTTTGAATTCTCTTTACTTTCTCTCTATCTATCGTAGTCTCTTCATATACTATAGTATCTGTTACTTTTAGGTACGGTACTACACTATCACTTACTTTAGTCTGTGTGAGAATTCGCTCTAAAAAATCTTCATTAATGCATGCTCTTGCGATATCACTTACCAGTACATACTCACTCTTTACACTTTTCATAGCATTTGTAAGTGAAGCTTGTCGTGTGTTACCACCCTCTACAAAAGTGTAATTAGCATAGTTCTTCATAAACGCTATCTCATCACTTGCCGCGACAATAATAACATCAGAAAATTTTTGTGTATTTTCAAGCTTTTGTGCTACAAAATGCCACAAAGGTTTGTGGTCTATTCGAAGCCACTGCTTTTTTACGGAACTATCAAAGCGGCTAGAACTACCGGCTGCAAGAAGAATAAGTGTAATATCTGGCAAACTGTCTCCTGAAAATTCAAAGTGTTACGAAATTATACACTGTAATATCTTTTTTTATCTTAAAGTAAAATGCTTTTTTACTCAAATGAGCCTAAAATAATAAAGCGAATATTTCACTTTAGCTTAGATTAACTTTATTTGATTATATTGCCACTATATAAATAGTATTAATTATAAAATTTAGGAGAAACTATGAGATCTGCATGGTTAAAAGAGCGCGAAAATGACGCTGTAAGAACACAAATGTATTATGCTAAGAAAGGCATTATTACAGGCGAGATGGAATATGTCGCAAAGATTGAAGAACTTTCACCAGAGTTAGTTCGTAGTGAAGTTGCTCGTGGACGTATGATTATCCCTGCAAATGTGAACCATGAATCTTTAGAGCCAATGGCTATTGGTATCGCATCTAAGTGTAAGATAAACGCTAACATAGGTTCATCTGCAATTGCTGCTGATATCGAAGATGAAGTTGAGAAGATGAAAGTTTCTCAAAAATATAAAGCAGATACAGCGATGGATCTTTCAACTGGTGGAGATCTTGATGAAATCCGTAAAGCAGTTATTGGTGCTTCGGCTATTCCTATTGGGACTGTACCTATTTACCAAATCCTTCATGATGTTGGAAACAAAATCGAAGACCTTACAATAGAAGTAATGTTAGATGTTCTTGAGCGTCAAGCAAAACAGGGTGTTTCTTACTTTACTATTCATGCTGGTTTCTTACTTGAAACTATGCCTAAAGTTGCAAAACGTAAGATGGGTATCGTATCTCGTGGTGGTTCTTTAATGGCAGCTTGGATGATGCACTACCATAGAGAAAATCCTTTCTACACAGCGTTTGATGAAATACTCGATATCTGTGCGAAGTATGATGTTTCTCTTTCACTAGGTGATTCACTTCGTCCTGGTTGTTTAGCAGATGCTTCTGATGATGCACAACTTGGAGAACTAAAAGTTCTTGGTGAACTTACTCTTCGTGCTTGGGAAAAAAATGTTCAAGTAATGATAGAAGGTCCAGGACATGTGCCTATCAATCAGATTGAACGTAATATGAAGATTCAAAGAGAACTTTGTCATGAAGCTCCTTTTTATATTCTTGGGCCACTCGTTACTGATATTGCCGCAGGGTATGATCACATAAGTTCTGCTATTGGTGCAGCTGTTGGTGGATGGCATGGTGCTTCTATGTTATGTTATGTAACACCAAAAGAGCATTTAGGCCTTCCAAATGCTGATGATGTTCGCGAGGGAATCATCGCTTACAAAATTGCGGCTCATGCAGCTGATATCGCTAGAGGTCGCAAGGGTGCTAGAGATGTTGATGATGCTATGAGTGATGCTCGTTATACATTTGACTGGGAAAAACAGTTTGAGCTATCTTTAGATGGTGACCGTGCTCGTGAGTACCATGATGAGACACTTCCTCAAGATGTATTTAAAGAGGCAGAGTTCTGTTCTATGTGTGGACCAAAATTTTGTTCATATAAAATTACTCAAGAGATTATGGATAATCCTGAAGGAATTCAGAGAATTATTGATGAGTCAAAAGCAAAAGAGGATGCTGAAGAAGCAGCTCTTTTAGCTTAAACTAATATTTAATATAAGTTGATTCTAAATAAGACAATATTTGTCTTATTTAGATATGATATTATTATTAGTCTGTAACAAGGGGTAAAATCCCTTTGTATCAAAAATTAAATTTAAAATAAGGAAAATATAAATGACTGAAGAAATTGTAAAATCAGCACTTTCAAAAGTAATGTATCCTGGGTTTACTAAGGACATTGTAACTTTTGGTTTTGTTAAAGATATAAATATTGATGGGACATCAGTAAGCTTTACTGTAGATATTACATCAAGTGCTCCAGAAGTTGCAAAACAGATTACAGATGAGGCGACAGAGGCTCTTAAGGCTGCTGGTGCATCAAATGTTACTTGTAACATAAAAGCTCCGCAAATGCCAAAAGAGTCTTCATCTCACGGTAAAAACATCGCACCGCAAGTGAAAAACTTTCTTATGGTAAGTTCAGGTAAAGGTGGGGTTGGTAAATCAACTACATCTGTGAATGTTGCTATCGCTCTTGCTGCTCAAGGACTTAAAGTCGGTCTTTTAGATGCAGATATTTATGGTCCAAATATCCCTCGTATGATGGGTGTTGCAGATGTTAAGCCAGAAGTAAATGGAAACAAAGTACTTCCTATTAAGGCTTATGGTATTGAGATGATGTCAATGGGTTCACTTATGGAAGATGGGCAATCTTTAATCTGGCGTGGTGCTATGATTATGAAAGCAATCGAGCAGTTCTTACGTGATATTTTATGGTCAGAATTAGATGTTTTAGTTATTGATATGCCACCAGGTACTGGTGATGCTCAACTTACTCTTGCTCAGTCTGTTCCTGTAACTGCTGGTCTTACGGTAACTACACCTCAATCAGTATCTTTAGATGATTCACGTCGTTCATTAGATATGTTCAAAAAATTGAATATTCCTATTGCTGGAATTATTGAGAATATGAGTGGATTTATTGCTCCTGATACTGGTGTTGAGTATGACATCTTTGGTAAAGGAACTTCTCAACCAATGGCTGATGAGTTCGATACTAAAATCATTGCTGAAGTGCCAATAGAACCAGGAATTAGAACTGGTGGAGATGAGGGTAAACCTATTACTTTTGCTGCACCATCTTCTGAGTCTGCTAAACGCTTTACAGAAGCTGCTGCTTCTATTTGGGCAACTATTGAAGAGATAAATGCTAATGGCGGTGTAGATAACCAGTCTGTACAACCAACTACACCTCCAGGTGTATCTGCTTGTTCGACTGGTGGTAGCTCAGCTGCTCCACAGAGTTCAGGTGGTGGATGTGGTTGTAGTTAGAAATAACTACCCCATCTAAACTAAAAAAGCCCGATGTACTTTTGTACATTCGGGCTTTTTTTATGTTAAAATTTTATTTTTATCTGACAGTATCACTTTCACTCATATCTGGTGTATATGTTACAATTTTATCTCTTCCTGTAGTTTTTGCTACATAGAGTGCTGTATCTGCATACTTAATACATTTCCAAAGCGTATCACCATCAGTAGGAAATTTAGCTATTCCGATACTTATAGTTTTTTGTAAAATTTCCCCATTCCCTACAGTAAACTTAAGGTTAGCAAATGCTGAGTGTATTTTTTTTGCTACTATTAAAGTACCATCATCTGTTGCATTATGAAGCATTATAACAAACTCTTCCCCTCCATAACGAATGGCTAAATCAGCTTCACGGATACTTTCACGCAGTACTTTTGCTAATTCAATAATAACTTTATCTCCAACATCATGACCATAAGTATCATTGACCATTTTAAAGAAGTCTACATCAAGCATCATAACACTATATGTTTCATTTTTTCGTACTGCTTGCTTGACAATGGTTTCTATAAACTCTTCTAAAAAACGTCGATTATAGAGTCCTGTCATACCATCACGAAGAGAAGTGTCTCGAAGTTTTGCCATTAAAATTCTACTCTCTATTACAGGTTTTGCTGCTTCAAGATAGTTTTTGATACTAGGAATATGAGCATTTATTCTATTGATTTCTTCTTTATTCGTTGTTACAATAGAGATTATAAGAGCATTTTCATCATTAATATTAAAAGGAATACAGATGTATTGTTGATCATTTTCAGTACATGTTTGACATAGGTTGACAAATTCAGTTGAAATAACATCCATTTTAGTTCTGTGGGCTCGACATAACATAGCATTATCATCTACACTCTTCTCACATATACTCTCATTCCCTTTTGAAATGTAAATTAATTTACGTTGTGAGGTGTTTGTATCTACTTCATAGATAGAAAAATCAGATAAAGAGTACTTGTTTTTCAGAATATCAACAACTCTTGAGTAAACAATCTCTTTAGTGGCATCAAGTTCAATTGTTTTTTTAAATTTATATATATCGGAGAGCTCACCGATAATAGTTTTTGCTTCATTAAGTGGGTCAGCTGTTGAAACACACCCTTGGGGAATAAAAGTTGAGAGGTTATATTTTATATTGCCAAATGTAGATTGCATTTTTTGAAAGAGCGTATTCATTTGAAGTACAATGTTTTTAGCATCTCCTCCAACACTTGTCTCAAACTCATGTGTAAAGTCACCACTATATGCTTTTGTAATTCCCTCTTGCATATTTGCAAAGAGTTTCATATAGGGTGTAACATAGTGATTAATTAAAATTAGCACTATAACAATAAAAAGAAGATTAAGTGCTAAAATTTTAAAGATGGTAAGTAGTCCAGCATTACGCATACTTGTGATATCGAACTCCATACTAATAGCACCAAGGGTATCTCCTCTTTGTACATCATGACAAGAGAGACAGTTAGTGCCTCCCCCTGTAATAGTTGCTTTATAAGGAATAGTAACTCTTAAGACAATTTTGTCTGCACTCTCCGTGATCTCCTGTATCATTTTTCCACTATTGAGTACTTTTTTGTCTAAAGAATCTCGTACTGTTTCACTATTAAAACCCTCTCCAAACTGCTTAATTACATTGTCAGATCGTACAAGCCAAAGTGCTTTAACATCATCATGATTATGGGAAATTTGGTCAAGAAAGTATTGGCGTTTGTCCATAATACCATTGACCATATGTGCAGTAAGACCATCTTTTACAATGGCAGCTGTCATTGTCGCTTTCTCTTGAGCACTTTTTATGCTATAGTCTCTAAAGTTTAAAGAGATATTAATAATTGTAACACCACCAATTGCTAGTAGCATTAGAGTAACGATAAAAAGTAGTTTAGATTTTGTTTGCATAGTTCTCACTTTAAATTAGTTAAAAGTTATTTTAACTAATTTAAAATAAATTTAAAGTGAAAAATTAGTCTATCTTATGTAAATTATTCAACTGTTACACTTTTAGCAAGATTTCTAGGCATATCAACATCATTCCCGAGTCTAACAGAAATTTCAAGTGAAAGTACTTGCAGTACAACCATCATTTCAAAAAATTCTAACATATAGTCCTTACATGCATTTATAGGTATAAAATCATCTGCCTTATCAAAATTAACCGCAGAAATAGCACAGATTGTACTGTCTCTTGCACTTAACTCTTCTACATTTGATTTTGCTTTTTCATACAGAAGATGTTGAGGTAGTAGGGCTATAGTAAAGAGTTCTGGGTCAGCTAAAGCGATTGGACCATGTTTCATCTCTCCACTAGGGTAGCCCTCAGCATGCAGATATGAGATCTCTTTAAGTTTTAAAGCTCCCTCTAGTGCAAGTGGATAAAAAACATCACGACCTATAAAGAAAAAGCCATGTCCATGGAGATAGCGTTTGGAGAGACGTTTAATTCGCTCATGCATATCATCACTTACTTTTACACTCGCTGGAACTTCACGAAGCAAGGCAATTTGTCTACTTATCTCCTCTTGAGGAAGTGATTTTCTAATACCTGCTAAATAGAGAGACATCATCCAAAAAACAGTTACCTGTGTAGCAAAAGCTTTTGTTGAAGCAACACCTTTTTCAACTCCAGCACGTGTTAAAATACAAGCATCTGCTAAACGAACCATAGAAGAGTTGTCAACATTACAGATTACAAGTGTTTTAAGACCTGCTGCTTTTGCCATTTTGAGGGTTTCAAGTGTATCTGCTGTTTCGCCACTCTGAGATATAACTACAAAAAGAGTATCTTTACTCATAATAGGATTACGGTATCTAAACTCAGAAGCTACTTCTATGCTTGTCTTTATTTTTGCATAACGCTCAAACAGATAAGTTGCTGTAAGTGCTGAGTGATAAGATGTACCACAAGCACAAAGTTTTATCTCATTAATCCCTTCAAAAAGAGAGGGTTCTATCTCATCAAAGAGTACTTCATCATCGTATAAACGACCGATGAGAGTATCTGCTATAACAGTTGATTGCTCATAAATCTCTTTTTCCATAAAAAATCTATACCCATCTTTTTGTGCAGAGAGTTTATTTGTAGAGAGTTTTTGAAAAACTGGTTCTTTTTTAACACCATTTACATCAAAAATAGCAAGTTCACTTGGTGTAACATATCCAAAGTCACCATCCTCAAAGTAGTTTACATCAGAACAGTGTCCTATAAGTGGTGTATCTGAAGAAGCAAAATATTTTTCGTTCTCAGCATTGATGCCAACGAGCATAGGGGAACCACTTTTTGCAAAAAAGATAGTTTTCTCTTCTCCTTTTGTAACAAGAAGTGTTGCATAGGCACCCTCAAGCTCTGAAATAGTTTTTTTGAATGCCTCAAATGCAGAGTTTGCAGTTTTAAGGTTTTTTTCAAACTGATGGACAATAACTTCTGTATCTGTTTGACTTAAAAATGTAACACCATCAGCAATAAGCTCACGTTTGAGAGCAACATAGTTTTCAATAATACCATTATGAACGACATATGACTCTTCCCCTAAGTGTGGGTGGGCATTAAGTTCTGTTGGTTTACCATGTGTTGCCCAACGCGTATGCCCAATACCTATAGAGAACTTGTCTGTTACAAAGTCTTTTGTCTTTTTTTCAAGATTTACAAGTTTTCCTATTGCTTTAAAACTGTCGAATTTTCCATCTTGAAGGACTGCAATTCCAGCAGAATCATAGCCTCTATACTCTAACTCTTTTAGACCTCCAAGTAAAATTTCCTTAGAATTTTTTTCGCCTAAATAACCAACTATTCCACACATATTCAACCCCTTAATTATTTTCTTTTGTTAACATTGTTAAAATATTTTCGACATTATTGCATATATTGTTTTGTTTATCCATTAAAAAGATATCTCTTACCTTATATTTACTTGAGTGGATTTTTGCAGCCATAATATTTATATGTAACTCTTCAAAGCAGTACATTACATAAGCAAGTAGTCCTTTTTGATTTTTTGTATGGATGTTTATCTCTGCATGTGTGAGTGAATGATCACAATCAATACTTATCTCTTCTCTTTTTATGATTACTCTTTTAAGAGAGAGGGAGTGCTGCTGAATATTAAACGCAACATCAATTTTATCTTCAACCAAAACAAGTTCACTCCCATCGAGTTTTTCTAAAAATTCTATCTTAAAGTATTTAATACCATCAAAAAGGGTGAAAATTTCCATGCTTGCAATATTAAGGTGAGAGAGTGAGGCTAAAAGATAGGCAATATTTAGTGGAATTTTTCTATATATTTCAATAGTAAGAGATTTCTCATTTTTAGTTGTAAAACTATATTTTTGTGTCTCTTTTGCTTTTTTTGCAATCTCTAAAATATCTAAGGGAGTATGTTTAAAGAAAAAAAGATTTGATTCTATGGTTAAAATTTTCTTTTGAAAAATACGAGATATTGACTTAAACTCTTCAAGATTTTTAACACGCTTTTCAATAATAAGACGCTTTTTTGCATCTGTAATTCTGTCACTATTTTCTGCAATCTCAAGGGCACTCTGGTATAAATCATAAAGAAGGTTTGAATTAAATGAGTTATAAGTATCACCTCCGACACCATTAATATCGGCATATGTTAAGATATAAAGAAGATTTAAATTTTTTACATCATTGATTTTAGACATAAATTTATAGAGAGTTTTTTCATTATGAATGTTTTCTTTAAAAGCAACATTACTCATTAAAATATGATGTTTGACTAATGTAACAGCTCTTTGTGTTAATGATTCATTAAGATTAAGATGTTTTGTAAAATCTTGTATTATTTTTGCACCTACTTCACTATGGTCTTGTTTACGGCCTTTTCCTGTGTCATGAAAGAGTACAACTACTTTAAGCATCAGTTTCTCATCGTTTGATAGTTCACTATGGAGTTGTTGTATAAATGGCTCTTTAATGTTTTCAAGTGCACGAATTGACTCAATAGAGTGAATATCTACAGGATAGTGATGATAGCCATCAAATTGGGGAAGATGCAGTACCTTTTTGAAGTTTGGAAAGAGATCATGCAGTATACCAGCATAGTAAAAAAGTTTCAAAAACCCGTGTACATGTTCTCGTTGGAGTAGCTTTTTTATAAGGGTATAAGTGCTTTTTTTAAGAGGATGTGCAATTTTCCCATATGTGAGTTGTGCTAAAACACCAGAGTCAAACTTGTAATCTTTATCAGGGAGTAGGACAAACAACTCTAATAGTTTGTTGATATCTTTAATTTTTTGATTGTAAGAGATATAGATGCGGTCATTAAGCTCATAAATTCCTTTTTTAACACGATGTGCACGTAGTACAGCAATCATTTTTGGATCATAAAGGTAGGGACGTATCATTTTTTTAGTGAAAATTCTTGTAAAATTATCTATTCTCCAACCTGCAGCTATTACTTTTGATGCAAGCTTTTTATGGTCATTAAAGCCCATCATCTGTGCAACCGAAGGAATATACTCTAAACGGAGGGTATCTTCTTGTTTATTTGTAATGAGATGTAGAGCACTTCTAACACGAAAAAGAAGCTCAATAGCAACTCTATACTCCTTATAGGACTCCTCTTCAAAAACAATATCAATTAACTCTTTTGTTGCAGTTACCCCATAAATAGTATGTGCAATCCAGTAAAGCAGGTGAGTGTCTCGAAGTCCACCTACACTCTTTTTTATATTTGGTTCCATAGAGATTGGGTATTTTTTACGTCTAGCTTGGGACTCTTGTACCTTAGCTAAAATAAACTCTTTTTGTTTATATTGGCGTATTTTTGTAAGCTCTTTTTGTGTGGCTTGCCATACAAAAGGAGAACCAATAATAATACGAGACTCCATAAGAGAAGTCTTAATAGTAAGATCTTCATTGGAGGCTTTAAATAGGTCATTTACTTCATGAACACGGTGTCCAAGTTTAAGTCCAGAGTCAAAAACAAGGTAAAAAAGTTTCTCAATAATAAATTTTACATTAAAACCTTCTATATCTTCGTAAACTATAAGCAGGTCAATGTCACTATGAACACAGAGTTGTTCTCTTCCATAACTTCCAAGAGCAACTATGGCGATAGGAATAGAACTTCGCATCGGAAGATAGTCACCAAAAGAGCGACGTAGAACAGTTTTATACATTAAAGAGATGAGATTATCAAGTTTTTTTGTATGTTTGACTAAGAAATCTTTTCCTTGGTTTTTTGTGAAAAGTTCAGGAAGAGAATCTTTATACTCTTTTATATGTACTTTAAAAAGTTTACTCAGTTCAAAGTCTGATCCATTTTTCTCTATAATATTTTCTATCTCTAAAAGTAAATCCATCTATTTTCTCCCTGTTTTGTTAGCATTTAAGCTCAGTTAATTTTGTAGTCTGAAAAAAGACTCTCTATCTCCATTCTAAACTTAATCGCTTCCATTTTTGTTTAACTCTTGAAGTAACATGTCAAAATCACTTTGATAGGATTTATCTTGAATTACTTTATATTTCTCAAATTCACTTATGGCAAATTCTTTAGCGAGTATTGCGGTAACTTTTCCAGCATCTTGTAAAATATCATGCTCATTAAATTCTAAAAAAGCATTTAACTTTTTACTCCAATCTTGCATAGTCATAGGTATCTGTTTTTCTGCCTGATGTTCAGCATAGTCAAGATACATAGTTACTATTCTGTTGAGTGATTTTATCTCTTTCTCTTCTAAATAGTTTTTAGCTATTACAACATCAGTTTTTAAAAT
>JAMORO010000083.1 GCA_027063505.1 Sulfurimonas sp.
GTTAGAAGTCATAGCTATTTAGGAAACCTTTCACCTTCTAAATTTGAAAAAAATAATGTGGTGTTACAACTGGAAACAGCTGCTTAGAAATGTATTATAAAGAGTATGAATTTAAGTTACCACTCCAAAGTGAAGTTAGTGTTTTTACATACTGGTAAAGATTTACTTGTTTTTATCTCTACAGATTTACAACTCTCAGCTAAAGAGATCTTAGCAACTTATAAAAAACGGTGGAATATTGAACAAGGCTATAAAGATTTACGAAATCTCTTTGGTTTAGGTAAAGAAGAAAACAGAATTTATGAAGCACTCATTGCAAAGATTACACTTTCAATGTTTGCATATAACATTGTAAGCTATATTAATCGCATAAAACATGAACCTCAAACACTAGGAGAACTTTTTAGAGATTTAGAGTGTGAACTTGAATCACTGGCAATATCGATGCAACTTTTTATAAAAATACTCACAAAAATCTCTGAAATTCAAAATGTTGTCAAGGAGAATAAAAACTTTCTACAGATTATCGCTGTTCTCAGTGCTTATACTCAAAAAGAGTTGGGTTTTATGTGCGAAAGTTGAGTTAATTATTAAATTACAAACTTTGCTATAACTCCAAGATGATCAGAATAGCCTTTACCTTTGTGAACTCTAGGTTTTTTTCTACTTGTCTGCCATCTATAGATACTTTTTCCTTTAAAAACATAGGGTTGATTAAAACTAGCTATCGAGTGATGTTCATAGTGCATTCCTCTTTTATCTAAGAGTGAGTTAGAGATAAGGATGTTATCAAGTGCTTCTCTCTTTCTTCGAAATATATATGTCCATCTGTCTGCTATTGATGTATCATACCAGAGGTTATAAAACTCATAATCACCCAGTTTAGTATAGTAGGCACTCTTTTTATGCTCTTTAGTTCCAAGTATATCGTTTATACCTGTCACACCATTGGTGTCATTATGTCTCCGTTGGCGTTTAAAAATAATGTTCTCTTCATAGTGAGAGTTAAAGTCCCCGAGGAGGATTATATTTTTATCTTTTCCTAACTCTTTGACTCTTTTTATCAGTTTTTTAGCGGAGAGTATTCGCATACTCTCTGGTCCTGATTTTGCTTTCCAGTGGTTGACTAAAACAAAAAACTCTTCTCCGTTGATTTTAAACTTAGCTTCTAAAATATTTCTATATTTATAAGAGGATTGTACAGCGATTTCATGGGTATAGATAAAAGGAATTTTACTGAGCATTGCTACTTTTATAGTAGTGTGTTTATAGTTGGCTATTTTAAAGTAGGGGTAGTATAAACCTTGTCGCTTGAGAGTAAAGCGTAAATCTTTAAGAGCTTGAAGTGACTCTATCTCTTGAAGTCCTATGATGTCTGCATCTATATCTTTAATAACTCTTGCGATATTATGCAGTTTGATTTTGTAGTTTTTTTGGTTCCATTTTGATTTTGTATTTGGAATGTACTCAGTATATTCGTGTCCGCTTTTTTGCAAGTCAAAAAGGTTTTCAACATTGTAAGTTGCTATTTTCAAAGTTGTTGCTCCTAAAAGTTGTGAGAGTAAAAGGAAGAAAATAGCAATATATTTCACTATTTTATGCCGTTTAAACGTAGAAGTTGGTCTGTGTTAGCATCTCTTTGCATCAACTCTTTAAAAAGAGTACCCATACTTTTTGCACCACCTCCTTTAAGAACTATATCAAGATAGCGTTTAGCAGTGGATGATTCAAAAACTCCCTCATCTATCACTGCATAAAAAGTATCAGCACTGAGAACTTCTGCCCATTTATAACTATAGTATCCAGCAGCATACCCTCCAGCAAAGATATGTGCAAAGCCATTTTGAAACTTGTTATAAGATGGTGTTTTTATGAGTGAAGAGTTCTTTCTTATAGCATCTAAGATATTTTGTACCTCTTCTTGAGTATAAACGCCATTGTGTACTTGCATATCAAAGAGTGAGAACTCTAACTGGCGGAGCATTCCCATAGCTGAGAGAAAGTTTTTACTCTTTACAAGCTTCTCTATCATAGTATCTGGAAGAATTTCTCCTGTTTTATGGTGTGAAGCAAACATTTTCAGAACTTCCGGCTCATAGGCAAAGTTCTCTAAAAATTGCGATGGAAATTCAACTGCATCCCACTCAACACCATTGACACCACTCACTTCGTTCTCATTTACAGCTGAAAGTATATGATGGATAGTATGTCCCATCTCATGGAAAAGTGTTACAACATCATCATGACGAAGGAGTGATGGATTCGTTTCACTTGATGGTGGAAAGTTACAAACAACAAAGGCAGAAGCGAGTTGTTCCTCTCCTGTCTCATCTCTATGGTGACTCTGCCAGTTATGCATCCAAGCACCACCTCGTTTAGACTCTCTTGCTTCAAGGTCGAAAAGAACTCTAGCTCTAAGCTCATCTTGCTCATAAACATCATAAGCAAAAGCTTTTTCATCCCAGAGTACTTCATCTACTTTTACAAAGCGAATATCGAAGAGCTTTTCTAAAAATGTAAACATTCTATTGACAACACTTCTCTGCTCAAAGTAGGGTCTATACTCCTCTTCATCTATCTCATACTGTGCTTTTTTAAGTATCTCTCCATAAAACGCTGTATCAAAACTTCTCAGAGGTTGGGGTGCTATAGCTTGGAGCTCTCTCAGCTCTTTTTGTGCTTGTGTCTGTGAATTCTTGAGTAGGTTTTCTAAGAAGCTTATAACACTACCTTCATCTTCAGCCATTTTAGATGAGAGTGAATACTCTACATAGTTCTTATATCCTAAGAGTTTACTCATCTCATCTTTAAGTGCTAAAATCTCTTCGATAATTGCTCCATTCTCAGGAGCACGAGTTGTGTATGCTTTGTAGAGTATCTCACGAATCTCTGCATTTTTCCCATAGGTCATATAGGCTATGTATGAGGGCATCTGCAGTGTGAATTTATAAGATATATTTCCTTTCTCATCTTCCTGTTTTGCACTCTCTATCTCACTCTCAGGAAGCCCCTCAATGTCTGTTTCATTCGTGATAATATACTCAAAATCATTTGTAGCATTTAAGAGGTTTTGAGAGAAGTTGTTTGAGAGTTCACTTAGGCGAATGTTAATCTCCTCAAGTCTCTTTTTAGTTGTATCATCAAGATGTGCACCACTCTGCTCAAAATGCTCTATGTTCAGTTCAAGAACTCTGAGTTGTTCGAAGTTTAGAGACTCTTTCTCATTCTCAAGTATTGCTTTATATACTCTGTATATCTCTATGTTTTGAGAGAGTTTTGTAGAGTACTCTGTTATGATAGGCAGAGACTCAGTGTAGACGGCTTGTGTTGCCTCTGAGTTGTTTACAGCGTTTAGGTGTGAGAGTGGGGTGAAAAACTGTTCTAGCTTCTCTTCCATCATCTGCATAGGTTTGACAAAAGAGCTGTAACTCTTTGTATCTTGGGCTAGTAGGCTTGTAACCTTCGCACTATTATTTTCTAATATACTTTTTAATGTATCTATAAAGTTCTCTAAATCACACTCAAATTTTAAAAATTTACTCACTATTAATCCTCTTCATCTCGTTTTTGTTCTATTGCTCCATACTCATTGATAAGAATATCATCATATTTGTTGGAGTATTTTATAAGTCTCTCTATGGCAGTTTTTCCCTCGTTAAAAGTAAGGGAGGAGTCTACTATTAGGTAAGAGAGGTAGATACTATTTTCACTTATGGAAAACTGTAGGTAGGAGAGTTTATCATTCTCCTCTAGCATGTAGTCATAGATTTTATCTATATTTTTACTTGGAATTGCACAGAGTTTTGTATCGCCAATGATGATACCATTATCATAGTAGTTTATATCTATACGAGCACTCCCCTCATCCATACGCCAAGAGGCTTGAGAACGCCTTGCTAGTGTGACATTTATATCTAAGTCACTGAGTATCTCCTCCATCAGTTTTGTAGGTCCTGTTGGATTATATCCTTTTCTTCTAAGTCTAGCAGTCTCTAACTTTACACCACACTCAGGGCAGTAGTCATTAGAGATAGTTTGCTCCTCTATAAGGTTTTTACAAGAGGGACACTTGATAATAGCTTCACTTTTTTGTGCTTTAAACGCTGTAAGTGCTTCTTGAAGGTAGAAGTAGGGAAGGGCAAAGCCTAGGTTATTGGCATTTTGGATGATAAAGGTATTTACTCCGGTTACTTCTCCCTTGGCATTTAGTAGAGGGCCACCACTATTTCCAGGGTTAATAGCTGCATCTATCTGGATGTACTCTAAATCTCCCTGGAGTCTTGATGCCCGTGAGACTATTCCCTCTGTGGCAGTATAGTTTAAACCATAAGGATGCCCGATAGCAATAGTACTATCACCATCTTCTACATTTTGTGTCGCAAGTATAAGTGGTGTTTGAGGTCTCTGGGCCTCATAGTGGATAAATGCCAGATCAAAGTATGGATCATCATAAAGTACTTTTGAGATAGTACGTTTAAGTGTTTTTGAGCTTACGACTACCTCCTTAAGTCCACCTACTACATGTGAGTTTGTGATGATGAGGTTATCTATGATAAAGCCTGTTCCCGTACCATAGGGAGTCATAATCTGCATGATGTTTTCTATATACCGTTCTAGGATTAGTTGTGTATTCATCTTTTATAGCTCCTCAAAGTCTAAGTTTTTAAGCATAGTATAGTAACTGTAGTTAAATGCTTCGAGTGAGTCAAAGTTTAAATCATCACTAAAAATAGCAAGAGATTTATACTTATCCTGAGCTTTCTCTGTGATGCTTTTAAGTCGGTTTATAATTGCTTTTTTGTTAAGTGTTTCTGTTTTTGTATCATAGAGTACCGAACACTCAAGAGTCTCTATAAAATGTGCATTTTGAATTGAGACTAACATATGAAAGAGCTCTTTTAAAACGCTATTCATTCCATAGTTGTAGAGAGAGTGAAATGCTATATAGCTGTAGATAGTAGGGATAACTTGTGGATAACGGTTGTTTTTATACCATCTTATTTTAGAGAGAGACTCATTTATAAAGGTGACTATGTCATCATAAGGAGATTTTTCAATAGGATTAAAAGTATATTTGGCTTCATAGAAATTTTCACTAAACTCATCAAACTCTAACTCTTTAAGTTTAATAAGATACTTTCTTAACTCCTCGTTTTTAGCCTCTATTGTTCCATTTTCATTGCTAAAGTACTCTTGTACTTTTTTTGAAAGCTGTTGATAAATTTTAAATTTTGGTACTAAAAGGTAGTCTATTTTAAAGAGAATGTTAAGGTAGAGAAAGGATTGCATTCCTGAGTTGTCATTTGAGGGAAGTGTGAGTAGTTTTGCCTCTAACTCCTCTATCCACTTTTGCATAAATGTATACTTCATTTTGAGCTCAGCTTCAGGTAGTGGTTTTAAGTGTGTAGTCTCTTGAAGTGTTATATCTGAAAACTCACTCTGTATGTGCTCTTTATCAAAGTCTGCATTAAGTGCAAGTTCCCGTAGTGGAAAGAAAATCTTTTGTGGTGAGAGAGTGATGTTGTCTTGATAGAGTTTTATTTTTATATACTCTTTATCACTAAAGTAGTTTGCATAAGTGAGTTGATAGTTTCTTTCTAAAATATAGCGTTTTAGTGCTACAGAAGCATCACTTGATTTGACTATAGAAGCCTCTGCATAGAGGGATTCATTGGTAATAGTTCCCTCTATTTTTGCACACCCTTGGAAGATGCTAAAGAGAAGTTTTTTATCTTCATACTTCATTGTAATGTTCTCATTTGGGGTATCTTCATTATAGTTGATGAGTGATTCAAAGAAGTATGCATAAGCATCTAATATCTCTTTTTTTTCAAATGCTTCATACGATTTGTTAAAAAGCTCTTCTTCTTTAGGTGATATCTGTGCATGGATACCACGACCAAAATGGATGTTACAGGTTGACTCTGTTGTCTGAAAAAAATCTAGCCAGCTCATGGACTCACTTTATAAAAAATTATTTGTTTAAATTAGTAAAAGTATTATAGTAAAAGAGTCTTAAAAAAATAAGACTTCTATTTGAGTAAAAAATAGATAAGTGTAAAGTTTATAAATGTCATAAGCATAAAAGCCCGTTTATAAAAGACTAAGGGTGATTTTTCTATTAATGGCGCATCTTTTACAAAGTATGGTTTTACTTTTTCTGGATTTTTCATCTCATAGTTCATCTCTGAGTAGTGAGAATATCGCTGTTTTTTGTCGATAGCTATTGAGCGAAGGATAATACTATTAAGCCAATTTGGAATATTTTTATTGTAATGACTTGGTGGTTTTGCTTCTTTAAAAGTAGGGTTTTGAAAAGGTTCAATCTCTCCATATGGATACTTTCCTGTGAGTGCTAGATAGAGGGTTACTCCTATAGAATAAACCTCAGTTGTTTCACTAATAGCCTCTCCTAAAAAGCGCTCAGGAGAGAGAAAACTCGGTGTTCCTGCTTTTGAGTCATCTGAAAATATCTCGGTAATACTTCCAAAGTCGATGATTTTAAACTCCAAGTTCTCTTCATCATCTTTTGCAATCATTACATTTTGCGGTTTGATATCCCCGTGAACTAAATCATACTTCACTAAAAACTGTGACATTTTCAAAAGTGTTAAACCAAGCTCTATACTATCATCTATTGTGAGCTGTTTATGTGTGAGGTAGTTATCTAAATCCTCACCATTAAAGAGTTGCATGACATAGTAACGGGCTGTTCTATTCTTGGGGATAACTGCTTTTGGGAAGAAGTCTGCTTTGAGTCGTTTCGCATTCCATGCCTCTTTTACAAAAAGATCAAGAATGATTTCATCCTCTATGGCTTCTTGTGGTGCAAACTTTAAAACATAATCTTTTGTTTTTTTATGAACAAGCCATGTTCTCTCATTTTGAATGAGTGACTTTGTTAGAGTATATCCATCGATAACTTGTTCCACTTTAAGACTCTTAGGAATATCTAACTTCTGTTGTTTGAGTGTTTCTCTCTCATCCGCTTTGAGTATATTAATAACAAGGGCTGTTGTATCGTCTGGAAGGTTGTCCTTTTCTAATTTACTCGCTTTTTTTACTAATGCATGTGCTCCAAGGTTTATACCGTGAAGTAATTGTTCAGAATTTAAAGTATTATAGAGTCCATCACTACAGAGGAGAATTTGATCATTTTTTTCGATGAGGTTTTCAAAATAGTAAGGATCAACTGTTGTATCTATTCCTATGGCTTGAGTGAGTACATTTTCATACCCCTCTTCATCCATTGCATGATCAAAGGAGAGTTGATTGAGTTGCTTATCACGGCAGAGATAGACACGACTATCTCCAACATTTGCACCATAAAGTCTATTTCCATGAATAACGACTATGGTAAGGGTAGTGACAAGTTCTGGTGCTTCATAATCTATCATAGACTCTTGGTAAAGGATAGAGTTTATAGACTCAATAAAGGTCTTTATAGACTTCTCAATACTCCATGTTTTAGGACGAATTTTAAAGTTGTTCATAAGATGGTTTGTTGTGCGTTTAGCAGCTTCAGCACCTTCAACGGCACTTCCAACTCCATCACAAACAACAGCGATAGTTAAATCGCCAATACTTCGAACATCATAGAAGTCATCACCTGTTAGTTCTTTACGTTTAGCAAGAGAGAAGCCGGAGTATTTTATGTTTGATGATGCCATGAGAAGCCTTTAGATTATATGTGATAGATGATAACATAAAAGAGCAGAAATAAGAGAGAGAAAATGATTAATAGATAGGCAGAAAGAAGGAGATCTTCTGCCTATGATTTAGAAAGTAAATCGTGAAATTTGTAACTATAAGAAGAGCAGTTGATTAAAATTTATAATCTAACTGTGCCCATAATTTACCGTTGTCTAGTCCATGAGTACCTGCAGCATCTCCACCCATAAAGTAAGCAGCTTTAAGAAGACCATTGAGACCTTTTACTCCTGGAATTTTATTTGCATATACAGCATCGATTTCAGAACCTAAGTCAGAGTTTGCACCAGTTTCAGCATCAAATTTATGGAACCACACAAGTGCTTTTCCAAAACCTTTTGTTTTGTATCCAGCTTTAACACTCATATCTTTAAGACCATTTTTATTGCCACCAGCACCTTTTGTTTGTCCTAAAAATTCATCTGCAAAACCTTGGAATTTATGAAGTGTTGCAAGAGGTGTTGAAAATCCATCAGCATCAGTAGCATTAGCAGCTTTGCCAAGAACTTCATATTCTGCACCAACAATAATACCACTCATATTTGCACCAACTGCGATGTCATAGTAAGATGCATCTATAGAGTTTGTTACATCTCCTGAACCATACTGCATAGTATTGTCAGCTTGCATTGCATAAGAGAGTGCATAGTTAAGTTTAATATCTCCAACAGGTGCTTTACCAGTTACTCTAAGACCATAAGTGTCATGAATATTTGCTAGCATATATGAGAACCCTGAAACAACAATAGCGTCATTTACTTTATAGTTAACATTTAGAAGAACAGAAGCTGTATCGGCTGTAGGACCTGCTGAAACTCCTTGAAAACCGTAAACATATGAACCTAAAACTGTTAAACCTTCAAGTGATTTATTTATCACTGTAACAGTATCATAAGCTCTCTCCATTTGTCTCCAACCAACAGTACCTATAAAACGTTGATCATCAAGATTTACATGAGAACGTCCAGCTAGAAGTGTCGTATCAGCTACCGTATATGATAAGTATGCTTCACTAAGCATAGCTTGTTGTGGATCTAAAATAAGTTCGTACTCATTCCCTTGTCCAGCACCATCTTTATAGTTTGTATAACCAAAGTTATTTACTGTTGTTACTCCGATTTTTGCATTTAGTCCATCAACTTCAGCAAGAGAGTCTGTAGCGATAGCTAAACGAGTACGAGCAGTAAAAGCACTAGCTCCATCAGCTCCATTTTCTTTATTCGCATATTCAAATCGTGGACGAATTTCTCCACTAAATTTTGCATTATTAAAGATATTTAAACCATCTTCACTAGCAGTTGCTACATTGGCAGTACCTATAATAGCTGTAAGTGCTACAGCTGACATTAAAGTTTTTTTCATTTTCATTCCTTAGAGTAGTATTTACCGTTTTAACCAGTTATATGATTAAAAAACAATCACAAGTTGATATTGATTTTAAATCATGAATAAATTGTACTAAAATGTGAGGATAAATTTCTTAATCTATATCAAGAATTTTTTTATAAAAGTGTTAAAATTAAAGAAAAATTAAATCTTGCCACCGGCAGCAACTCCCCATGTAGTTCTCCATCTAGTTTTTACAAAAGAGATACCTGCTATAGCTACTAAAACAACTGCTGCAAAGATTAAGAAACCTTCAGTGTATCCACCAAATGTACCTTTAGACCAACCAAGAGTTTTAATTAAAGCCGTTCCACCAAGACCACCAGCACAACCAACTAAACCAGTCATGATTCCGATATCTTTACCAAAACGCTGTGGTACTAGTTGGAAAACTGCTCCATTTGCCATACCAAGGTTAGCCATGATAAGGAACAGTACAAAGATCGCTAGATAAAATGGTAACTCAACTAAAGCTGTAAGTGTTACAAGTCCTGTAACCATACCATAAAAGAAGTATAATGATTTTACTCCACCAACTTTATCTGCAGTATTTCCACCGATTGGACGAAGAACTGCACCGGCAAAGATACAGAGAGCACCAAAGTATCCAGCAATTACTTTTACATTTGTTTCATCAAACATCTCAATACCAAAAGCTGACATATCAGCTTGGTAAGTGTTCATAAGATAAACTTTCATATATCCTGCAAAACCAACGAAACCACCAAAAGAGATAGCATAGAAAAGTGAGAACCACCATGTGTCTTTATCACCAAGTAGTTTAATGTAATCTTTAACTTTTTTAGGACGAGCTTTATAGACATCTTCAGGAGCATTTTTTGCTAAAAACATATAAGCGATAAATACTACTATTGCCATTGCTGCACCCACTCCAAATACTGAGTACCAACCAAAGTGTTCAGCAATTTTTGGTGCAAAAAGGAAGTCAATAACAACACCGATATTTCCAGCTCCGGCAATACCTAAAACAACCCCTTGTAGTTTAGGTGGATACCATTGACCCGCTTGTGGTAGTGCAACTGCAAATGCTGCTCCTGCAAATCCAAGGCCAAGTGCTACGATGAGAAGAACTTCGTAAGTAATAGTATCACCCATTAAAAATGCAGTGATTAAAGAGAATATAACTATCATTTGAGAAATAAGTGCTGTTGTTTTAGCTCCAAGTTTATCTACACCAAAACCGAGTACAATTCTTAAAATAGCCCCCGAAAGAATAGGAAGAGAAACAAGTGTAGCAATCTCACTGTCTGTTAATATACGGCCACCTTTCGCAAGTGCATCAGCAATCTCAGATGCTAAGGGCCCTAACATAGTCCACACCATAAAACTCATATCGAAGTATAAAAACGCCATGAACAGTGTTGGTGCATGTCCTTGTCCCTTTAAATCTTTAAATCCTGCCATAAATAATCTCCTAATTAATTGATGTAAGAAGTATAATAGAATAATTGAACATAAATTTAGAAGTTATGATTAAAAAACAATCATGTCTATTGTATAAATAATAATCTTCTTGCTCTATATCAAGTTTTTTTCTTTTCACTAGATTATTTACTTTATATATACTGTAATGATTATTTCAGTTATTACATGGTTTGGGTACTTAAAGAAAAATTGTAACTTGACATATATCAATCAATTGTATAAATTAATACAATAAAATATGACTGAGACTAAAATCTTACAAAAGTTTTATGGAGTATTCCATGATTGAACCTACCGTTGTTAGAGTAGATGCACAGTAAGTACTTTTTTCCAATCTTTGTGTTATCAGCACTCATGTTAGTTTTTGGAGGGTTTTATGTTGGGGGTATATACTGCAGTGAAGGTGAACTTATTAAAATATTGGACAAACTAATTGTCAATGTTTTTGAGTATTAACAGCTTATTGTTTGTATTTAATGAGAAGCTTGATGCATGTATAAGAATTTACTGCTAGAGCTTTAGTTGTCGCTGCTATTGGGTTGTTTTTACTTCCCTTTGTAGTTTATTATATGCAAAATCTAGTTCATACAAGAGAATGAACAGTAGATATGCAATATATTATGACAATAATATAAAGGAAATATAATGAAATTTAATAAATTAGTCACATCAGTTGCAGCATTTGCAGTAGTTAGTTCCGGTCTATTTGCTGGAACTTCAAATATGAATGTTGAAAAAATGTTCGAAAAAGAGTGTCAGGGGTGTCACGGACCAAACCACGAAGGTGGTGTTGGTTCAGATCTCCGTCCAGATAAAATTGCTAAGATAAATGCTTATACACTGTCTGAAGTAATTTTAAACGGTCGTCCTGGTACAGCTATGCCTTCATTCTCTGAAAAGATGAATCAAGCTGATGCACAAAAAATGGTTGATTATCTTCAACATTTTAAAGGCAAAAAAATGGAAGTTCTTAGCCTTGAAAATGTAACAGCAGGATGGAAGAAGCTTAACGATAGAACAGCTCTTCTTAAAAAATACCCACATGCAGTAGATGTAAAACATGTAACTGACATCTGTTTCGTAACAGAACGTGATGCTGAACGTGTTACATTTGTTGATGGTACAAGTGGTAAAATACTTTCCCGTCACCCAGCTGGATTTGCAGTACATGTAACTGTGACAAACAAACGCCAACCACGTTATGCTTACTCTATCTCTCGTTCAGGTTTAGTAACTATGTTTGACCTTGCATCAAAAGGACAACAAAAGATTGCTGAAGTACAAGTTGGTTCAGACTCTCGTGGTCTAGCAGTATCTCCAGATGGTAAATATCTAATGGCAGGAAACTATGTACCAGGTGGAGCTATCCTTATGGATGCAATGACTCTTGAGCCACTGAAAGTTTACCCTACATCAAGTGTAATTGATATGGATGGTAATATTGGTTCTTCTCGTGTAGCTGGTATGTATGATACACCATATGGTCCATATATTGCATTTGCACTTAAAGATGCGGGACATGTATATATAGTAGATTACTCTAAGCCTAATTTTCCAATCGTTGGTGATATTCCAAATATTGGGAAAATTCTTCATGATGGTTTTGAAAATGAAGGGAAAGAGATTGGTCGTTACTTAATGCAAGCATCACAAGGTTCTGATGTTATGGGTGTAGTTGACTTTAAAACTAAATCACTTGTTGCAAAAGTATACACTGGTCCAGGAAGCAAGCCACATCCAGGTCAAGGTTCATCTTGGTACAATGACAGATATGGTCAACTTTATGCTACAAATAGTATGAATGTTGGGGATGTTGTTATTTGGGATAGTGCTTGGGATGTTGTAGCACATGTAAGAACTGCTGGTGGTGGTCTTTTCGTTGGTACAAGTGAACATACTCCATTTGTCTGGTCAGATTGTGTTTTAGGTGGTCCATCTAACTGGAATAAAATCTATCTTATTAATAAACAAACATTAGAAACAGATAGAATTTTAACTGTTGGTACTAAAAAAGGTACTATTACTGATCCTGTAACACATAAAGTACTTTATGACTGGGATGTTCCAACTGTAAAAGACAAAAATGGTAAAGTAGTAGTTCCACGTATTTTACATGCTGAACCTGCAAATCATGGTCACTGGACAATGGTTTCTGAGTGGAATGCTGGTCGTATTGGTATATACGAAGCTAAAACTGGTAACTTTGTTAAATATATTGAAGGTTTAACAACACCAACATTTACTTACTCTATTGAACATAGACAAGGTATACCAGGCGCATAAACCTTTTTATCTCTCCTTTTTGGAGAGATAAACTACCTTTCTCTTGATATAAATCAATCAAAAAAATTCAAACATCATTTCTTCCCTATTTCATGGGCTTTATAAGCTGTAATTCAAGTATACTTTTGCTACAATATAATTTGTATAGAGTATAAGTAAGAGGAGTGAAAATGAAAAAATATCTACTAATTATGTTACTTTTTTCTTCTATGGCTTTTGCACAGAAGCTAGATGGGAAAAAAGTATTTGAGACATACTGCTGGGGATGCCATCATCAAACGGCAATGGCATTTGGTCCCCCTTTTAATGAAATAGCAAAAAAAAGAAATAAGTCAGAGATAATGGCATATATTATCTCCCCTAAATCTATGTATAAAAAGTTTGCTTATAAAAGAAGTGTAATGACACAACTTAATCTCTCTAATGATGAGTTAGATGCTATAGCTGACTATGTACTTGCACAAAAAGGAAAATAATGTTTCGTTTATCTAATTTAATAGCTTCTGTTGTTGAAGATAAAAAAGAGAGAGTATTAAATGGTAGTATTGCTATTTGGAACTTTACAAATCGTTGTAATCTCTCATGTCTTCACTGTTACTCAAAGTCAACTCTCGATGAGGTTGACACACTTACTACTGAGCAGATTAAAAAAACCATTTTAGAGATGAAAGCTAATGGTGTTAAATTTATTATCTTCTCTGGTGGAGAGCCACTTACTCGTAAGGATCTTTTTGAAATTGCAGAGTTTTGCAAAGAAAATGGTATCATTACCTACCTCTCTAGTAATGGACTCTACTTCACAAAATCAAATATCAAGAAAATTACCGATACTTTTAATTATGTAGGTGTAAGTATAGATGGTGATGAAGAGACACATGATTACTTTCGTGGACTTAAAGGTGCTTTTAGAGAGACTCTAAAAGCTGTCCTTTTAGCAAATGAGACAGGTGCAAAAGTAGGTATACGTTTTACTATGACAAAAGATACTATAGGCTCTTTAGAGTATATCTTTGATTTAGTAGAGAAACATAATATTCCTAAAATCTATATTTCTCATCTCGTTTACTCTGGTAGAGGGCTTGATAACTTAAAAATGGATTTAAGTAAAGAGCAGAGAAGAGAAGCTGTAGCATTTATTTTAAATAAAGCATTTGAGTATTATGAAACTGGTCGTGATATAGAGATTGTGACTGGGAACATGGAGATGGATGCAGTAATGTTCTTAAATAAATTTAGCACAAAGTATCCAGAACTTAAAGAGAAAATGAGAGAGAGACTTGTCAAATGGGGTGGAAACTCCGCAGGGCGAAAACTACTCAACATTAACTCCGAGGGAGATGTTCGACCTGATCCATTTTTCCCTCTTATTGTTGGAAATATTATTAATCAAAACTTTGGTGATATTTGGCAAGAGGGGAAACTCTTAGATGCACTGCGTATACATCCAAGAAAGCAGATAAGTGGTATTTGTAGTGAGTGTAAACAGATAGATATCTGTAATGGTGGAAGCCGTGCAAGAGCGTATGCAATCAGTGGTGATTTATGGGCGCAAGACCCCTCATGTTACTTAACTAAAGAAGAAAGAGAGAATAGATAAATGTTTAAGAAAATGATTTTAGTCACTAGCTTAGTGGCATCTTTATATACACATGTGAGTGCAAAAGAGAAGTTCTTTGTGGTCGAGCGAGAGAGTAGTTCTGTAGCTGTTATTGAAGATGGTCTACCAAGAAATCACATGCTTAATATGCATAACATGAACCATGGAGTGATTAAGTTTTATAAGAATGATGGTTACCTTATAAGTCGTGATGGGTATATAGTAAGATTTGATCCTATCTCTGAGAAAAAATTAAATGAGTATAAAACAAGTAAAAGTGCTATAGGTTTTGTAATAAACGAGCACTATGTAGCCGTTGCAAACTATGATGACAAGAGTGTAGATATACTTTCAAGAGACCTCAAACCACTTCAGAAAATAAAAACAGGTTCTCGTAATGTAGGGATTAAAATATATAAAAATGATCTTGTTTTTTCAGAGATGG
>JAMORO010000084.1 GCA_027063505.1 Sulfurimonas sp.
CAATGTAACACTTGTGGATGAAGTTGAGGCTATTGCACATCTTGATGAAACAACGCATATGGTGGAGAGTATAGAGAGTGTTGATAAACTTCCTGCTTCTTTAAAAGAGGCTCTACTTACACCAGCAAATACTCTTACTCAAGAGACTAAAAATACTTTATCATATATGGGAAATGAAGAGAGACTCACTTATGATGTATACTCTACTCTCTATGCTATCCATGCAGCAAATGGCACAGAGATTAAACAACTTACAAATATCGCTACAAAATCTGAAGCAACACATATTCAGGCTGTACAGCTTTTAGTACAAAAATATATCACTGATGTAAATGACTTTACAAATGTAACCCTAAACAATTTAGACTATATCGATGCAACTATAACAGAGATGCCAACTGGTCAATACAATATAGAGTCAATTCAAACTCTTTATGATATGCTTATTACTAAAGGTGAGCAGTCACAACAAGATGCTTTAGAGGTTGGATGTATGGTTGAAGTTGTAGATATTAACGACTTGCAAGCAGATTTACAACTTGCAGCAGACTCTAATGCTAGTGATGTAGTCACTGTATTAGAATTTCTTAGAGATGGAAGCTATAGTCACTACTGGTCTTTTGATCAAGGTCTTAAAAATATGGGTGTAACTGAAGGTTGCTGCAGCTTAGGAGAAGAGTACTGCCATCCAGAGTACCCACAAAATGCATCAGGGAGTGAAGAGACTCACGGTAAACAGAAAGGTAAACATTAAAGTAAAGGACTATTTTAGACCAAAAAAGCTAAAATCCTTTTATGATAACAAGATACCCAACTAAAAAAATATATGTTGGCGATGTAGCTGTTGGTGGTGATGCCCCAATCTCTACACAGTCAATGACATACTCAAATACACACGATGTTGCTGCAACTGTAGAGCAGATTAAACGCTTACACTTTGCAGGGTGTGACATCGTTCGTGTAGCAGTTCCCGATATGGAAGATGCTCTTGCACTTAAATCTATCAAAGAGCAGATAGAGCTCCCTCTCGTTGCAGATATTCACTATAACTATAAACTTGCACTTGTTGCTGCAGAGTCTGTAGACTGTATCCGTTTTAACCCTGGAAACATTGGAGATAAATCTCGTATAAAAGAGATAGTAAAAGCTTGTCAAGAGCGCTCTTTACCTATTCGAATCGGTATTAATGCCGGAAGTTTAGAAAAAGAGTTTGAGAACAAGTATGGTCAGACGGCAGAAGGGATGGTAGCTTCGGCTGAGTACAACATCAAGTTTTTAGAAGATTTAGGTTTTGAAGATATTAAAATAAGCCTCAAAGCGAGTGATGTTGGTAGAACCGTAGATGCCTATAGAATGTTACGCCCTAAAAACAGCTACCCTTTTCATCTTGGTGTTACAGAAGCAGGAACTCTTTTTCATGCAACAGTAAAAAGCTCTATCGGTCTTGGAGCACTTCTACTTGATGGTATCGGTGATACTATGCGTATCTCTATAACAGGAGAGTTAGAAGAGGAGATAAATGTAGCTCGTGCTATCTTAAAAGATAGTGGTGCGATGCCTGATGGCCTTAACATTATCTCTTGTCCAACTTGTGGACGCATAGAAGCAGACTTAGTCACAGCCGTAGCTGAGATAGAAAAACGAACAGCGCACATCAAAACGCCACTCAATGTCTCTGTGATGGGGTGTGTGGTAAACGCCATCGGTGAAGCAGCTCATGCGGATGTAGCTATCGCCTATGGAAAAGGAAAAGGTCTTGTTATGGTAAAAGGGGAAGTTGTTGCTAATCTTGATGAAGCAGAGCTTGTTGACCGTTTCGTACATGAAGTAGAAGCGATGGCAGAAGAGTCATAGCTTATACTGTTTATTATGTTATCTTCACTCTCTAATGTTCTAACATACACTACACTCTACTAAAAAGAGTTCTCTCCTGTAACTCTTTAGAGAAATTCTAGCTACGATTAAAACAATTATGCTAAAATTTCTCTACAATTACTCCAAGGGATAGCTTTGCAAGACAACCTCTACAACTTAGCGTTTGAACGCTCCATTCTTAGCTCCATTGTTTTTGAGCCTAGTCAGTTTGATGAACTCTCAACAGCACTTAAAGTAGATGATTTTTATCTTCCTGCACACCAGGACATCTTTAATGTAATGATGCTTCTACTGCAAAAAGACCAACCAATAGATGAAGAATTTATAAAAAAAGAGCTTATAAAAATCAAGAAATTTGATGAACAAGTTTTACTTGAAATTCTCTCAGCAAACCCAATCTCAAATACAAAAGCTTATGTAGATGAGATAAAAGACAAATCTTTAAAACGCCATCTCTTAACCCTTACAACGGAGATAAAAAGAGTTACAGTAGAGGAGGAACTTCCCTCTGCTGAAGTCATAGATATAGTTGAGAAGAAACTCTACGAGATTACTCAAGATAACCAAACAAGTGACTTTAAAGATGCTCCTAAAATGACCTTTGATACTATGGAGTATATCAAAGAGATGAAAGCCCGTGGTAATAGCGTTTTAGTTGGAGTAGATACAGGTTTTGCAGAACTTAACAAAATGACTACTGGTTTTGGTAAAGGTGACCTTGTTATTATTGCCGCACGTCCTGCGATGGGGAAAACATCTTTTGTACTTAACACTGTAAATAGTCTTATTATGAACGGTAAAGGGGTAGCTTTTTTCTCCCTAGAGATGCCAGCAGAACAGTTGATGCTTCGACTACTCTCTATCCAGACCTCTATTCCCTTACAGAAGTTAAGAGTTGGAGATATGAATGATGACCAGTGGTCAAGTCTTAATGGAGCGATAGACCGTATGAATAGTGCAAAGCTCTATGTTGATGACCAAGGGAGCATTAACATTAATCAACTCAGAAGTAAACTTCGTAAACTTAAAAACCAGCACCCTGAGATAGAGATAGCTGTTATAGATTATCTTCAAATTATGCAGGGTGTTGGAAACCAAGATAGACACCTTCAAGTATCTGAAATCTCTCGTGGGCTAAAGATGCTCGCTCGTGAGTTAGAGATGCCAGTAGTCGCTCTCTCTCAGCTCAACCGTGGACTAGAGTCTAGAAATGATAAACGCCCAATGCTAAGTGATATTCGTGAGTCTGGTTCTATTGAGCAGGATGCTGATATTATTCTCTTTGTTTATCGTGATGATGTTTATCTCTACAAAGAGGAGAAAGAGCGTGAAAAGGCTGCTAAAGCTGAAGGAAAAGAGTTTGTCTCTGAGTATGTAGAAAAAGAGGAAGAGGATGCTGAAATCATCATCGGTAAACAGCGTAATGGTCCTACCGGCCATGTAAAACTTGTCTTTCAGAAAAAACTTACTCGCTTTGTGGATGCCCCTGCCTTTAGTGCAGGTGTTGAGACTGTTTATGAAAACATAGATACCTCATCAGCAGATATGAATATTCCCCAGATAGAAATGCCACAACTTTAAATGATAGAAAAAGTCTCCCTCTTTAGAAACAGACGAGACTTTTTTCATCTTCTCCTTTTAGCTTTTACCTTTTTTTCACTCTCTTTAAGTTGGGAGTTTTATAACTACAGAGAGCTTACAAAGTTTGATTCACAACTTATAGATGCTACTGTACTCAAACAGTACACAAAAACAAAACTCACTAAAAAAGGTAACACTAAAACCTACCAAGTATTAAAATTAAAAAGTGATAAGGGGTTTACTTTTTACTCTACAGCAAGCTCTAAACTATCAGACATAAAATACAAAAGAGTACAACTTGAAGCTTGGGCAGGAGAGATAAGCTTCTATGAGTATATGACTAACTTCTTCTGTTTTAGTAAGATTTTAAAAATCTATCCAGATAGTAGCTATAAAACAGCCTTGAATGATTTTATAGATAAACAGCACTCCAACAGAGATATCTCACTACTCTATCAAGCACTTTTTAGTGCTAAACAGTTACCCTATGAGTTACAGACTCTTTTTTCTAACCTTGGAGTCTCACATCTTATTGCTATTAGTGGATTTCATTTGGGAGTTCTTAGTGCTGTGCTCTTTTTTCTTTTTAAAGGACCCTATCGTCTTTTGCAAAATAGATATTTTCCATACAGAAGTTTTAAAGTTGATAGTTTTATATTTATAATCCTAATACTTTTGAGCTATCTTCTTTTCTTAGATACTCCACCCTCTCTTTTAAGAGCTTTTGTGATGCTTTTTATCGGCTTTATCCTTTACGATAGGGGTATAGAAATTCTCTCTATGCAGACACTACTTCTTACTGTCATTACTATCTTAGCCCTTTTTCCTCGACTCTTTTTTAGTCTTGGTTTCTGGCTCAGTTCTAGTGGTGTTTTTTATATCTTTCTCTTTTTAATCCACTATAAGCATTTAAGTAAATTATTACAGTTTCTTCTCTTGCCACTCTGGGTATATCTGCTAATGTTACCTTTCTCTTTAGTTATTTTTGGCAACTTTTCACTCTATCATCCTCTCTCTATTCTCTGGACATCTCTCTTTACACTCTTCTATCCTCTTAGCATTGTTCTTCATATATTAAATATAGGGGATATGCTTGATGGCGTTTTACTCTATGGTATGGGACTACAAACAGAGGCTGTAAAATTATCACTTTCTACTGCACTCCTTTTTCTTCAAGTAGTGCTCTCTTTTGCTTCACTCTATAAAAAAAGTCTACTCACTCTTCTGATTTTTTATGATCTCTCTATTTTTATATATGCCATCTATAATGTGACATAACTTTAACCCATAAACAAAGATAATCCATGAAACATAAATCCATAAAAAAAGAAAAACAAGAATGGCAAATGAACCATAGATAGTGGTGTATGAACTATTTAAAAAGACATAGTAGATAAAGAGGTGCTTACTCAGAGTAAAGATAACGGCAATAATAAAAGAGCTTATTCCCGATGCTCTCACATTTACTTTTACATTTGGTACTATCTGAAATATCAAGAAGAAGAGTGCCCATATAATTGCATAGGGAACAAAAGGGAGTATATCAAGACTTGATGTAACACTATTTGACACTAATATACTTGCCACATAACCACTAATATAAAAAGAGGCTCCCATAGCAAGAGGTGTAAATACTAAAAAGATAATATAAACAAAAAAAGACTGAAAAAAGTTTCTCCCTTTTGCATGAAATATCTTATTTGCAATATACTCTAAGTTCTCAAAGAAAAGAATAGAAGAGAGTAGAATAGCTAAAACACCTATAGTTCCAAGCTTAGAAGCATTCTCCACAAAACCATTAATCTGATTCATAACTATCTCAGAATTCATAGGCATTAAGTTTGAAAATATAAAGTTTTTTATCTCTAGATAGTACTCAGAAAAATTTGGTAAAGAGGTTAAAAGTGTCATTACTATTAGAAGAAGAGGAATGATGGTAAAAATTGTATAAAAACTCAAACTCGCTGCAAAAAGAGTCAAATCTTTATCTATAAATGTCCCTACCCAAAACTTCAACTCTTTGAAGAAGTGAGTAGTTCTTTTACTCATAAGTTTAGTCAAGTCCCATTTTTGATGGATTTAAGATATTATTTGGATCAAACGCCATCTTAATAGATTTGAAGAGATTCATCTCCTCCTCAGTAAACGCCATATGCATGTAGGGAGCTTTTGCAAGACCTATACCATGCTCACCACTCAGTGTTCCACCAAGATCTACAGTCGCTTGAAAAACCTCTTCTATAGCCTGATAAGCGATTTTGACTTGCTCAGGATCTTTCCCATCTACCATTACATTCGTATGTACATTACCATCACCTGTATGACCAAAACATGGAATGTTTATCTCATACTTCGCAGCAATTGCATAAAATTTCTCTAGAAGTTCAGGAAGAACGGCACGGGGTACTGTTACATCTTCGTTAAGTTTTTTACTACCATAAACACTCAAGGCAGGAGAGGCATTACGACGTGCAAACCAGATATCTTTTGCCTCTGCATCATCTTTGGCTATCTTAAACTCACTACACCCATTCTCTTTAAAAACTTTTTCT
The DNA here is from genome assembly GCA_027063505.1 of Sulfurimonas sp. Lineage (GTDB taxonomy): Bacteria > Campylobacterota > Campylobacteria > Campylobacterales > Sulfurimonadaceae > Sulfurimonas. The sequence goes on from JAMORO010000084.1 coordinate 6,009, forward strand.
ATTTGTGCAAGTTGAAAGTTGAGATCATCTTCAAGATTTCCATCAACATCAGTTACAAGAAGTGCTCCTGCATCTACAGGAAGGCCCTTGTTAAAAGTCTGCTCAACTGCACGGATTGTAAGGTTATCTAAAAACTCCATTGCGACAGGAGTGATACCACTTGCCATCGTTTTATAGACTGCTTCCATCGCATCATTAACCGTTGGAAAGATTCCTACAGCTGTTTTTGTCATTTTTGGTTTAGGGATTAAACGCAATGTAATCTCTGAAAGAACTGCTAAAGTACCCTCACTCGCTATTAAAATACCACTAATGTTATACCCAGCAACATCTTTAATGGTTCGTTTACCCGCTTTAATAATATCACCATTAGGAAGGACTGCACGAGTTGCCATCACATAATCTTTAGTGATTCCATACTTTGCAGCACGCATACCACCAGCATTTTCACTTACATTACCACCTATAGTTGAGTAGTCCTGAGATGCTGGATCTGGTGGATAAAAGAGACCTACCTCTTCAACTGCACGTTGAAGGTCCATATTTACCACACCAGGTTGTACTATAGCTACCATATTTTTCATATCTATCTCTAAGATTTTATTCATATGTTTTTCAAAGCCAAGTACTATACCACCACTACTAGGAAGTGCTCCCCCAGTAAAACCGCTCCCAGCACCACGAGGAACTATAACTATCCGGTGTTCATTACAGTACTTAAGTATCTCACTGATATCCTCTTCAGTACGAGGAAAAACTACTGCATCTGGCTCAAAACGAGTACGAGTTGCATCGTATGAGTAAGCAATTAAGTGTGCTTTATCACTATAAATATTATCATCGCCTACTATGGAAGTAAAATAATCTAAATGTTTTTTATCAATCAAAATGCTACTCTCCTAACTCAAATTTTTCTAGTAAATAGTGAAGTTTTTCATCACCATTTTTTATAATTTCGTATAATTTTCTATTTTTAGGATTATACTCTACTAAAAGCTCATAATAGTGAGGCTCATACTCTTCAAGTTCATCACTCCCCTCACCAAACCAGTTTGCTTCTATATGCTCTACTCGAGAGTAAAAAGGAAGTTGCACACTATCTTGTGTTAATGGAGCATCACTAATAGTTAAAATAGTAAAACTTTTTATATCAACCGTATAAAGCTTTTTATCTAAGTAAATAAAAAGGAGTCCTACACTACTCGCTATACTCATAGCTTCAAAATCCTCTTTTAAAGGTGTTGGATGTCCTCGGTAAGAGATAACTGTGGCAAACAGATCAACATGGATCCACTGTGTTTGGACACTAGTAGTGATACGATGGTAGATCTCCTCACTAGGTGCTATTAAAAGTGCTCGAGAGTACCCAAATGCTAACTCCACCATATCTCCAACTACTGGTTTCCATTTTCCATTTGGAAGGGCATTATTACGGAGTGCATCATAATCAGCCATCTTTAGAGTTGCAATTTTCGACTCTTTATCGTAAGCTATGACATGCACATTTTTTAAGATACTTGTATGATTTTGAGTAATAGTATGTACTATAAATCCACTCACACCAAGATCAATTTTCTCTAACTTTATGGTAGCTCTCTCTCCGTTTTCATCAACTGAAAGTAGGGGTGCTTTTATAACATTTGCCTGTAAACTAAACACTATTAATAAAAATAAAAATATACTTTTCATAACTCTTCTTTGTATTTATATAGATGCGATTATATCTAACAAACCTCAGACTAAGCAAAAATTTGATAATGTTTTAGAATTATTTATTATAGGCTTATATTTGTGATACGATTATTCTTTATTTTACTCATAACAACAACTCTCTTTTCTTCTCAAGTCCAGCGCTATAGATGGGCAAATGGGGATACTTATCTTGTCTTTTTAGAGAAGCTAAACCTCCCTATGAGGTCACTTTACTATAATTTAGATAAAGATGACCAACGTTTGACAGAGGAGATGCGAGCAGGAATTCATTATCAGATTTTAAGAGATGATAATAAAACTATTACACAGATTCTTCTTCCTTTAAATGATGAACTTCAAATTCATATCTATAAAAAAGGTGATATTTATAAATTTGAGCCTATTCCTATCATTAGTACTACAAAAACGGAAGCCTTTGCTACAAAAATAGTAAGCTCTCCAAACTATACAATTATGAAAGAGACTGGTAGTAGAAAACTAGCACAGATTTTTACAGCAAATTTTAGAAACTCTCTTAACTTTAAAAATGACATCCGAAAAGGGGATGACCTTGTTATGATCTATGAGCAGAAGTATCGCTTAGGGCAGATATTTTCTATGCCTATTCTAAAAGTTGCGATGATTGAGATGAGACATAAGCAGCACTATATCTATCTTAATGATGATAGTCGCTACTATGATGAAAAAGGGCATGAAGTTGAAGGATTTTTACTTGCTCGCCCAGTACGTGGAGCTAGAATTTCCTCTTACTTTACAAAACGCCGTTACCATCCTGTTTTACATAAATGGAAAGCACACTTAGGTATAGACTATGCAGCAAGAAGAGGAACACCTATAGTTGCAGCAGGAAGTGGACGTATTACCTATGCTGCTAGAATGGGCAGTTATGGTAACCTTATAAAGATTCGTCATGCAGATGGATATGAGACACGATATGCACACTTAAAATCTTTTCGCCGTGGCATCCGAAAAGGTAAGTATGTAAAAAAAGGTCAGACCATAGGATATGTAGGAACAACAGGACGTTCAACTGGACCACACCTACACTTTGAACTTCGTAAACGTGGTCGGGCTATAAATCCTCTAAGAGTTGTGCAAGTAACTACAAAAAAGCTTAAGGGTAAAGAGTACAAAGCATTTATAAAACTCAAAAAGAATTATGATGAGAGTGTTGCTCTGCATCTTAAAAATCAGACAAAGTATCCAAAACGAGCAAAATTCGCAGATATGTGCTATATCCACTCCATGAGTTGTGATACAGATGGATAAGATTACAAAAATCTCTTCACTTGTAAATCCCCTTTTTATAAAGCCCATATCCTTGGAGTATACTTTAAAAGGCTCTCTAAAAAAATGGGAAGCTATTATTAGCCATGATAGTGTATCTATACTACTTTACCATACACAAAAAGATGCCTTTGTTCTAGTAAAACAGCTACGGGCACCAGTTTTAAATGCCAATAAAACAGATGGTATGATGTATGAACTCTGTGCAGGCATAGTAGATAAAGAGTTAAGTTTAACTCAAATAGCAAAAGAAGAAGTACTAGAAGAGTGTGGTTATGATCTTTCACTTAAGAGTATTGAGAGAGTTAGTTCTTTTTATACAAGTGTCGGTATCTCAGGTGCAAAACAGACTCTTTTTTTTGCAAAAATAGATGAAAGTATGAAGGTAAATGATGGAGGTGGCTTAGAAGAAGAGGATATAGAGGTTATCTATCTTCCACTCTTGGAGGCAAAAAAGTTTATGTTTGATGAGTCTCACCAAAAGACACCAGGAATGATGATGGCGTTTTACTGGTTCTTTGATACACAACTCTCGTAACGTTAAGAAAACTCAACTGGATCCATATCTACTTCAGCTAGAGAGACTTTTGTCGCTCGTATAGCTTGAATAAGTGCTGTACTCTTATCTGCACGAAGTAGTATCTCAAAGCGGTACTTATTCGCAACTCTTTCTATCCCGCATTTCCCTGCACCTACTACCTCTACACTATTAAACGCCATTAAAGCATCTTGCATATTTCGCATAGACTCTTGTGCCTTCGCTCCATTTTTATGTGCAAATAAAATACGTGCTAATTTTTTATAGGGAGGGTAGAGCCCTTTTCTGCTCTCTTTCTCCTCTTCTAAAAAAGCCTCATAATTTTCTAAGTAAGCACTAAAAAAAGGCTCATTAAAACTCTGTACAAGTACCTTAGCATCCTTTTTCCGTCCACTTCGTCCAGAGACTTGAATGAGAGAGGAGAGTGCCTTTTCTCTAGCTCTATAGTCTCCCATATTTAGCATATTATCCATACCTAAAACAACCGCCAAAGTAACCCCATGGTAGTCATGCCCTTTTGAGAGCATCTGTGTACCTACCAATATATCACTCTCTTTATCATTAAAACGTTTGAGAGCTTTTTTAAGTTTACTTGCAGTCGTTATAACATCACGGTCAAACTGTTCTACAGTAGCAGTTGGAAGAAGTTCTGAGATATTCTTTACAGCCTCAGCTGTTCCTAAACGTGAGCTTGTAAGGTTTGGACTCTGACACTCACTACAGATCTGAGGTATGGCCTGAGTAAAGTTACAGTAGTGACACTTCATCGCTCTACTCTTCTGATGAACACTCAAACCAACAGAACAAAAAGCACACTCATAAGTATGTCCACAATCCCCACAGATTAAGTACTTAAAATTTGCCCTAGTTGGTAAAAAAACTATTGCCTGCTCTTTTTCCTGTAGTGTTCTCTCTAAACTTGTGAGTATCAGAGGAGAAAGAGTCTCAATACTTCGCTCATAAACAAACTCTTTTTTTGTAGAAAAGTGCCCCCCTTTAAGTCGTGTGTGTGGAAACTTTACATAAGAGGTTAGTGAAGGAGTAGCACTTCCTAAAACAACATTTACACCATACAACTGTCCCATATATATAGCTATATCTCGTGCATTATATCTCGGTCTTGAAGAGGATTTATAACTATCATCATGCTCTTCATCTACCACAATAAGTCCCAAGTCATTTATAGGTAAAAAGAGTGCTGAACGGGGCCCTGCTATAATCTTTGCTTGGCCACTATGTATCTTTTCTAAGGCGATTTTTTTCTGTTTAGGTGTAAGTTTTGAGTGCCACATCACCGCTGACTCACCAAAGTGTTCTTCCAAACGATTTGACATCTGTGGCGTAAGTGAGATCTCAGGCATCAAAAATATACTCCGTTTTCCCTCAGATATCATCTGTTCAAAATACTTCATATATATTTCAGTCTTACCACTCCCTGTATCTCCAAAAAGTAGTCCAACTTTTTGAGCTTGTAAAAACTTAAGTGCTATCTCCTGTTTTTCTGAAAGTTTAATACTACTCGGATGTGTAGCTTTAGCCTCACTTGAACTTAAAGGTGAGCCTAAAGCCTCACATCCTACATGAGACATCATCAAAGAAAAAGCATCCCCTAAAGAGCAGATATAATAGGTAGCTATAAATTCAGCTAGTTTTATCTGCTTTAAGGAGTAGTACTCTTCATAAATCTCTACTATTTCATTTGTTTCAAAATCTGGTTTAGAACAGAGTTCTAAAACAACGGCATCTTTTACATTTTTATTAAAATTTACAGATACTTTTGTACCTATGTTAATTGTTTTTATTGATTGATAAGTGAACTCACCAAGTGGTGAGCTTATTATAGAGAGACTGTAGTAGTTCAAATAGTTAGTCAATTAACTCTGGACAATAGGTAGTTGCTCGATCACAAGTAAAAACACCTGTACTACGAGTATATGTAAAAACTACATCTGTTGTACCAATCTTATACTTTACAGTTGAGCTAGTTGCATCACTTGATGCTCGTGTATGCCAATGGCCATCACTATTACTTGCTATCACTGGATATGTTAGTACACCACTAAAAAGTTCTGTTGCAGATCCATCTAACTTTCCACTTCCAACTCCAGCAGCAATAAATTGACTATCACCAGTAATAAGTCTTGATTGGCGTTCTGTAATAATAGCAGAACGGATTGAAGCGACATCTGCCCGTCCTTTACTTATCTGTGCATCAGTTCTAGTTGCAGAAAATCTTGGTATTGCTACAGCAGCTAAAATACCAAGAACTACTATTACAAATACAAGTTCTATCATTGTAAAGGCTTCTCTCGTAAAGTTTTTCAAATTAATTCCTTTTATATATATCCGATTATTATAATAGTTTATCTATTAATCACCAATAAAAGCTAATGAAGTTTTTTTATAAACTCTTCATAACTTTCACCTTTATAGTGCTCAATTATCTCAATACTATATATAATATCATGCATAGTCTTTTTCATTCTATCTGTAATAATCACTATATTTTCTATTGATGTATCTGGCAGGACAATAATAAACTCTTTTTTACCATATCTACAAGCTAAATCACTTTTACGAATAGAAGTAAGTAACACTTCTCCAATCCGTTTAAAAATCTCTTTTGAATTACTCTCGTCTAAATTTTCTATTTTCATATGAACTAAAAAGAGTGCTTCATCATTTCTTAACATTCTTGCACTGATACTTTTAAGTGTTGTAATAAGATACTCTTTTGTGTAAAGCTCTGTTTCAAGATCATAAAGAGCACTATTGCTAATTTTACGATAAATATATCCTCTCACAAAAAAGACTAAAGAGAGAAGAAGTGCCATTGCAACAAAAAGATTTATATAAAAGATATTATACATTCTATTTTGTTTGAGTTTAAGCATATTGTTAAGACTAAAGATTAAAGACTTACTTCTTTTATAACACTCAATAATTTTATCCTCTTTCTCTATTTTTGAAAGATTCCAACATACTACTAAATTTTCAAACTCTTTTAAAAGAGGGGAAGCGCCAACATAAAACTGTGCCTTACTATTTTGTAACATCCAAGGTTTTAAAGATTTGAAACTACTCTCTATACTCTTTTGAATTTCCTTTTTTTCTTCTATATCACTCAGTTTACTAAAATATAGAATATTTGTAGTGTTAGAAGTGAGACTATTGAGGACTTTAGTATCTTCCTTTATCTCATTAAAAGAGCTATAAGAGAAGTAAAAGCTAAGAGGAAGTAGGAGTATACCTAGATATAGAAGAAGTGTTATTCTATATGCTGACCAATCTATTTTCATAATCTATCTTGTCCTTACTAATTGACCGCGAAGTTGCATTGGATACTGCTGTGCATCTATGAGGTTTTGTAAACTTTCACATTTCACATCACCATTTGATGCCCCAAAAGAGATAGTTAAGTTCTCATCATAGACACCAGTAGCTATCTCAACGGTAACACAATCTGCAACATCCCCTAAAGCAATAGTTGCTTTTTTATCATCTGTATCTAGAACTGCTGCACCTTTTGAAGTTAGTATAGAAATCGCATTTGACATCACAGAAAGGTCATCTAATGTTGTGCCCTTAGCCATCGCATATGAAGCTATTTCCCCTGCTCCGGTCATAATGTTTTGTGCCATAACAGATACTTCTGCATCGCTTCTAGTTGCAGCTAATTTTGGAATAGCAACTGCCGCTAAAATTCCCAACATGACTATAACAAAAACCAACTCTATCATTGTAAATGCTTGTCTCATATTAATTTTCCCTAATTAAAACTAAATTTCATTATCATAGCATAAGTTTTATTATTTTATATTTTAAAGTAAATTTATTAAAAGTGAAGAATTTTTGATATTGTATAAAGAGAGTATTAGTACATTCCCATACTATAAAGTATGAGAATGTATATTTCGGATAAAGACTAAATATTAGTAAGTAACACCTGTTCCACCGAATTTATGTGCTACGATTAAATCGCTAGCAGCTGCTTGTAAACCACCACAAGAAGGAGTAGCAGTACCATCAGCAACATCTGATAAAGTAACTGTATCAGCTGAGAATGTTAGTAAAACACAATCTACACCACCTACTTGAAAGTTTGCAGTATCACCAGAAGCAGCACCCTTTGCAACATCATCAAAATCAACAACATTTGTCATTGTTGATAAGTTTGCAAATGCACCTTGTGCTGTATAGTAAGAACCCATATCAGTAATAACCGTAGCTAAATCCGATGCAGCTTTAGAAACTTCAGCATCAGTACGAGTAGCTGCAAGCTTTGGAATAGCAACTGCTGCTAAAATACCTAAAATAACGATAACGAAGATCAATTCGATCATTGTAAAACCAGCTCTTTTCATAAAGAACTCCTTAATTAAAATATTTGGATTACACTAGTAATCTTAAGAGTCATTATGAACCTCTTTTGCTTTGAGCTTACTTAAAGTGGCTTATCTTTGCTATATTTTTATAAAATCAAACTCAACTAAAGTATTAGATTCTTTTATATGTCTATATTTTTTATGAGTGTTTCAAAAACTATATTTTACAAATGGAACAAAAAATGCTATTATACTTTTTATAAAACAAGAGGAGAAAATTATGAGTATAAGTATTTCAAGAACAGCATCACTACTTAAAGAAGCTATGAACTACAGAACTGCACGTCAAGATATGATAGCATCAAATATTGCCAATGCAGATACTCCTAATTATAAACCTCGTGATATCAGCTTTGAGCAAGCACTTGTAGCAAAAAAAGCAGATATTTTAAAAGATGACTCTATGCAACTTAAAATGGCACAGACTGATGGGGAACATATAAAACCTCAAGAAGAGGAATCAGACTACTCCCCAACACTCTTTTTTAGAGATGGTCATATGGCTCGAAATGATGGAAATAGTGTAGATATAGATGTAGAGACAACAGAGATGAGTAAAAACTCTATTATGTTTAATGCCCTTGTTGGTGCTCTTAAAAAAGATGGGATGATTTATAAGTCAGTCATCGAAGCTTCTCAAAAGCTAAACTAGATATAGGAAAATAAAATGAGTAATTTTTTAAATAGTTTTGATATCTCCGGTTATGGACTCTCAGCACA
>JAMORO010000085.1 GCA_027063505.1 Sulfurimonas sp.
ACTGAAGAAACTAGCCCATAAAGATAGTATTAGTCTTGGTCACATCTCAGACAATAAAGTACAACGTATTTATGATATTTATAATATTTTAGGGGTTACAACAGAAGCTTTAAATATAGAAAAACTTATTTATAATAGTAATAAAGTCTACTTTAATAAAGAGGAACAAGCTTATCTGAAAAAGAGAGGGTACATTAATTTTTGTACTCAGCCAGATACACTTCCTTACAGTGCTATTGAAAATTCTCGATTTATCGGTATAGGCTCTAGTCTGTTGGAGTTAATAAAACGAAATTCACAGATAAATTTTAAACTATATGAAACAAAAACATGGAATGAATCTTTACATGCTATAGCTCAAAGAAAGTGTGACTTCTTACCTATGGCAGCTGCTACTCCCAAGCGAAATAGATATGTTAACTTTAGTCAATCTTATTATGATGAGCCCTTAGTGATAGTGACAAAAGATGACCAAAATTATATATTAGATGTAGGTTCTGTTATACATAAACAGTTTTCAGTTGTGAAAGGAAACTCATTTATAGAGTCTTTAAAGCAGTTATACCCTAGTATAAAACTACATGAGGTTGATCATATTAGTGAGGGCTTAGCTGGTGTAGAGCAGGGAAAATTCTTTGGTCATATAGATATTATGATGAGTTCAGCATATCAAATCCAACATGCTTCAAAACAGCATTTAAAAATAAATGGACAGTTTAAAGAGCCTATAGAAGTCTGTTTCGCCATTCGTAATGATGATCCAATACTTTTTGGAATTATGAATAAGCTTGTCGCTAGTATTCATCCTGAAGAGTTACAGACTATTTTAAACAAGTGGGTATTTGTAAACTACACTAAGGGTGTAAACTATGAATATATAAAAGAGATAGTTGTTTTAACACTTATTTTTCTATTCGGACTTCTATATAGGGGTTCTCTTTTAAAGAAACAAAACAGTGCACTAGAAAAACTTCAAGGTGAGCTCATTGAACTCAATGAAACACTAGAAACTAAAGTAGAAGAAGCCGTATATGAGTTAGAGGTCGCACAGGAAATTGGAAATATTGGTTCATGGATTTATGATTTAGAGACACAAAAGTTAAAGTGCTCAAAGCAGAGTTATGAGATCTTTGATATACCAAAAGAGCAAGTAGACAATCTGTATGAAAATTTTCGAGATAGAATTCATCCTGATGATCTTATTATGGTAGAAAAGAAGTATAGGGAGTCTTTAGATAATCAAGAGTGTTATGAAATACAACATAGACTTTTAATGCCTGACAGCTCTGTTAAGTATGTTTATGAGAGAGGCAAGACAATTTTCTCTTCTGCGGGGAAACCTTTAAAAACTTATGGAACTGTTCAAAATATAACCGAAAAGATTTTAAATCAAATAGAGCTTGACAAGAAAGATGCCTTTCTCCTCCATCAGTCTCGTTTAGCACAGATGGGTGAGATGTTGAGCATGATTGCACATCAGTGGAAACAGCCTTTAAGTGCCATAGCATCTACAGAGATAACACTTAAAACAGCAATAGAACTGGAGAAATATGATCTCTCTGATGAGAAGCAGCAGCAAGATTTTTTAGTTTTTCTCTTAGAACGGTTAGACAAGATATCTCTGTATGTTCAAAATCTTGGCAAGACTATAGATAATTTTAGTAACTACTACAAACCAAATAAGGCTTCCGTTCTTGTAAATCTTGATTCTATTGTAGAGAAGTCTATGGAGCTGATACAAGATAGTTTAAAATCAGCTCTTATAGAGTGTGAGCTAGATCTTGATTCGAAAGAAAAAATTGATGTTCATGAGAATGAACTTATGCAGGTTATCTTAAATATTCTTAATAATGCTAAGGATCAGTTAGTCAATAACAATATAGAAAATCCAAAAATAGTTCTGAGAAGTTACACTCTGAAAAAGAGTGTTGTTTTAGAGATAGAAGATAATGCGGGTGGGATAAAAGAGGATATACTTCCCAAAATATTTGATCCCTATTTCTCTACAAAACGAGAGAAAAATGGAACAGGTTTAGGCTTATATATGTCAAAAATGATAATAGAAGATTATCATCGTGGACATTTAAGAGTTGAAAACACACAGAATGGTGCAATGTTTATAATGGAAGTTAGTAAGGGAGAAAATACATGAGTATAAAGTATGATGTAATAATAATAGGTGCTGGAGGTGCTGGTCTTACAGCAGCACTTCATGCAAAAGAGAGTGGTGTAGATGTTCTAGTTCTTTCAAAAGAGTATCCAACACGAAGTCAAACATGTATGGCTCAAGGCGGTATAAATGCAGCACTTGGGAATATGAGTGAAGATAGTGTGGAGGCACATGTAGTAAATACTTTAAAGTCTGCACATGGTCAAGCAGATGAAGAGGCGATTCGTTTTATGTGTAACGAAGCACCCTCTGCGGTAGCATGGCTAGATAGTATAGGTGTTTGCTTCTCTCGAACGAAAGATGGAAAGATAGCACAAAGAACTCTCGGTGGTGCTTCTGCTCCTCGTGCCTGTTATGCACAAGACTACACAGGTCTTAAAATACTACATACTCTGTATGATAAGGTTTTAGAAGCTGGAATAGATATCTTAAATGAGCAGTATCTTTTAGAACTTTTAAAGGCAGAAGATAGCTCTGTTTGTGGTGTTCGCATGCTTGATATTCGTAGTGGAGAGGTAAAAAGCTATGAATCAGGTGCTGTGATTTTAGCAAGTGGCGGCTACAGTCGTCTTTATGCAAAAAACTCAACAAACTCAACTGCTTCAACAGGTGATGGCATTGCTATTGCAGCAAGAGCAGGTGCTAAGCTTATAGATATGGAGTTTGTGCAGTTTCATCCAACTGCACTAAAAAACTCTAGTATTCTTATTGGGGAGTCTGCTAGAGGAGAGGGTGGATATCTTCTAAACTCGAAGGGAGAGCGTTTTACTAACGAGTTAGCCCCTCGTGATGAAGTGAGTCGTGCTATAGATACTGAGATAAAAAATGGTGAAGAGATATTTTTAGATATACGACATCTTGGTGAGCAGTTTATTGATGATAGTCTGCCGCAGGAGAGAAAGCTTGCAAAACTCTATGAAAATATAGATCCAGTACATGATTTAATCCCTATCAAGCCTGTGGCACATTACACGATGGGTGGTATAGCTGTTGATCATAAGTCTGAAACATCTCTGAGTGGTCTGTTTGCTTGTGGAGAGTGTGCAAATCATAGAGTTCATGGTGGTAATCGTTTGGGTGGTAATGCTCTTTTAGAGATAGTTGTTTTTGGGAAAGAGGCGGGTTTGAATGCTGCTTTATATGCTAAAGAGTCTGGAGTCAAAACAGCTCTTAAAAGAGGAGAAACAGTTATAGATACAATAGCGTTTTATAAAAATGAGTTAGATTTTTATGCTAAACGTGATTATATTGGAGATCTTTTTTATAAAAATGTGGGTATTGTCAGAACAAAAAAAGAGCTAGAAGAGGCACAAACAGAAATTCAAAATATTAAACAAAATATTAAAAAATTTGGGGTGAGTGATAGTTCAAAAATTTATAACACAAACTTAATAGAGTTTATGGAGTTTTTAAATATCTTAGATGTTGCAGAAACTGTTGTCTCTAGTGCATTAGCAAGAGAGGTGAGTTGTGGTGCTCATTATATAGTAGGAGCTGAGGATGCAAGTTAGTATAAAACGTGGTGAAGAGTTTGTTAGTTACGATACATCTTTAGAAGATGCAACACTTTTAGAAATTCTAGCATTTATTAAAACAGATCTTGATAATACTTTGACATATAGTAGTGGATGTCGTAGTAGTGTTTGTGGTTCATGTTCTATGCGTGTAAATGAGGTAGAGGTATTAGCCTGTGCCTATAAAGTCTCAGATGGAGATAAGATTGAGCCTCTACGAAATGCTACAGTGATACGAGACCTTGTTGTTGATATGGATAAATCATATGCCTTTAATGCAAAAGCAAAGGCTTGGTTATCTGCTAAGAGTGAGAGTGTACTCCTTGACCATGAAGATGAGAAGATAAATGAAGTGCAGAGTGACTGTATACTCTGTGGGTCTTGTTATAGTTCATGTCCTGTTTATGCTGTAAATGAAGAGTTTTTAGGGCCATTTGCACTCACCCGTGTTTGGAAGTATGTGAGTGATAAACGTGAAGATGCTACAGAAGAAAAAGTAACAGATATTCAAAACAATGGTATTTGGGACTGTACTCTGTGTAATGCTTGTACTCTTGTCTGTCCCCAAAATATTTCTAGTAAAGCAGATATAGAGAAGCTTCGAATGAAGTCAGCTCAATATGGTTTCATGGATCCTAATTTTGCCTCTTTTGGTGGCGGTTTTGGATCTTTTGATGGGAGTCCAACATTTTAGGTGAGGTTATGAATAAAATACAAGAGAGTGAAAAGTATCGTCTTATGGTTGAAAACTCTATAGTTGGTGCATATATTATTGAAGATGGGAAGTTTGTCTATGTAAATAGAAGATTAGAACAGCTTTCAGGGTATACAAACTCAGAACTTCTAAATATGAACCCCCTTACCTTTGTTCATGAGGATGATAGAGCTTTTGTTGCAGAGAACTTGCAGAAAAAGATTCTAGGAGAAGAGTGTGAGAGAGATTTCTGTGTAAAGGTAGTTGATACGGATGGAAATGTTAAATATGTACACGTAGATGGCATCCAAGTTGAACTTGATGGAAGAAAGGTTATTGCAGGGACATTTATAGATATTACGGAAAAGACTATAGCTGTTAAGAAGATTGAGAAACTTGTGAACTATGATAGCCTTACCGGTCTCTATAATAGACACTATTTTAATATTCACTCAGAATACTTACTAAAAAAGGCACAAAGAGATCAGAGTAGGTTAGCAGTACTTCTTTTTGATATAGATAATTTTAAACGTATTAATGACTCTTTAGGACATAAAGCAGGAGATATAGTTCTTGTACAAACGGGTAAACTCATTAGCGATGTTTTACGTGATAGTGATTACTTTTTCCGTCTAGGGGGTGATGAGTTTACTGTTATCATCAATGACTTTAAATCTGAGAGTGAGATAAAGATTCTGACTAAAAGAATACAAAAAGCCCTTAGAAGTAGTATTGAAGTTGATGAACTCTCTTTTCATATCTCTCTTAGTATAGGGATCTCTCTTTTTCCAGAGCATGGAACAAGTATGGAGACACTACAGAAGTCTGCAGATATAGCGATGTATCAGTCTAAAAAAGATGGGAAGAATCGTTTTAGTTTCTTTGCTCAAGATAGTGGTAGTAGCTCAAAAATTTTAGAGTTAGAGAATGATTTTTATGAGGGTATAGAGAGAGGGGAGTTGGAACTTTATCTGCAACCACAAGTTGATGTAGCAACAAGTAGACTTGTTGGAGCAGAAGCACTTGTTCGTTGGAATCATCCTGAAAAAGGAGTTTTAACACCAAATATTTTTCTCCCTTTAGCCCAAGATACAGGCCTTCTGTATAAACTCGACCTTATTATGATAGATAAGGCATACAACCTTTTAAAAGAGTATGATACTCAAGGAAAATTAAACTTCACTATCTCTGTAAATATCTCAAATGCACTCTTTCATCATCAACGATTTTTTTCAATTATGCAAAAATTTCAAAAGAAGTATGGACATCTCTGTAAGTATATAATGCTTGAACTGACAGAGGAGATCCTTATGGTAGATAACTCTCATGCGAATAAAATTATGAAATCTTTGAAGCTGATAGGCTATAAGATGGCTATTGATGATTTTGGGACGGGGTACTCATCCTTTGGAAACCTCAAAATGATGGAGATAAATGAGTTGAAAATTGACCGAAGCTTTATCAAAGACATAGGAAAAAATGAGAATGATAAGGCAATAGTAAAAGCGGTTATTGCGATGGGACACTCTCTTGGTTTAAGTGTTTTAGCTGAGGGTGTAGAAGAGAAGTGTCAAGTAGAGATACTCAAAGAGATGGATTGTGATACTATTCAAGGGTTTTATTTTGATAAGCCAATGCCAGCAGCCCTCTTTTCTAAGTGTTGGTTAGACTAACGTGAGTAGTATGTTATAATAACAAAAAAAGAAAAAGAGGATTAAATAGTATGGCAAAAGAACACTCATTTGATATTAGTGCAAAAATAGATATGCAAGATTTTAAAAATGCTATCAACATGGTAGATAGAGAAGTCTCTAACCGTTATGACTTTAAGGGAACAACTTTTGAAGTGACATATAACGAAAAAGCAAAAACATTAGTTCTGATCGCTTCTTCTGATAATAAACTAGATGCTCTTAAAGATATCGTAATTAGTAAGTTTTTAAAGCAAGGTCTCTCTTCAAAAGTACTTGATGAACTTCGCGTTGAAGACTCAAGTGGTGGCAATAGAAAAGTGACTTTTAAAGTTGTTGACTACATTGAGTCTAAAGAAGCAAAAAAAATTACAGCAGAGATTAAAAAGATGAAGTTAAAAGTTAATGCACAGATAGAGGGTGATAGTATCCGTGTAAAAGGTGCAAAACTTGATGATCTTCAAAAAGTAATGAAGATGGTTCGTGAAGAGGACTGGGATGCTCCTTTAGTCTTTGAAAACATGAGATAAGGGATACATTATGAAAACAGTTAGTGTGAGTGAGGCGGCAGCTTTTTTTGGAGTCTCTAAGGAGGCTATTCATAACCGTATTCGCCGTGGTTCACTTGAGGTAGTGCTTGTTGATGGTATAAAAATGGTAGTTATTGACCCTTTAGCAACAGCTAAAACTGTTAAACGAGCGACCCCTCAAAAGTCTACTTCAAATGATGAGAGATACTATAAACTTTTACAAGAGCAAAACAGTAAACTTCAATCGAGAGTTGAGATGTTAGAGAATGAGACTCGTTCTCTTCGAGATCAAAAAGAGTTGATGCTTATAGAAGAGCGTAAAAAGATAGAGCAGGTTTATAGAGAAAAAGATGAACAGCTCAAAAATATTTTAACAACACTCTCAACACAGTTAATGCTAACACAACCTGAAGTGGAACATTTAGAAGCTGAGATAGAAGAAGTTCCTGCTATAGAGATCAAAAAGAGCAAAGTAATATCACTCAAAAAGTATATGAAAAAGCTAGATATTTCTCAAAAAAAGCAAGAAAAAATTGTTAAAAAATTTCAAAAACGAGTGGGAAAAGATAATCGAATTATTCTCAAAGAGAAGAAGTTTTATGTTGATATAAAACAGTTCGATTACGATGACTTGATCTTTTAAAGAACTTCGACTCTATTTCTACCCATCTCTTTGGCTGTATAGAGTTTTTTATCTACGATCATGATATAGTCATCGATAAAGCTCTTCTTAAATGAGTACTCCGGTTCTATCTCCATCATTCCAAAACTCACTGTTGCTTGAATATCTTGTCCATCAAAAGTGAGTACTGTCTCTTCAAAACTTTGACGAATTTTATTGATAACTTCATACCCTTTCTCTTTATGGATACTTGGTAATATAATAACAAACTCTTCTCCACCATAGCGAATGATAACATCAGAGTTTCTGATATGTCGTTTTACTGTTTTCACAAATAGTGTAAGAAGTTTATCTCCTGCTATATGACCATAACTATCATTGATATTTTTAAAGAAGTCAAGATCACACATGGCTAGAATAAAAGGGTTGCTTGTTGCATGAGAGAGTTCGTATTGACTCTCAAAAACACTTCTGAGTGCTTGACGGTTCAGTGCTCCAGTAAGAGAGTCTTTGGCAAACTTTTTGTTTATAAGAATGTTATCTAAAAGAGCAAGTTCTGTCCCTATACTAAGTGAAATGAGTTCACATTTTTCAAGATAAGTGATAAGGATATGATACTCCTCTTTATCGAGTATATTAAAAATCTTTTTAGCAAAGAGATGTAAATTAATATGTGCTTTTTTAAGTGCATTGTATTTCGAGTTGTTTTGGATAAGCTGTTTCGCTTCACCATTGAGCCATTTTCCAAAGGTACATATCTTCTCATCTAGTTGGGGAAAGTTTGTTCTGTTTTTATCTTTTATATGGTTTGCAAGATCAGAAAGCCAGACAAGATGTGCTTCATAATGGCGCATAATATTTTTTTCAACTAGATCTGAGAGGGAGTTTCTTCTTACTGCATTGATGGAGGTTAGTCTATCTGTATATTTTATAAGGTATATCTGGGCTACTTGATTATTTATCTCTCTAAAGAGTGTTAAAATATTGATAATATCAAGGTTTATATCTTCTCCTTGAATATTACTAATAAGGAGATTTTTTAGTGAGTAAATCTCATTTGAAATTATAATATAGGGAATATCATTAGATATTTTAAAAAGAGCTAACTCTCTAAATATTTTTGTTAGGTCAGAAGATTCGAACTCCTCTTCAAAGAGTTTAAAAATCTTTTTGTAATACTCTAACCTTTTTTGAATTCTATCATCTTCATCAGCGACTATAACACAAGATGTATAGCTATCGATAAAATCTTGAAGTGCTACACCATCTGTGTTGAGTACTTTTGAAAAATCATACTTCATAATAAACCCTTTTTATAAATCGTCTAGTTTAAGTGTTAAACCTTTAAGGTGTGTGATTGGGTGTGAGTAGGCTATTCCTGCTCCTTCACCTGTAATATCGAGTTCATCAACAATAGTTTTTATAATATTATCAACATTTTTAGTCTGTGTAATAAACATAAGATTTGAGTCTTGATC
The DNA here is from genome assembly GCA_027063505.1 of Sulfurimonas sp. GTDB lineage: Bacteria > Campylobacterota > Campylobacteria > Campylobacterales > Sulfurimonadaceae > Sulfurimonas. Next base: position 8,700 of record JAMORO010000085.1, read on the forward strand.
CCCTTCATGAAGTCTGTTAAAGAGGTTTTCCATTTTCTCTAATCCCATTCCATGTGCTTTGGTTATAGTAACACCACGAGCACCAGCATTACGAGCCGCTATAAGAGCTTTTTCCTCTTTAGCTTTTGGGACTATGACATGAACGGCAGAGAAAGGCATCTCGTAAGAGTGGCGTTTATCTGTTCCTTGAATGTTGATTGTAGAGAGGTCCATATTGTGAACATCTTCTATAGCATGGCGAAGTTCATCCTGATGGATTAACTCTTTTTCATGAACTCCTTGTACACCCATCTTCTCAGTAATGATTCCGTAGAGCATAACTGTAAGCATAGGAAAGAGTGAGGCAAACGCAATAAGTCCAAACCCATCTATCAGTGGATCTCGACCATCAATATTTGTAGCGAGTCCGAGTCCTAGAGCTGCAACCAAAGGAACAGTAACTGTCGAAGTAGTTACTCCCCCACTATCATAAGCGATAGGAATAATGTACTTGGGAGCCATAAAAGTAAGTGCGATAACAAAGAGATATCCTGCCATAATGTAGTAAACTATTTCTCCTCCAACAACGATACGGTAAGCTCCAAGTGAGATACCAATGGCAACTCCTAGGGCTACAAAAAGACGAAGAACAAAATCGTTTATCTTTCCATCACTGATCTCTTTTGCTTTTCTTGCAATGGCAGTGAGTGAAGGTTCTGCCATTGTTGTGGAGAAACCTATTAGAAAGCCAAAAGAGTAGATGATAAAGTTATTATCATAACGTGTAAGCTCAAAGGCCATTGTCTCACCAACAGAGAAGAGTCCCATCTCTAAACCAACAATAAAAGCATCAAGGCCGAGGATAACAAGACCGAAACCGATGATTACATTTTTAAGATTGTCAATTGGTTTTTTAAGGATGATATATTGAAAGAAAAGAATAACAGCCAAGATAGGGACAACATCAACGACTACACCCCCAAGTCCTTTTAAAATATCTATGATTTTAAAGTCAAACTGTGCCGCTGTTGCTGCTACTGCTTGTTTCGCTGGTGCTAAGCCTGCTGCAACAGGAGCGATAACCTCTTTAAGAGGTGTAATATCCATAAACTCATAAACAAAAATACCGTAAAACTGTACAAAAATCATCGGAGTAAGTGAAGCAAAGGCGATAAGTCCAAAGCCATCAAGTACAGGATTTCTTCCTTTGATAGTAGATGCAAGGCCTATCCCTAGTGCGGCAACTAGTGGTACTGTAACGGTAGAAGTAGTAACACCTCCAAGGTCATAAGCAAGACCAACTATCTCTTTGGGTGCAAACACAGTAGCACTCACAACCATGATATATCCACTAATTATATAGTAGTGAATAGGGTGTCCTTTGATAATTCTCCATACTCCAAGAACGATGGCAAAACCAACACTAAATGCTACCACCATTCTTAGGGTTGTAGCATCAATGCGTCCTGCACTTATGCTTGCTGCTTTTTGAGCGATTACGATGAGAGCAGGCTCCGCAACAGTCGTACCAAAGCCAATCATAAAGGCAAAAATAACTATCCACTTTGTAGAACCTTTGCGTGCAAAATCACTTGCAAGACCCTCTCCAACAGGGAAAATACCAACTTCAAGACCAAGTAAAAAGATAGCAAGACCAACACCAACAATAGCTAGTCCAATAGTAGTGCTTAACCAGTTCTCAGGAACACTCTGAATGATAGCAAGTTGAAAAAACATAATCACTAATATAATTGGCATTAAGTCACGAAAAGACTCTTTCAAAAGCTGTAAAAAGGAGGATATACTTAACATTTAGAACCTTTTTTAATTTTATCTCGTAATAATAGCTAAAATAAATAGAGTATTGCTATAATTTTAAAATGAAAGCATTATTTATAGGTGGTATTAAGAGTGGGAAGTCCCTTAATGCCGAAAAGTACACACTCTCTTTATCAAAGAAAAAACCACTCTATTTAGCAACTACTGAATTTATCGATGCGGGGATGCAAGAGCGCATCACAGCACATAAAATACAGAGAGAAGAGAGTTTTATAACTCTAGAGGAGTCTCTTGATTTATATGGGGCGATTAAAGATAGAGATGAACTAGTACTAGTGGAGTGTCTGAGTATGTGGATAAACAACATGATGTATCATAAACGGAGTTTTGAAGCGATGCAAAAAGAGCTTAGAGAACTACTAACACTTCCAAACACAATAGTATTTGTTTTAAATGATGTTGGGGCTGGGGTTATTCCTGAAAATAAGTTAGCCCGTGAGTTTATAGATATAAATGGTAAGCTCTCACAGCTTGTTGCAAGTGAGTGTGATGAAGTCTACCACACTATAGCTGGTATAAGTACGAGGATAAAATGAGAGAAGTAGTAAAGGGTTTTGCCCTTGCTCTCTCAATGCTTACAACACTCCCCTTTTTTAGAGTTCATGAATTTAGCAAGGGAATCAATGGTTATAGTGTTATGGCCTACCCTCTGGTTGGATTTTTACTAGGCTCACTCCTTTATGGAACATATCTGTTATTAGCCCCTTTTGTTCCCCCTTTTCACTTGGGTGTCATTATCTTCGCTTTATGGGTGCTTCTTACTGGTGCGCTGCATCTTGATGGACTGAGCGATACCATAGATGGACTCTACGTTCCAAAAGAGAGAGCTTTAGATGTGATGAAAGATCCTCATAATGGTGGGATGGGAATGATTTTTGGAGGAGTGTTTTTAATCTTAAAAGCCTCCTCTCTAGCGGCTTTTAATATGTTTTATCTCTTACCTATCGTTCTTATGTTACCTCGTTTAGCAACAGTTTTCGCTATCTACTTTTTTCCTTATGTGAGCCCTAGTGGTATGGGCAGCTTAGCAAAAGAGGAGTTGAAGTCTTGGCAAGTCTGGATGGCTTTTAGCTATACCCTGCTACTCACCTTTTTCTTTGACTCATTTTCTTTGTTACTCCTAACGTTTGGAATAGTGTTTGTTATAAAGAGCTTTTTTATAAAACGCTATGGTGGTTTTACAGGTGATATCTATGGGTTTAGTATAGAACTGACAGAACTCCTCCTCTTAAATGCCATTTTAGTAGGTCTTGTGTGAAGATAACGCTCATTCGCCATGGTGAAGTAGTGCCAGAGTATCTGCAGTGCTATAACGGACACTTAGATATAGGTCTCTCTAGTAAAGGAGAGAAGGATGCACAAACTCTAGCAACACTTTTTCAAAATAGCTCCTTTGATTTAGTCTACTGTTCAGATTTGAAACGTGCAAGAGAGACTTTAAAACCTTTTAAGCAAGTATCTCAAGCTATCTACACCAAAGAGTTAAGAGAGAAGTCATGGGGTAGGCATGAGGGAAAGAGTTTTGATACCATAGTTGCAGAAGATAGGATAGAGTATAAGGATTTTTTGCAGTGGGTTAAGGCTCTTGATGGGGAAGAGTATTCGCTCTATATTCAAAGAGTCGAGGCATTTTTTTTAGAGTACTTAGCAGAGAAAAGAGTGGAGACTGTTTTGGTTGTAACACATGCAGGGGTGATTCGTTCACTTATGAGTATAGTAAAAAAAATTTCGCTTCAGGAGGCTTTTTCTATCACTCTACCCTATAGTGGTTATATCATTTTTGATACAAAAAAGATGTATTTTAGCGAGGTTAAATAAAAGACTCGCTAGAATGTCACTCTTTCTTATGGTTCTGTGTCCGAGTGGCCGATGGTGCATCCTTGGAAAGGATGTGTACTTAACCGTACCGAGAGTTCGAATAACTCATGAAGTATCAAAGAGAACCCCTATAATAGGGACTTTCAGAGAATAAAGTTGCTTGAAAAAGTCAAGTGCGTAGATAAAGCGTAGATTTTGTATTGCTATGATATAAGAAAAACAAATCAAATGGTTCTGTGTCCGAGTGGCCGATGGTGCATCCTTGGAAAGGATGTGTACTTAACCGTACCGTGAGTTCGAATCTCACCAGAACCACCATAAATAGGTGCTTTCAAGCACTATCCAAAAATACTTCTCCCCTTAATATTATTACTTTTAACCACATTAGAAATATATGTATTTTGTGTTACTGTGCTATCATTATGACCAAGTAATCCACTAACAGTCGTTATAGTTTCTATTTCACTATGAATCAAGTTAGTAGCAAACGTGTGTCTCAAGTTATAGAGCCTTCCCTCTGGCAATCCAACATACTTCAAGACCTTTTTATACATCCAATCTATTTGTCCAGCACTTGAATATTCAGTATAGTATCGGTTGGTAAAAACCCAAGTATCACTTCCAGAGATTTCTTTTTGTTCTATGAGAGCATCCATTGCTTCCTTTAATATAGGAATGGTTCTAATAGAAGAAGCTGTTTTTGGTTTATCTATATCTCCATCTCTAATCCTACGATTTACAGATACTGTTTCATTCTCAAAATCTATGTCATTCCACTGCAAACCAATTACTTCCCCAGAACGCAAACCGCTTCCAATCATAAATAAAAATATATTTTTGAACTGTTTTCTTATTCTGCTATCCATAGCTCTTGTAACATCAGCAGTAAAATTATCAAGTCCGTCCATAATAGTTTTAATATCTTCAAGTGTTAAATAGCTTACTGGTTTTCTCCCTTTTTTACTTTTAGCAGGGACTTTAATTACTGTAAGTGGGTTAATAGTTATCAACCTTTTAATGACCGCTTCTTTGAGTATCATATTTAACACTATCCTAATATTTTTGAGCATCTTGATACTAAGTGTTTTTTTATCGCTGTATCTATGGTTCATCTCTTTACCAGTTTGATACTTTTTGCTGAGAACCCACTGTTGCCATTCTTGTACCAAATCAATATCAATATCTTCAATGAAGTAAGATTCTAAGAAAGGTAAAATATATTTATTAAACTTTTTATTGTAGTCATGCATAGTATGTTTGCTTACTCCATACTCTTCATCATCAACCGTCACAAACTTTCTATCTAAAACACCTTGGGCAAACACAGAGAAAAGTGTCTTCTTTTGTATCTTGCCTTCGTTGAGTTTTTCATCAATCTCTTTTTTGTAATCACATAAATCCCAAAGAATAGTTTCAAAGTTTTTCTCTATCCATTTTTTATTTGCTACTGTTGCTTTCTTGCGAGTAGATTTTCTAACTTTTTCAAATGTAGTGCCGTGATACACTCTTCCATCAATTTGCCAAATGCCACCCTTTTCATATATAGAAGCTGATTTAGAAAAAGTAACATTGTTAAATCTTGGGTCTGCTAACTGTTGTAGCTTCAATTGAACTGCATTCATTATTTAGACACTTTAGAAGTTTTTCTTCTTTTTCTTGTTAATAGGTGTAATATTGTTTTTGAAACTTTGATATTTCCATCAACTCTTTTATACTGAACATCCTCTTCAAAATCTCCACTACTAACAACTCTCTTGTATAGGGTCTTGGGACTTAAATCATTAAACTTTGCTACCTCTGAAATTTCAAGGTAATCTGGTACGCTCATAAATGCTTCTTTTAATGTTTGCATCTCTTGGTAAATTGCTTCTAACAGATTTCTATCTGTAATGTCGTTTGATAAGTAACTCATACTTAGCCTTTATAATATACTCTATTCATAATGCGCATAACTTAATAGGTATGCTTTA
>JAMORO010000086.1 GCA_027063505.1 Sulfurimonas sp.
AGATTAGTTGGATAAAAAAGGAGAAAAAATGACTGAAATAGAGTATAAAATATATATAGACGATGTAATTAGAAGAGTTGAGACAGCACGATTGAGTGTTAGCGGTCATCACATAGTAAAAATTGTGGCTGTGAGTAAATACTCTACAAGCAGAGAAATAGAGAAGCTATATAAAATTGGGCAACGGGCATATGGTGAAAACAAAGTTCAAGATTTAAAAAGCAAGGCTAATAAGCTTGAAGAGTTACCTCTAGAGTGGCACTTCATTGGTAACCTTCAAAAAAATAAGATAAATAATTTACTTGACATCAACCCTACTCTTTTCCAAGCACTTGATTCTTTAGAGTTAGCACAAGAGCTTCAAAAAAAGCTGCTTGCAAAAGATATGACTTTGGATTGTCTTTTACAGATAAACTCTGCACACGAGGAGTCAAAACATGGTTTTATGCCCCAAGAAGCAACTTCCTCTTATAAAGAGATACTAGAGAGTTGTCCTAACATCAACTTAAAAGGTGTGATGAGTATCGGAGCACATTCAGAGGATAAAGCGATTATTAAAAAGAGTTTTGAAACTACTTATGAGATTTATAAAAACCTTCCTAATGCTACTATCTGTTCAATGGGGATGAGTGGAGATTTTGAACTTGCAATCGAATGTGGATCAAATATGGTCAGACTAGGTTCACTTATGTTTAACAAATAACTCTTTTCTATAGCGTTTACTCTAAGATAAACGCTACCTCTTTAACTCTTTTTCCTTCATTTACATAGGCCATTCCAAAACTTACCTCTTTAGTTTTATATGAGATAACAAGATCCATACAGTTCATTTTTTTATGTCCGTTAATAAAGATACGATATAAAATACCTTTCTTGCCTCTATAGGCATTCACTGTTGTCTGATAGCGTTTTGTAGTAGTACGCTCATCATAAACAGTTACAACAGGATTACTTTTAGGTAAATAGCCATTTTCATAAAGATATACAGGATAAATATCTACAAAACTTTGACCTAAATCACCTGAGATACGTTTGGAATGAATGCCTTCCATAAACTCAGAACTTTTTGATCTACTTGTACTCTTTCTCTTTACCTTTTGAGGTTTATCATCAACACAAGTTACTTCAAACTTCTTTTTTAAAGATGGTTTTCCAAAGTAAACCCAGCCAATATCAGCCTCTCCTGTAAATTTTGTAAACTTCACTTTAGTTCTTGGTTTAGGGGCTACTTTATGAACTCTCTTGACATTTGACTTTACTTGTCTAAAAGCATTCTTTTGTCGCTTTGCTAAAGCAGTTACTCTTGCTGCTTTTTTATATCTTATATATTTTTTGGTATCAATCTTTGCAGTTTTATCTTTAAGTGTTACAACTAATCGACGGTTAATATAGTTTGCCTCTTTTGTTTTACTATCATACAGGGGCTTACTCTCACCAAATCCTGCATAGAAAACTTGTGAGTGTAAATACTCTTTATAGTAGAGTGATGAGACTACATTTTTAGCTCTTTTTTTAGAGATAGCTAAGTTATTCTTTGCACTCCCCTCTTTATCAGTGTGTACTTCAATGATAATATTTCTTTTTTGTGCAAGAGGTGTCTCTTTTAAAAATGCTTTTATTTTTTTAGTACAACTCTTTTGGACTCTTGTTTTTCCTGTTTTAAAACAGTTTTGATAGACTCTTGTGTACTTATGTCTCTCTATGCTATCTGATACTCTTTTATCAAAATCTTCTTGAGATATAGTATACATTCCATGTTTGGTGCCGTTTGTATCACTCCATGAAGAGTAGTACTCATCTAGATGTAACTTACTATCATCTAAAATCTCTTGTTTATCTTGTTTAGAAAGTTTTGTTTGGGCAAGTTTTGACTTAACATGAAGTGTATATACTTTCTCAAATCTTTTTAACATCGTATCTTCTTCAAGAGAAGTACCCTCTCCAAGCACTGGAGTAAAAAGGCTTTTATCTATCGCATCACAAGCCCATAAAGGAGCTTTAGAGTCTAAAATAAGACACTCTGGAGCTTTTGTTATTGGTTGTGGTTTAGGAGTTTCATCGTTCATACATGCTGTAAAAAACAGCACAAAAATAGTAGTTAAAAAAGGTATCTGTTTCATAGCTCGTATTTTAGCATATTATCTTTGGATTGGTATGTCTCTTAAAGCGAACTGCATGACTTTTAGGGTTGTTGATAAGCTCTTTTTGATAAGCTATCATCTTCTCAAAAGGTCGTAAAAACCCCTCTAATTGATTCTGTGCTATATTTTCTATCTGATGTTCTTTGAGTAGTTCTAAAACAACTAAGGTAGATTCTATAGTCGAGAGATATGCTTTATCAGGTTGTACTTTTATCTCATACTGTGAAGTTTTTGTTGTTGTAAAACTCATATGTTTGAGTCTATTAAGATTACTACTGAGTGTAAACATTTTTTTTGTACAAGCCCATGTTGAGTCTATAAGAAAAATAGCTAAAGGTTTACTCTCTTGAGGTGGTTTTGTCTCTGTTAGGTTTACTGCATCGAGGGAAGGAAAAAGGATGTAACTATTATGTGTCTCAATAATTTCATTAATACGTCTATGATTAGAGAAATCAATACCTATAAAAAGTTCAGAATTTTTCAAACTTTTATGTGTAAAATGTCCCGTATTGTTCTTTACCTTTTTAAACTCTTTTGGATGCATAAGAACCACAAACTTTGTCTTCGTTTCAATATGCTCAAAATATTCACACATACAAGAACTTTTAGGCCTATAACACTCGTAACATTTCTCTCTATCACCATAATATGTTTTCATTAATACAATTATACTAAAATACCCTTATGAATGAAGAAAAATATGATCTCATTGTCATTGGAAGTGGTGCTGCTGGAATTATCGCAGCTATCACAGCGGCTCGAAATGGTAAAAAAGTAATTCTTTTAGAAAAACTTTCCAACATCTCTGCAAAGCTTAAAGCAACTGGTGGTGGCCGTTGTAACCTCACAAATACACTCAGTAATGAAGAGTTTATGTCCCGTTTTGGAAGAGATGGTCGTTTTATGCAGGATGCACTCTCTGCCTTTGATAACAAAGAACTCGTAAAGTTTATGGATGAGATTGGTGTTACAACACATGCCCCTGATGGTTTTCGTATTTTTCCTACGAGCCACTCCTCCGCTACTATAATCTCTGCACTAGATAAAGAGATGCAAAAACTTCATATAGAAGTTAAATGTAACCAAAAAGTTGAACGCCTCCTTCTTGTTGGCTCACATATAGAGGGTGTAAAAACAGCTAAGTCATCCTACTCTGCTCCTAATGTTGTTGTTGCAACAGGAGGCCTCGGTTATCCACTCCTTGGTGCAGAGGGTGATGGCTACCTTATGGCAGAAGAGTTAGGTCATAAAGTTACAGAACTTAGTCCCGCTATGATGCCTCTCAAAACAGAGGAGAAGTGGGTTGCTTCATGTCGTGCTGACACCATTGCAAAAGTTGAACTTAGAGTTGATATTAAAAAATATAAAAAACTTCGTGCTAAGGGTGATTTAATCTTTACAAAGTCGGGTATCAGGGGACCTGTTGTACTTGATTTTGCAAGAGAAGTAACACCACTTTTAAAAAAATATGGTGCCGTACCACTCCTCCTTAACCTCACAAAAGGTATGAATGAAGAGCAGATTACAAAGCATCTAAAAAAGAGTGCCCTAAAAAATCCAAATGCTACGACTCTTGACTTAGTGAAGACCCTACTTCCAGATGCACTCTCCTTAGAACTCTGTAAACTCGCAGGTATTGATACAGAGAGTACTCTCTCCAAACAAGCAGGAAAAGCAAGAGCAAAACTCATCAGCTTACTCGCTTGGACACCGCTAACTATAAATGGTCATGATGGATTTCGTTTAGCGATGATAACTCGTGGAGGTATCAGCCTCAAAGAGATAGATCCCAAAACAATGCAGAGTAAATTAGTCAAAGGACTCTTCTTTTGTGGAGAGATTATGAATCTTGATGGACCTTGCGGTGGATACAATCTGCAGTGGAGTTTCGCGAGTGGCTATCTCGCTGGAAAAAGTATCTTTTAACTCAAAACTTTAATAAAAATAACGGATAGAAGAAAACCCATAAGCACCACTCTCTTCTACCATCTTAACCTGTTGGCTATCAATAATACCACCCAGTGCAAATACTTTTATATTAGTCAATATTAAAAGTTCTTTTAAATCTTTTATACCTTTTGGTTCACCCTTGTTTGGTGTACTAAAAATTGGGCTATAGGTAACATAGTCAGCACCTAAAGAGTCCGCCTTTAGTACCTCTTTTTTTGTATGTGTACTCACTATAACTTTCAGGCCAAGAGCTTTAGCCTCTGCAATCTTACCAAACTGGCTAGATGTCAAATGCACACCATAAGCAGCAAGTTTTTGAGCTAACTCTATATCAGAATGGATAATTGCCTTTACCCCTTCAAACTGTGCACAAACCTCAATAAAATGTTCTGCTTGCAAGCTATAATTAGGATTAGTTTTATCTCTATATAGAGCATACTGAGGGAGATGTTTCACTAACTGCTCATGAAGAATTTTTCGAAATACTGCTGGAGTATCCGTATAAAACTCTCGGGAAGTTATCAGATACTTCTGTAACATTTAACGATAAAGTGGGTTTTGAAAGTCAACATGATCAACATTTAAACTACCGGCATAGATATCTGCTAAAGTCGCTATATGATTATGAAGTCTGTTGAGTAAATAGAGCTCTGATGCACTATATTTATCACGAGACTCCTGAATAAAACTCTGTAAAAAAGAGAGACTCTCCTCTTCTGTTTGGAAGTGGATCTCTTTTATAAGAGCTTGTATCTCATCATACTCATCCCCACAAGAAGATAAAAAATCATACGAGAGATCCATTGTTTTTAGGTTCTCTAGTGATTTAGAGAATGCAAAATGATTATACAGCATACACCCTACAAAGTACTCTATATCTGAAGGTTCAAACTCACTGTAATGTTTCTCTTCATCGCTAAAATGTTTATGCCAAATTGAGAGGATTTTATCTGTTTTTTCTTTCATTTTCATACCTAATAGTTTTATATATTTTACTAAATTTTAAAAGTTTAGTATACTACTCTCTTATTAACATATTAGAAACTATAATTATGAATTTAGAAGTTTTTACAATATAAAGGTATACTAACTAATGATAAATATCTCTGCTAATAAAACTTTAAATATCATACTACCAAATACAAACAAAGCACTTACACAACTTTTAAGTGATGTCTCTCCAAAAGAGTTAGAACAACTGAGTAAAGGAAAAGATCTCAAAACAGTTCTTGACAGTTTTTTAAAGCAGAGCACAACAGACACCTCTTCAGATAAACTTCTTCTAAATCTCTTAAAAAACAATCCAAGTATGAAAGAGCTTGCTAGTTCCACGCAAGAGTTTAAGAATTTTAGCAATACACTAAAAAATGAAAAATCATTATCTGATTTAAAAAATACAGTTGACAGTTTTATTAGAGATATAAAAGATATAAATAAAAATAGTTTGGAAAATAAAATAAATAATTCAGGAATTCTACTTGAGTCAAATATTAAAAATTTAAAAACACCACAAAATGAGCTAAAAAATCTACTTTTAGATATAACAAAGCAATTAGAACCCACAAAACTAGAAAATGTAAAAAATATTCTCACAGAGATTAAGAGTCTACTCTCAAGTGAGACTTTCAATAATATTTCAAATAAAGATCTACTTTCAAATATAAAAGTAAACTTACAATCTCTTCTAGATATGAGTAAAAAAACTGCTTCAGTGACAGATAAACTCTTAGAACGATTAGGTTCAAACTTAGATAAAAGTATGAGTCCAAATGATGCACTTTTCTCTAAAAAGACTAAACAAACTTTAGAAAAAATCTCACTACTAAACAGACCCGAAAATCTACAAACACAAACTAGAGCAGATAAACTCTTTAATAATGATCTTAAATCTATACTGCTTAAGGCCCAAGATGAGATAGCCAGTTCTAATCTCACATCAAAGAGTGATCTACTCAAACATGTTGATAAACTGCTCTTACAGGTAGACTATAATCAGCTACTCTCGCATCTCTCAAATAGCACATCCCTCTATTTACCCTACTCCTGGGATGCACTTGAAGATGGAAAACTTGAGATTAAAAATCAAAAAGATGGTCGCTTTTTTACAGATATTGAGTTACATCTTAAAGAGTATGGTCTTTTAAAACTACGATTAGGTCTTTTTGAGAACAACCAACTCAACATAAATATTACAACGGAGAGTTTTGAGCTTAAAACACAACTCAAAGAGAACCTTCCTCTTCTAAAAAAACAACTCTTTGAAGTAGGTATTATTCCAAAAGAGATTCGTTTTTTAGAAGATAAAAGAAGTAACTACGATGAAGCGAATAAGCATATAGCTGTTGGTTTTGAGGTAAAAGCATGAAGCCAAAAGCAGTTGCACTCAAATATGATAAAGCCAAAGGGAGTGCCCCCAAAGTAACAGCTAAGGGGGAGGGATTTACTGCAAAAAATATCATTAAGATTGCAGAGCTCAATGATGTACCGATTAAAAAAGATGAAGATTTAGTCGAGATGCTCTCACAAATTGAATTAGAAAGAGAAGTCCCCCCTGAAATGTATCAAGCTATTGCAGAGGTCTTTAGTTTTATTTACAAACTAACAAAAAGATAATGAATTACCTAATATAAACTTACAATTTCATTATTAATTTTTTAGCCTATAAAATATCTAGAAGCATTTGGATTATTATTATTTCAATTGGCTCCAGTTATCACCGATGTTTAAAGAGGCTTTTAGAGGTACATTTAATATCATTATACCTTCCATAATCTCTCTAAATTTATCTCCTAAAGCTTCAGCTTCATTCGCATCAACCTCAAAGATAAGTTCATCGTGTATTTGTAATAACATTGTAGCATTTAATTGTTCTTCAATTATGATATGTTGTATTTTATTCATACTTAGTTTTATAAGATCACTCGCACTTCCTTGAAATACTGAGTTTACAGACTCTCTCTCATAAGCAGCTCTAAACATAGGAGTAGCATTTTCATAGTCAAAATAGCGACGGCGTTGGAGTAGAGTTTCAATGTAACCGAACTCTTTAGATCTATCAACTATACTTCTAAAGTAAGTTTTCACAGTTGGAAAAGATTCAAAATAACGTTCTATTATTGCCTTTGCTTCTTTAGTAGGAATTCCAAGCGTATCACTTAGCTTTTTCTGTCCCATGCCATAAAGAAGTCCAAAGTTTACAGTTTTAGCAACACCACGTTTTGAAGCAGCATCCTCTTCTCCAAAAAGAGCTATAGCAGTTTGAAGGTGAATATCTTTATTATCTTTAAAAGCATTTACCAAAACGCTGTCTTGTGAGTAGTGTGCAAGAAGACGAAGCTCAATCTGTGAATAATCTATCCCTATTAATTTTTTACCTTTACCTGCCACAAAAGCCTCACGAATTTTAGCTCCAAGTGGTGTACGAGTTGGAATGTTTTGCAGATTTGGATTTTTTGAGCTAAGTCTTCCTGTTGCTGTTCCTGTCTGCACAAAAGAGGTGTGAATACGACTTCTTTTACTCTCTTTTGAGAGTTTTAATAGTGGTTCAATATATGTGGAGTAGAGCTTATAAACTTCTCGATACTCTAAAAGTTTTGGAATAATTTCATGGGCATCAAGAAGACCACTTAAAACCTGCTCATTTGTAGAGTATCCAGTTTTTGTTTTTTTCCCAACCGGAAGACCCAATGTCTCAAATAAAATCACACCTAACTGTTTCGTAGAGTTTATGTTAAACTCACTACCAGCAAGAGAGTAGATAGAAGTAGTAAGTGAAGAGAGTGTCTCTTTTACTTCTAATAAAAATTGCTCTAAAAACTGAGCATCAATCTCAATACCCTCTTTTTCCATCGTTAATAGTGTTTTAATAAAAGGAAACTCAACCTCTTTAGCTTCATCTATCAGATGTATAGCATTTTGAAGTTCTAGTTTTTCTAAAAATAAGTTGTAAAGTTTAGCTGTTATATAAGCATCTTCTGCTGCATATTTACATGCATCTTCTATATCTACTCCCGCAAATGTTTCACCTTTTTTTACTGTATCTTTAAAAGCTACCATAGTATGACCTAAGAGTTTGTCACTCAGTTTATCAAGACTTAGTGCTGACTCAGAGTTGATAAGCCATGCAAGGACCATACTATCAGCATAGACTTCTAAACTATCATCTTCTAAAAAGCGAGTTACAAAATGGAGATCAAACTTGATATTATGTCCCACTACTTTTGAGTTAAATATTTTTCGTATTGCTCTTTTTGCATCTACTTCACTTATCTGATGAGGAACACCAAGATAAAAGTGTGCAAAAGGGACATAATAAGCCTCCTTCTCATTTATACAGAAACTAAAACCTACAAGCTTATCTTTATCATACTCTAAACCTGTAGTTTCCGTATCAAATGCGACTATAGTTTCAGGTGTAAATCTATCTAAAATAGCATCTAGTGTACTTATGTCTGTAAGGAGTGTAGCCTTAAACTCTAACTTCACACCATAATCTTCTTCTATCACTTCGACAGCTTGTGCAGCACTCTCTCGTTTTGAATCGCTCACTTGATTTTTTGCATGTAGAACTCGGAGTATCGCATTTTGTTCATACTTTACTAACTCATCGTAAATATTTACAAATGGATTTTCTACATCCATCTTATACTCTTCAAAATTTATACTATCAAATACATCTTGCTTGAGAGTCACTAACTCTTTTGACATATATGCTTGCTCTTTAGAGGCTATAAGTTTCTTCTGATTTGCCCCTTTAAGCTCTTCTACATGTGCATAAATATTATCTAAATCACCATACTCTTTAAGAAGTTTTTCTGCTCCAACTTTTCCAATACCTTTCACACCAGGAACATTATCTGCACTATCTCCTAGAATTGATTGGTAGTCTATGAACTGTGCAGGTGTTACACCATATTTATCATAACATGCTTTCTCATCTACTGATTTTCTTTTAATCGCATCAACAATAGTTACCTTTCCATCTTCAATAAGCTGATATAGATCTTTATCATGTGAAACTACACGAACATTATAACCCTTATCTTTTGCCAGTTTTGTTACAGTAGCTATCATATCATCAGCTTCATAACCACTCATACCGAGTGTTTTATAACCCATTTTATCTATCCACTCTATAGCTATAGGGAGTTGCATGGTAAGTTCCGGTGGTGGTGCTGAACGATTTGCTTTATAGTTAGGATCTATCTCATTTCTAAAAGTATCTCCCTTTGTGTCTATAGCAAAAATGATATAATCACTATCATGCTCTTTTTGAAGTGTTGCTATAAAGTTTGTAAAACCTGTAAGTAGGCCTGTGGGAAATCCCTCTCTGTTTTTAAGGTGTTGTGGTAAGGCATAAAAACTACGAAAGAAAAAACCAAATGTATCTATAATGGTAACTGTTTTACTCATACTATTCCTCTTCAATACTATCTAAAATATCATCTATCATATCTTCTAAAACTTCATAATCATATCCAGCATCACGAGCTTTGCGTAAACCAAAATTTATAGACTGATCAGAAAACGGTTTATTTATTGGGACTATTGTTTTTACAATATTTAAAGCGGTTGCATACTCTTGCATCTCAAGAGGAGCACTCAATGGGTCGTCTGAGTACTTAATCATAGTTACAAACTCTTTCTCAAATCCCCAATGTTCAAAAACAGAAGCTGTCACTTCCGCACTTGTTACATCTACATAAGTTTTTTCAACTTGTGCGATATTATTACTTGTTTCTATCTCTGAACGAAAACTCACATCTTCATCATCTTGAATAACATCACTTGAGATAAGGATAGTTCCAGTCTCTTGTAAAAATGCTGCAAGATAGAGTTTTTCAGCTTTATTTTGATCGATTGTTTTATACCAGCTAAATATTAGTTCTGCCTGTTTAGCAGAGATATCTGCAAGTTGATCACCTGTAATTCCATAAGGTTTCATATCTACATTTAATAATTTTCTTACACAGTTACCAAGAACAATAGAGCGTGTTGTTTCCATACCAAAAAGGCTAACTGCTTGAGCCACAGTTCTAATCTCTTGACCAAAAGCATACAGAGAAGAGTTTGCACTTTTAAGAAGGTTTGCAACAATCATAGGATCAGGTTCTATGACTTTAACAAGCTCTTGTATACTCGTACACTCATCTGTATAAACTCTGTTAATTTCTATAATTGTCTTTGAAAGTGGTGGCAGAGATTTTATACTATCTATAATTGAACTCTTCATTAGAAGCCTTTAATAATTTTTTATTTATTATAGCTTACTATACTAAATATGACTTAACAGACATGGGTAGGAAGATATTTTTGAAGGACCCTTCTAATATCTTCATCATCATAAGGTTTAGAGATATACTCACTCATACCTGCATCCAAAAACTTTTGGCGATCACCTGTTAAAGCATTTGCAGTGAGTGCAATTATTGGGATATCTTTATTATTGGTCTGACCCTTTCGTATCTCTTTTGTTGCTTCAGCACCATTCATATTTGGCATATTTTCATCCATGAAGATTATATTATATTTTGACTTTTTCACTGATTCAAGACTCTCTAGTCCATCATTTGCAATCTCAAAAGTCACACCAAAATCTTCTAGCAAGATACTGAGTAACAGTTGATTCGTTTTATTATCTTCTACTATTAATACATGTCCATCAAAACAGTTATCATCATTTTCTTCTAAAAAATCCTCTTCCTGAGAACTGTAGGCAATATACTCTAAAGGAATTGTAAAACTAAATGTACTTCCCTCTCCAAACTCACTTAAAACATCTATTTTTCCATTCATTAAAGAGACAAGTTTTGAGCTGATAGAGAGACCAAGACCTGTACCCCCATACTTTCTTGTTGTAGAGATATCCTCTTGTTCAAAATCATTAAATATTTTTTCTAAATTTTCTTTCTGTATTCCAGTACCATTATCCTGAATACTGCAAGTTAAATATGACTCATTATACTTTACATCATAATAGATCTCTCCACCTTTTTGCGTAAACTTTAAAGCATTACTTAAAAAATTTATGAGCACCTGTTTAATACGAACATCATCACCTAAAAGTTTTTTAGGAAAATCTAACTCTCTCGTATAAATAAATGTAACATCCTTATCTAAACAGAGGTTTCTATAAAGTTTTGCTACATTATCAAAGAGTTCATCTGCAGAAAACTCAATCTGCTCAATCTCTAATTTACCACTCTCTATTTTTGATATATCTAGAATATCATTTATAATAGCAAGCAATGTTTTTCCTGAATTTTTTATATGTCCATAGAGCTCTTGACGGCGTCTATCTGTCTCACCTTTTGCTAAAATATCAACAAATCCGAGTATCCCATTCATAGGTGTACGAATTTCATGACTCATATTTGCTAAAAAACGGCTTTTTAACATATTTGCATTATCCGCTTTTTCTTTCGCCTCTTGTAGCTTTTTAAGCATATTTATACGGTCAGAGATATCTCTCCATAAACAGATAATAAAACTATTTTCTCCATTTGGAATAAAACCAAAACTAATCTCAAAATCAAGAATTTTACCCTGAGGTGTTATATGTTGCCAGTCAAACACTTGAGGCTCTCCACTCAAAACTTTTTCTATAAGTTTAGAAGACTTCTCCTGGGAACTCTCTCCATCTGCTTGAAACTCTGGAGAGATATCTAAAAGAGATTGACCAATAAAGTATCCATTATCACATACAAACATCTCTGTAAGTTTACTATTAACTTTAGTAAATATTCCATTTTTGAGAATACTAATGCCCTCATTTACATTCTCAAAAATACTTGCAAATTTCAACTCATTTGATTTTACATCATTAAAAGCCTCTTGAAGTTCACTAATATCTTGAATAACAGATAAAATATACTCTTCACCATTACTATCTGTATGTTTTATACCATTTAAAAGAACAGAAACCTTATGCCCATCTTTATGAATATACTCTTTTTTATAAAGACTATACTTTCCATTTTTTTGAAGTAATTTAAGTTGTTTTTCTTCTTGAGCCTTATAAGTGATTGGAGTTATATCCCAGTAAGAGAGTTTTTTAAACTCCTCCTTTGTATAACCACACATATTATGCAGACTTGCATTAATCTCAACAAATGAGCCATCACTCATTTTATTATTAGCTAATCCAACAGGAGAAATTTCAAATAATTTATTATATAAAGAGTTGGTTTCTAAAAGTTTTTCATTACTTAGTACATACTCCGTAATATCCGTTATATAACTTATAAAGTGAGTAATTTCACCTCTCTTATCACGAAGAAGTGTTGTGCTATCACTCACCCAATGGTAAACACCTGTACTATCTTCATATCTATAAGGTTTATGTTCTACTGACTCTTCATTCAAACTTTTAGCAGATGAAAGTTTTTCAAGCACTCTCACTCTATCTGCAGGATGAATTTTATCCATATGAGATATCTCACCATCACTATATTCAAAAGGAGTATACCCATACATTTTTTTAATATTTTTTGAAACTTCTACAATAGACCAACTATCTTTATTTTCCATAATAAAAATAACAATAGGGCCATTTATAAACAGCGGTGAGTGTAGTGCATCAGTATAAAGAGCTAAGTCTTCCATATTGTTCCTAATATTTATAATTAGGTTTATAATATTGAAATTTCTCTTAAATATCTCTAATAGTTATCCCTATTTATGACAATCTCTTAATGTTTTTGTAGGATCGGTAATATAATCATACCCATTGTAAATTGTAAAGGCACCATAAAGAAGAACTGCAACAGAGGAGAGACTCATCATCATGTTTCTAAAACTTGTTGCTGAGGCGAGTGAAGCTAAAAAACCCACTCCAAACATTGCAGGAATTGTACTTAATCCAAAAATAGCCATTACAAAAGCTCCATAAAGAGGATCAGCTGTACTTGCTGCAGTAATTGCAAAGAAGTAAACAAAACCACAAGGAAGAAGTCCATTAAGCATACCAAGGAGGAAAAAGCTTACATTTGATTTTGAGTTGAGCACATTTTTAAAACTTTTTTTATATATTGAAGAGGAGGAAAATGAGTGTTCTATAAGCGTTAGAAATTTTATCTTTCCCATTAAAGAGAGTCCTGCGAGTATCATAGCTAAACCAGCCACTATAAGTAAGATACCATTTGCCATGTTTGAGAAAAGAACTACACCGCCAAGTGCTCCAAATAGAGCCCCTAAGATAGTGTAGGTAAAGACACGACCAAAAGAGTAAAGAAGGTGTGCAATGCTCTTTGAGACTTTTGAACTTTCAGGTTTAATTTTTATGGTTGAGTATGCCATTACAATTCCACCACACATACCGATACAGTGACCAAATGAGCCTAAAAATGCTATACTAATTATAGTAAGAATATTAACAGTTTCCATTATTTTCCTAGTAATCTTTTTCTAATTTTTGGATCATTCATAGTCTCACCACGAAGCATTTTTAGTCGCATAGTCGCAAAGTCAATAAACTTATCTTCTCTATTCTCATATGCACCAAATCCATATCCCATTGGAGTTATATCATCTAAAGAGTACCAAGCTTCTTTGGCATCTATCCACTTTTTAGTATCTTTTGTATAGACCCATATTATAGCTTTATCTTTAAAACTTTTATCTTCCAACCAGTGAATAAATCCTCCATGATCGTGAAAGAACCAAGTCTTTCCATCAGGAGCTACAACTTGTGAAGTATAAGTCATATCTTCTATAACCATACCACAGTCACTATCTTGGTACTTATTTAGAATGATTTCTAAAGGAATCTTTTTTAAATTTCCCTCTTTGATAACTACCATTTGTTGGACTTTACCAAGAGATAAAAAGAGAGCAACAATAAGGCCAACAAAAAGAAAGACGATAAAAAGTGGTGTAAGTTTTTTCATAATGTTATTATACTATCCTCTTCTTTTTTTACCTTTACCCTGATCATCATAAAGAAGAAATTTTTCTAAATCTTTATGCATAGTACTATCTAGACTATCCCAAATAGCTTTTTTCTCTTTATAACGTTCAATATTTTCTTTCTTTGATTTTCTAATATCTCGAATAAGATAGTGATAGCGCACTATCTGTTTTGTATACTCACTTACAAAGGGCCAGTTCTTTATAATCTGATAACTTCGCTCTTCATGGTCAGTAAAACTCCACTCACCAAACTCAATATCGTCAGAATCTTTTTTAAAAGCAGTAAAGGGTTTGCCTATATCGTGAAGTAATCCTGAAGCTAAAAACTTCCATCCAGAACCCTTTATAGCATAATAGGTTACACGTAGAGTATGCACTAAAACACCGTGTTGATGCCACTCATTTTGCACAAAAAAAAGTGATTCTAAAAAAGCTCGACTAAAAACACTATTGTTTACTTCACTCAAAATATCTCCTTTGTCATAGGGTGGTACACCTCTACAGTCTCTTTTAAATCCTCTTTTTGGATATGTGTATATATCTGTGTTGTCATAAGAGATGCATGTCCTAAAAGCTCCTGAACAACTCGCAAGTCTGCACCCCCACTAATGAGTGCGGTTGCATAAGAGTGACGGAGTACATGGGGTGAGACACCAAGATACTTCTGTGTTATCTTATAAGCACTTATCCGACTCAACTTACTCCCTTTATAATTACACCAAATAAACTCAGAAGTAAAAGGCATCATATCTATATAACTATAAATACTCTTTATTGCAATGGGTGCGAGAGGCACTACTCTCTCCTTCTCCCCTTTTGCATGACGGATATGAAGCCACTCACCCTCTATATCATTCAAACTCAACTCTAAACACTCACTTATACGACTGCCACTAGCATATAAAAAAAGTATGAGTGCATAGTCTCGTTGGCCTATCCATGTAGTTGTATCGATGCAAGAGAGTCCCTCCTCAATTGCTTTAAAGGAGAGAAATCGAGGAAGAAGTTTAGGGATTTTTGCGAACTGTAACTTATCACTTTTAGCTTTAAACTGCTCTTTATAACAGAAATCAAAAAATGCATTTACAGAGGAGAGTTTACGGTTGAGTGTTCGCTTATTTTCATAAACGCTCAGTGTATTTAAAACTTTTAAAGAGTCTAGCTTTATCAGTGAAACACCAGTACTCTCTTCTATCCAAGTCAAGTCACTTTGATAGGCTAATACACTCTGTTTTGAGAGTGCTCTCGTTACAGAGATATACTCTAAAAAGGCTTCAAGCTCTCTCGACATTACTCAGTAAAAATCTTCTTATCTTCTATATAGAATTTTTTTCCATCATTAAAGATAAAACCATCATCAAAATCAACTTCATGAACACTATATTCAAAAGTCTCTTTATTTATAACTATCATATATCCCTCTTTTTCTAAAATATAGAGATTTTTTTCATCTGCTATCATCCCATAAAAATGAGCGAAAGGGAACTTTACTTTTAGATTTATATCAAGATTTGATGAGAGTGAAATCACTTCTCCCTGTTTTGTTGCTATAAAAATAGTGTGTGCATCATATACTATGTTTCGTATCTCATACTTAACACGAACCTCTTTTTTAGCCATAGAAAGTATTGTGTAGCTTGTCGCCGCAATAATTTTATTTTCTACTATATTAAGAGAGATAACATTGTTAAAGTTCTCTTCACTCGAGATAATAACAGTACGTAGTCGCTTATTAAGTTTTGTATTTACAAAGACAACTTTCCCATCAAGTGTTGCAAA
Organism: Sulfurimonas sp.; assembly: GCA_027063505.1. GTDB lineage: Bacteria > Campylobacterota > Campylobacteria > Campylobacterales > Sulfurimonadaceae > Sulfurimonas. The sequence goes on from JAMORO010000086.1 coordinate 15,780, forward strand.
AAGGACGACACCTTTCATAAAGTAAGGATTAACAATACGTGAATCAGCAACAACATACTTACTTCCTTGCTCTTTAAAAAGAATCGTTTTAGAGGAGATTTTATACAGTGCTATCTCATTATCTGCGAAGAGTACAGCGAGAGTATTATCAGATACTGAAGCACCTGCTATACTTTTTTTAAGCTCAAATTTTTCAGTTATAGAAGAGTTGTTTTCAGAAATAAGTGTTAAATTTCCATCTATATTAGCTGTTATAATCCAACCATTACTTTGTGATATCACTCTATCTGTAGCATTTATATCTAATGAGAGAATACCACTGTTTGTAAGTACTCTTCCATCTTCAAGCAGTGCAACATTTGCAGCAGTATCTATAATATTTACTTTGGATTCTTCGTATTTTTCCCAATCAGCGGCAACCTCTTTAGGTTCAAATACCTCTTTTGTACTACATCCATTAAAAAAAACAGTAATTATAAGAGCTAAAAAAATATAACTTTTCAAGATTTTACTTTACTCCGTAGTGCATTAAAGCTTTTGCAACTTGTGAGAGTGGCGAGTTAAGATTAATCATTGCTAGTTTTTTATGTGCTGCATCGATCTTATTTTCATTCATAAGAAGTACTGCATTTTGAACATTAGCTAAGTCTGCATAGATTGCATCTTTTTTACTTGCATAAGCATCCAGTTTTTCACTTGTAGCTATATTTTGAGCTACACTATAAGATGCCAAGTCACCCACAAAAATAGCCTTAGAGTTCTGTAGCTTCTCCAATGTCTTAATATCCTGTTTTACTACAGCATTCGAGTAACTCCATACATCTGCAAGCGTAGGACTTAATGTCTGTAGTTGTGATAGGGCCGCTGTATCAGCAGGGTTACTTTGAAGTGTAGCTAAAGCTACATTTGCAGCATCTATAGTGTTTTGTTTATTTGCATTATATGCAATATTTCCAGCAACAAAAAGAACAACAGCTACAACACTACCAATCATTAAGTTTTTATATTTTTTTACAAACTTCTCTGTTACTACGGCTTTTTCAAAAAACTTCTCTTCTGAAGTCAGCTCTTCTTTTACCATCTCAATATCAGTTTTTAAACTCAAAAATTATCCTTATATATAAAAAGTTCATAATATTATCGCATTTATTGTTAATATTTTCTCAAAATATGCTAAAATCGACTTAAATATAACCATAGGAATTTTTATGCAAGTAGATGATGCACTCTTAGCAAGATTAGAAAAATTATCTTTTTTAAAAGTAAGTGATGATAAACGTGAAGAGATTAAAGAACAACTCTCAGAAATTGTAAGCTTTGTAGATAATTTAAGTGATTTAAATACGGATGGTGTAGATGCCAAATTTTCTATGAATGACTCTAGCACTAGACTCCGAGAGGACACTGTCTCTTCTAGTCAAGCAGTGAGTCAAGAGATATTATCACATGCACCAAATAGTGCTGATAATTTCTTTATTGTTCCTAAAATAATCGAGTAATTTATGATAGAAGTTTACGGCATTAAAAACTGTGATAGTGTAAAAAAAGCACTGAAGTTTTTTAAAGCACATGAGTTAGAGTATAGACTCTTTGACTTTAAAACAGAAAACCTTCCCTGTGAAAAAATCACAAAGTGGTTACATCAAACAGAGATAAAAACACTTTTTAATGCAAGAAGTACAACCTACAGAAACCTCAAACTCAAAGAGTTAAACCTCGATGAAAAAGAGCAAGCTGCATGGTTGTGTAAAGAGAACCTTCTTATTAAACGTCCTGTTGTCGAGTTTAACGGTGATGTTTTAGTTGGTTTTAATGAAGAAACTTACAAAAGGAGCTTTCTATGAGTGAAGAAATTGCAGGACAAGTACAACCTGAGAAAAAAAGACTTGATATACAAAAACTACTTAAATCGGTTTTAGCATTTAAGTCGTCTGACTTACACCTTGTAGTTGGGAGTGAACCACAAATTCGTATTGACAAAGAGCTACGGGCTCTAAATCTTCCGGTCTTAGATGCTAAAGATGTTGAGACTATGGCCTACTCTCTCATAGAAGATAAACAGAAGAAAGAGTTTGAAGAGCATAATGAACTCGACTTCTCATTTGAGTTAAAAGATATTGGTCGTTTTCGTGCGAACTACTACCGTACTATTCACGGTATCGCCTGTGCTTTTCGTATGATTCCTATTGAGATTCCTACACTTGATGAGTATGGAAATCCTCCTATTTTTAAAGAGCTTATCAAAAAAGAGAAAGGGCTTATCCTTGTTACGGGGCCTACGGGATCTGGTAAGTCAACAACTCTTGCTTCAATGCTCCATGAGATAAACATGACAGAACGTCGTCATATTATCACTATTGAAGATCCCGTTGAGTTTGTGCATAAGAACAACAAGTCACTCTTTTCACAGCGTGATGTTGGAAGTAATACAGCTTCATTTGCGGCAGCCTTAAAATATGCCCTTCGTCAAGATCCAGACATTATCCTCATTGGGGAGATGCGTGATGCTGAGACTATCGGTGCTGCCCTCACTGCTGCGGAGACTGGTCACTTAGTTTTTGGAACTCTCCATACCAACTCAGCACCAGGGACTATTAACCGTATTATTGATGTTTTTGATGGGGATGAACAAGCACAAGTTCGTGCACAACTCGCTACTTCACTTGTAGCAGTAGTCTCTCAAACCCTTATTCCCCGTGTAGGTGGCGGAAAAGTTGCTACTCAAGAGATTCTTATTACAAATCCAGCGATTCAAAATCAGATTCGTGAAGATAAAGTACACCAGATTTACTCTCAAATGCAGTTAAATCAGGGTGAGACAAAAATGACTACTCAAACACAACAACTTTTAGAGTTGATGCAGAAAAATGTTATTTCGAAAGAAAATGCAATCAAAAACTCTAATAGACCAGAAGAGTTAATGAAAGTAATGGGGGCTCTTTAAAAGAGTCTCTTTATAAAACGCCATAGTAACCGGTAGTTAAAATCTACATCTCTATCACCAAGCCAGTACTTAACCATCTGCTCTTGAATATACTTTTTCTTATATAACCGCATCATAATTCCAATCATAAAATCATTATATAAAAATAGTTTTTGAAGTTTTGCAAGTGTAACAAATTTCTTTTGATGCTCCTCATTCCATCTTTTTTCATAGCTAGATGGATCCTCTTTCTTGATGATAACCTCTGCTAATATTGCAGCAGAACTCATCGCATAGTAGATACCTTCATAAGTAAAGGGAAGTACCTGAGAAGCACTATCTCCTACAAAAAAGACTCTATTTTTATAAAATATATTGTTCTTGTAAACTGGGATTTTATACCCTAAGACACGGCTCTCTTCTTTTATATGTAGCGACTCTTTTAAATTACTCAAACAGTCAATATCATCAGCCACTGTCCCAATGTTTGAACCATGGGCATGAGGGAAAGCCCATGCATACTGATCTTTAGCAACACTCACACCAAAATGAAATTCACAACTATCATACTCTTGAGTTGTAATGTCAGTGTAGTGTGTTAAAAAGGAAGAAACACTATCTCCATTGACTAACTTTCTTATCTTAGAGTTTACACCATCTGCTGCTATAAGGTAGCTTGATTTTACTTCTATTAAGAGACCATCTTTACGAATAGTAGAGATTATATACTCCCCCTCTTCTCTCAAAGAGATAAAAGTAGCTTCATAAAGTGTCGTCCCCTCTTTTTTTGCATCCTCTCGAAGTGATGAATCAAAAGCTACCCGATCAACAATCCCAATAGCGTTTTGAGAGATATCAAGATCTACTCTCTTATCTTGAAATACAAGAGAGAGTTTTTCTGCTTTTTTTTGGATCAAAGATCTGTCTATTCCAAATTTTTCAAAAGCATCAAGACGGATTCCTCCACCACACGGTTTTCTAAAGCCAAAATTTCTTTGAATCAAAATATTTGAAACACCTGCTTGAGAGAGTTTTTTTGCGGTAATAGAACCAGCGGGACCACCACCTACTATAAGTATTTCAGTCTCAATCATCAGCTACTGCTCTTTTCGAAAACGAATCATCTTAAAACGCTCTCCTAAGAAGTCAGGAAGTATAAGCATTTTTGCTTTTTCAAGCTCCTGTTTGTAGATTTTTTCTTCTACATTATCTTTGAGCATCTCTAAAAGGTCTAAAATCCCCATATCTATGAGTCCTACCATCTGTGCTTTTAACTCTATAAATGCTACTCCCACCTCTTCATAGGCATCTTTTACATGTGCAAAAGTTACATCATAAGTTATATCACTTTTTGCAAACAGTGTCTCACGAGGAAGATAATCTTCATGCTCTTTTGGAAGAAAAAATGGAATAACTTTATGCTTAGTATAGATACGAAGAGAGAAATCAGGCCGTGCAGACATCTCACCATAATCAAAGCTCATAAACTCAAACTTCTCACATGAATCAGCCATCTCCTGTGCGAACTCTTCATACCCTATAGCAATCTCTCCTCTATCTTTATAATAGCGTTTTGCTCTCTCTGTAACCCACTCATTCTCTACATCAAAATTAACTTCATGTGTGGAGATAGTAGCAGTTTTACCCTTATAATATAACTCACAAGGAAAAGCATCAAAAATTTCATTCGCTATAAAAAAAGCATTTTTACACTTGAGTTCACTGAGTGATTTATAGTGAGTAATAGATACAGTGTCTCCAAAACTCTCTTCAAAATACTCTCGCTGTTGTCTCTGTAAGTCATCAAATCTCTCAATAATAACAAAGTTAAAACTCCTAAGAAGTTCAGGTCTCAGGGTATAAAGAAACTCACATACATCTGCTAAAAAGTACCCATGATGGGCACCAATCTCACAGATAGTAGCATTTGACTCTAAAAATCCTTCATCAACTAAAGAGATGATATGCTTTGCAATAGTCCCACCAAAAAATTTACTTGTACTTACAGCAGTATAAAAGTCTCCCTCTTTACCAATATTTTTATAAGTTGCATAGTACCCATCTTTTCCATACAACCACTCTGTCATATACTCACTAAATTTCAATTATTTACCCTCATTTACATACATTTCATAAAGATTTAACAACTCTAACTGCTTATCTATCTCATACACTTTTGAATCAATCTCTTGTATTTTAAGAGAGTTTTTAAGTGTATCTACATCGTACTGCGTTTTATACCCTGCACTAAAAAGTTCATTTGTGTCTTCTGAAAGCTTTGTATAAAGTTTTATATTTTCATTACTCAAAGCTATTTTTTTATCATAGTTTTCTATATTATGTAGTGTCTGTTCAAACAGAGATTCAAGCTCTCTCTGCTTATCTTTACGAACTACTTTTGATTTTAGATAGTCTACTTTAACTGACTCTATATCTCTAAAAGTATTTATATCTAAAGGCATTGAAGCTCTTACACCATAATCATAGTAAGACAAATCTTGTTGTGGAAACTTCACAGTATCACTAAATTGTTGTTCAGACTTACTCCAGTTATATCCAGCAGTAAAACTCACTTGTGGTAAATACTTTGCAATCGTTACATTCTTGTAGTAATCGTTTTTTGCAATAACTGCATCATTTTGTTTCAAAACAATATTGTGTTTTATAAACTCTTCACCACTCATATACTCTAAATGAGGAATAGTTGCTATTCTATAATCTAAATCACTTAAAGTAGAAAACTGTGTTATAAGCCTCTCTTGTGCTGTTTCGATGTCATAAAGAGCAGATATTACAATATTTCGTTGAATAATTGCATTATCTAAAAAACCAGAATCTAGTTGTCCATTTAAATACTGCTCTTTTTTCTGTGCTAGATTTATATCTGAATTAATTATCTGTAATTTCTGAGCTTCTATTTTTAGTGAAGTCTGCTTTATCTGCATAAGTATACTTATCGTATCTTTTATCATCTTACGTTTAGCAACATCTATAGAGTAATCAGAGTAAAGTTTAGAAGCATTTGCAAACTTTATTCCATAGTAAATTCCACCACTTTGAAAAATAGGCTGATCCATACGAATAGCTGCATTTTGATTTGTCAGTTCATCTTCATAGGGTTTACTTTTTTTATAGCTGTAGTTAAGTTGCAAGGGTGCTATCCATGAGTCACGAAGCTTAGAACTCTCCGCCTCATTTTTCTTATAGTCATACTCAAACTGCTCTTTTTTAAGATCAGAAATATAACTATCTAAAGTATTGTTATTCTCATTTGCAAAAACTACTGTACTAGATAGAAGCGACAGCAGTAGAGAGAGATTTAAAGCCTTCATCAATTTCCTCTTTTGTAATAGTAAGTGGTGGTAAAAATCTTAGAGTATTTCTTCCCGCTTTTAAAACCATAACACCACTCTCTTTTGCATTATTCATGATAGAAGTGAGTGTATCGGCATCTTTAACACGAAGACCGCACATCATTCCAATCCCTACTTTTTGAGTAAAGAGTTTTTCATTTGATCTATAAAATTTTTCTAGTTCTTGATTAAAATAAGTAGAAGTCGCTTCTAACTCTCCACTCTCTTTAAGCTCATTTAAAATCTCTACAACACTACAAACAGCAGTAGAGCTCAGATAGTTTCCTCCAAAAGTAGAACCGTGATCACCTACAGAGAGAACCTCTTTAAGTGAAGTCATAACTATTCCAACAGGAACACCCCCACCAACACCTTTAGCAAGTGTAATAATTTCTGGTATTATTCCGTAAACTTGACTTGCAGTAAACTCACCTGTTCTATAGCCACCCGTCTGCACTTCATCTACGATGAGAGGGATATGCTTGGACTTGAGTAGTTTTGCTAAGGCTTGTACTTTTGCTCTATCTTGTGGTTCAACACCACCCTCCCCTTGAATAAGTTCTATCATAACTGCTGCAGTATGGTCATCTAAAAGTCCCTCTATTGCGTCCATATCATCAGCATATACAAAACCATCAGGAAATGGGCCAAAATAATTATGCATAGCTTCTTGACCTGTTGCTTTTACAGTAGTAATTGTACGTCCATGAAAAGAGTGTTGTAGTGTGATAATCTTATAGCGTTTTATCTCACCATCACGCTCACCATGTTTTCTAGCTATTTTTATAGCACCCTCATTAGCTTCAGCACCACTATTTCCAAAGAAACATGCCATATCATAGCCACTTGCTTTTACAACTGCCTCAGCTGCTTTGGCTTGTGGTGCGATGTTATAAAGGTTTGATGTATGTGTAATATTTCCAATCTGTTCACAAATCGCACTATTTACTCTCTTATTAGCATGACCAACACTCACAACACCTATCCCTGATGTAAAGTCGATGTAATTCTTACCTTCACTATCCGTTAAAGTAGCATTTTTACCACTAACAAACTCTACATTCCCTCTTCCATAAGTCTGTAGTACATATTTTTTATCTAAGGCTTGTATATTCATGATTTATCCAAATATTTTTTTAAGATTATATCTCAATTACTGTTTAAAAATTTACCTAACATTTTGACTAAAACATTTTTACTTATTGGTTTTGTAAGGTATTCATCCATTCCAACACTCATAAATCTTTCTCTATCACCCTTAATAGCATTTGCTGTTAAAGCAATAATTGGAGTATGTTCTAAGTTTTCTATTTTTTCTATTTTTAAGATATCTTGGGTTGCTTCTATTCCATTTTTATTGGGCATATTTTCATCCATAAGAATTAAATCATATTTATTTTTTTTAAAACATGCAACGGCTTCAATACCATCCTTGGCTATTTCACACTCTATTTCTAATGTATCTAACATTATGCTCATAAACATTTGAATCGAAGCATTATCCTCTACAACTAGTATCTTTTTAGCTTGAAAGCTTCTATGCTCACTATCTTGCTCTTCATCTTCTTTCTTTATTCCAATTTCCACAGGAATGGAAAAGTAGAATCTACTTCCTACTCCCTGTTTACTTACAACCTTTAATTTACCATCGAGGAGTTTAACTAAAGCACTACTAATACTCAGTCCTAAACCTGTACCACCATATTTTCTAGTTGTTGAGCTATCTTCTTGAGAGAATGCTTCAAAAACATCTTCTAACTTATCTTCTGCTATCCCAATTCCTTCATCTTCAACACTCACATAAAGAGAGCCATTTTCATAGTTAAGTGATACAACTATATTTTTCCCTGAAGGTGTAAACTTTACTGCATTACTTATTAAATTTGCGATAACCTGTTTTATTCTAAGCGGGTCACTTTTAAGTATCACCGGTAGAGTACCTATCTTAAGAATAAGATTTATCCCTTTTTCAGAGCACCTTGCATCAAAAAGATGAGCTATAACAGAAAACTCCTCTTCTGCATTAAAATCAACAACATCTATCTCTAGTTTACCACTCTCAATCTTACTAAAATCTAAAATATCTTCTATAATTTGTAGTAAACTTTTTCCAGAATTTTCAATAATTTTAAGATACTCTTTGGACTTTTGTCGGTCATTTTCATCTTGTAGTAATTCAATAAATCCCATAATAGCATTTAAGGGTGTTCGAATCTCATGTGACATATTTGCTAAAAACTCAGATTTTGATTTAGATGCTTGTATCGCTTTATCTCGCTGAATCGTACTACTAATATCAAGTATCGTTGACATTCTCACTCTTTGACTATAATAGTTGATATACTGCCCACTAGCAATAACATGTACATGGTTCCCATCTTTACGAATAAGTTCCAATTCCCACTCGGAAGAAATTTCTTGTGTAAACAACTCATCAAACTGAGCACGATACTCTTCTGATATATACTTAGATAACTCTGTTCCTTGAATTTCAGACAACTGACTATATCCCAGTAAATCTAATCCCGAATTATTAACATTCACAACTTTTCCATTTATATCTGAAAGAACTATTGTTTCCATTGTTAAATCAAAAATTGTTTGAAAATTATCAATTGACTTTTGAAGTTGTATATTTTTATCATCAAGATATTTCACAGATAGTGCTACTTCTTCTTTTAATTTATCATTATATTTTTTCAACTCATTATGTCTAAAACGAAAAAGTAGTCCAAAAATAGCAACCACAAAAAGTACTTTCCATAAAAGAGAGTAATCAACAGCAGGGTTTACGACAATAGAGATCCATCTGTTATAGATATCTTGCTTTTTATTATTGTCTATAGAGGAAATTGCATTCTCCATAATAGCATTTAAAATAGCTTCATCAGCTCTCGTAGCTATTTGATAAGTAATTCTGCGATTAAGTCTTCCTGAGATTTTGAGAGTATTAATAAAGTTGTTTTTTAATTCATAATTAATTGAAGCTAAATTATCTATATAGGCATAAACTTCACCTTTTTCAACTTTTTTAAGTCCCTCTCTAATAGAGTCCACTTCTATAAGTTTAAGATTGGGATACTCATCTTTAAGATATATCCCTACAGAGTAATTTTTTACAACTGCCAGCTTTTTATCTTTAATTTCTAAAATACTATCAACAAATTTTTTATCTTTCTTTGTTGCAATAACAATAGGAACATCAAGATATGTAGAGGTAAAGTCTAAGTAAGATTCTCTCTCCTCTGTTTTAGAAAGAATGGGGATAATATCACACTCTCTCCTTTTTGCTTTTAAAATAGTCTCTTTCCAAGAGTCAGTTTCATTTAAAACAATAGGAATATGTAACATTTTGCTTATGATATTCATATAGTCGCTTGAGAGACCTATATGCTTATGGTTTTTGATACCATCAAAGGGTAACCAATCAGGATCAACACAGATAATAAGCTTCTCTTTTTTCTTTAGATAATCTTGTTCAGCTAAAGAGAGTTTAAAACTACCCTCTTCGATATTATTAGCATATAAAAAAGTTCCAAGTAAGAAAATCCAAGAGAGTAAAAATACTTTTTCAAACTTCATTATTATTCTACTCTTGAAATTTGAACTTTCACTTCCTGAAAAACAGCACTTTTACCTTCATACGAATGAAGTGCTGATGTAAGATTATTCACCCCTCGCGTGCCACTATATATTAGAATACAATCATGCCGAAGATCATCATTATGTTTAACTTTAAGAGTCACACTTCCAACTGAAGAACTAAGAATAATCTCTTCTCCCTCTCTAAATTCTAAAGCACTATGTAAAAACACTTCACTTTCACGTTTAAACTGCGAGTTCAAACTTTTAGGACTTTTGGGGCTTATAAGATGAAAATCCTTACTAACTTTTCTCTTTTTATTTCTATTTTTTGTAAGAACTATCTTATTAGAACCTTTATCTATTTCTATCTCTTCTAAAAAGAAAAACTCTCCATCATCAGTATCAAAACCATCTTTATAGGGTATCTCTTCTCTCTCTTTAACTCTAAAAGAACTATCTGCATGAAGAGTTGAAAAGCTTTTAAAGTGCTCTATATATTGAGACTCAGATTTTATAGGTATCTCATATGCGTTGCAGAGATAAGCAGCTAAATTATACTCACTGATCCCCACTTCACTCTCAGACTGTTTTGGCATAGGTAGCATAGCATTATGTGAGTAAGATGTACGAATATCCTCTTTTTCTAAAAATGTTTTGGCAGGGATAACTAAGTCAGCTCTTTGACTTGTTTCATTCTCATAAATCCCGAAATAGACAACATTCTGTGTATGTCTCATGGCATTTGTAACACGTAAACTATCTGGCATTTGAGAGAGAGGATTTGCACCTTGAATAAATACTGTCTTAAACTCATCAAACGCTGTATCAACCTTAGAGACTCGTTTTGCTTTAGTAGTAAAAGGAGACTCTACTCCTGCTTTAGAACTTCCAAGATAAGCCACACCACACCCCTCTTTTCCAAAGAGTCCAAGAGCAGCACCAAAGGCATCAATAGCACGCATAATATCCGCACCATCTCTATACTTTTGAATTCCGACTCCACAAACAATAGCAACTTTTTTATCTTTTACAAGCTCTATTATCTTTCCAACTTCACCTAAAGAGACACTCATATTTTCAAGCATTGACTTGATACGAATAGTTTGTGTCAACTCATAATACTCTTCAAATTCATTTCCATACTCTTCTAAAAAATCATTATCACACATATCGTTAATATGTAAAAAACGAGCAAGCATCATTGCAAGGTACATATCGGTATGTGGTTTTATCTGAATAAATAGATCCGCACTTTTAGCTATCTTTGTTTTTACAGGATCTATGACAATAATAGTCTTATCTTTTATAAGAGGTAAAAGATGAGAAGATGTAGTATGTGGGTTTCTTCCCCAAAAAATGACAACTTCACTCTTAGCTATCTCTTGGATAGGCATATTTTTATTAGAACCTCGTCCTTCAATGATGCCAGCCTCCCCCGCTCCATCACATAGAGTTCCATTAGTAAGAGTAGCACCAATCTGAGCAAAAAAATGATCGGTAACCTCTTGCATAAGTCCAAAATTTCCACTTCCTCTATAGTGAAGTGTTTCACTTTTCAAGTTAGCATCTAAAATCTCTTTGAGTTTTTCTAAGGCCTCTTGCATTGAGATCTCTTGGCCTTTATAGCGAGGTGTTTGAACTCTCTCAAAACTACTATAATGATTTAAATGAGGACATAAAAACCCTTGAGTATGCCCATCTTTTGTTGCATAAATCTTTTCATCTTCATAAGTGATACTACAAGCATCAAAACAGTCCAAAGGACAGGCTGTCATCTTTTTCACTACTTATCCTTTAGTTCAACTTTCACAAGTTTAGAAAAAAGTTTTGGTGCTGCTATAATTATTTGTGCTTTATATTTAGAAATATTTTTACTATCTGCTATATCCAAGAGTCTATCAACTCTGTAGGCTGTTTTAACACCATCAATATATACAACACTACTCTTTGCATCTAAAACATCTTCTGTATTAAGGTATATAGTCAAAATTGCTTTTGTTGTGTCTACCACTGTTGCTAATGGTGTCGACTTATTCACAACTTGACCTACTTTTACATCGATTGAATAAAGTGCATATCCCTCTGCCGAAAGCTTTTTATCTTTTATACTTCTTAAAAGTTGTGCTTTACGAAGCTTTAAATCAGTAATCTGTGTTTTTAAAGTATTAATCTCTTTATGTGTCGCTAAATAAGAATTTTCACTCGCAACAAGATCATAAAACTCTCTATCTTTTTCAACACTTGATTTAATCTTCATCTCTTTAACACGGTCAAAATTTTCACGTTTACGCTCTAAAGAGTTTTTAAGATTGACAAGTATTTTTTCATTGATCGTTACAGTGTTTCTAAGATAATCTAACTTCTCTTGTGTATACTTTAGTTCATCACGATCAAGTTGTGAATCAATCTCTAAATAGATACTTTTAGAGAGCTTTTCCCCTATCATCTCTTCCTTAGCTGTTACAACAGTACCAACAACATTTGAAGAAATCTTTCTCACCTCATAGGGCTCAACTTTCGAGTAGTAAATATTTGCATTTAACACACTCGTAACAATAAATATAAACATTAATAATTTCATAACAAACCAACTTATTTTTTAAATATATACTTTTATTCTATCATTACATTACTAATATTCAAGAATATTTCATGCTATTTTTGGTATTATATCAAGATATATAATCAAAGGGAATTTAATGTCAGTACTTGATAATGTTGATGCGGCCACAAACCTGGCTAAAAACAACGAACTACAGCTTTTAGTATTTAGAGTAAGCCATACTAAAGACTCTGCTTATTATGCAATAAATGTATTTAAGACTCGTGAAGTTGTTGAATCAAAGAATCATTTTCTAACACAGATTCCATCGGCACACCCTCTTTTAGAAGGTACAATTATGCTTCGAGGATTACAGATTCCTATTCTTAATCTTCCTGCATGGCTTGGAAATCATCTTACAAAAGAAGATACACAAAAATCAAACATCTTGATTTGTGATTTTAATGGTGTAATTATTGGTCTACGTATTATGTCTGCATTTCGTGTTATAAAAAAGAACTGGAATGAGATGCATGCTCCGGATAGTTATAGACTTAAGGAAGATGGTGTTGTAATGAATGACACACGCCTTGAAGATGGGAGTCTCTGTCTAATTTTAGATTATGAAAAACTACTCTCGGATGTGCTCCCTCAAGCGATGGTTAATGTTGACGAAGATACAGCTAATCTACTCGATATTCCTATTCCTGAGAAGCTTAGAAATGGTACTGTATTAGTTGCAGAAGACTCTAAAACAGCACAACGTCATCTTATTCAAATTTTTGCAAATGCTAACATAAATATGCAGCTTTTCGATAATGGCAAAAAACTTGTTGACTTTATAGAATCTCTTGGAGAAAAAGCAGTTAATATTCCAGCTATAATTACAGATATAGAGATGCCTGAGATGTCAGGATTTACAGTTATAAAAACTTTAAAAAATAGTATCTATGCGAAAGATATCCCTATCATTGTCAACTCATCTATGACAGGTGCAAATAATAAACGTGAAGCTGAGCTCCTTGGTGCAGATGCTTTTATTGACAAAACAAAAAGTCATAATGTTATTCCACTTATTATCTCTGTAATGAAATAGTTCAAAAATTCATAAAATCCTTCTTTTACTCTCATGGTTTTCATGAGAGAAATCAATCTACAATTAATTAAAATACAAAAAATAAGTTAAAATGTAAGCATTCTAGAAAACCACTATAATAGATAAGGAAGAGATAACGACGCAGATGCGCCGCTATTTAGATTTTTGTGTAAAACCTTATTGGAAGAGAGAGATAAGTACACCAGCCGCAACTGCTGAACCAATAACACCTGCAACATTTGGACCCATTGCATGCATTAAAAGCATATTTGTACGGTCATACTCCATACCTACTTTATTTGATACACGAGCTGCCATTGGAACTGCTGATACACCAGCAGAACCAATAAGTGGATTAATTTTATGACCAGGAAAAAGGTTCATAACTTTAGCCATTAAAACACCTGATGCAGTACCAACAGAGAATGCAATAATACCAAGAACCATGATAAACATAGTATCAGGTACAAGGAACTGATCTGCTGCAAGTTTAGAACCAACACCAAGACCTAAGAAGATTGTAGTGATGTTAATAAGTGCATTTTGAAGTGTATCATTAAGACGTTCAACAACACCTGACTCTTTTAAGAAGTTACCAAACATAAATGCACCAATAAGTGGTGTAGATTCTGGAAGAACTAAGATTGCAAGAGTTAAAACCATTACAGGGAAAACAAGTTTCTCTAAACGTGATACATGACGAAGTGTTGTCATTTTTATTTTACGCTCTGCATCCGTTGTAAGTGCCTTCATAATTGGAGGTTGAATAATAGGAACCATAGCCATATAACTATAAGAAGCAACTGCGATAGCACCTAAAAGTTCAGGAGCAAGTTTCGTTGCGATAAAGATAGATGTCGGACCATCTGCTCCACCAATGATAGAGATAGCTGATGCTTGTTGTAGTGTAAAGTCAACAAATCCTGCTTGAGAAAGTGCAACTGCACCTACAAGTGTTCCAAAAATACCAAACTGAGCAGCACCACCAAGCAGAGCTGTTTTAGGATTTGAAAGAAGTGGACCAAAGTCTGTCATCGCACCAACACCCATAAAGATGATGATAGGAAACATCTCATTTGAGAGACCCATACTATAGATAACACCTAAGAAACCATGCTCACCAGCAATTCCAGCAACTGGGATATTAGCAAGTAATCCACCAAATGCTATTGGTAAAAGAAGTAATGGCTCAAAACCTTTAGCTATTGCTAACCAAAAAAGGAAAAAAGTCACTAAAATCATAATTACACGACCAGCACCTTTATGAAAAGTACTCATAGGTTGCCCTTTTGAGTCTAACTCTTCACCTGGATTAATTAAAGCAACAATACCTGTTGATGCAACAAAACCACTAATCATCTCACTAAAAGACTTAGTTTTATAAGTCTCTTCTTTGTGAGTAGTCTGTGCTTCAGTAGTTGCAGCATGTCCATTTGCAGATGCATTAGTGAATGCAAAAAGCATCATTAATGCAAGAAATTTAAGTACAATATTTTTCATATTTGTTTATCCTATTACAGCTACAGTTTGGCCTTCTACAACTTTATCATTTGTAGCAACATTAATCGACTTAACAACTCCACCTTTAGGTGCAACAACATCAATTTCCATTTTCATTGACTCTAAAATCATAATCACATCGCCTTCGTTTACACTTTGACCTGGATTAGCAACAATTTTCCAAACATTACCCGGAAGAAGTGCTTTGATTTCAATATCTGTACCTGAAGTCACTGGAGCTGAAGTAGCTGCTGCTTCACCATTTACTGCTGTAACTTGAATATCTGCGTCACCCTCAGCAACTTGAACACTAAACTTTTGACCATCTACTACTACTGTATAATTTCCACTACCCATTGAACTTCCTTCACAATCGTTTTTCATTTCTGATATTTTACGTACATTTAATTCGCCTTTTCCAAGAAGGAAAGCGATACCTTTTTCCTGACATGCAGCTGCAATAAAGATATTCTCTTCTGTTACTTCAATGTCATTCTCTTTTAGCTCATCTATAGCATGTTGTAGAGACTTAGTCTCATCAGCGTCAGCAATATCTAAAGCATTTTTAGTTGTAGGCTCTAATCCTAACTTCTCTGAGGCAATTTTTACGATCTCTGGATCTGGAGCAACTGGTGTTTTACCAAAATAACCAAGCACCATTTTTCCATATCCTGGTGCGATTGCATTCCAAGGACCTTGCATAACATTGTTAAGTGCTTGTTGGAAGTAGAACTGAGAAACAGGAGTTACAGAAGTACCATAACCACCTTTTTCAACTACCTCTTGCATAGCAGCAATAACTTCTGGGAATTTATCTAAGATGTCGTTATCACGCATCATTTGAGTATTTGCAGTAAGTGCACCACCTGGCATTGGTGAGAATGGAATCACTGGAGAAACCATAGTCGCTTCTGGAGGCATGAAATAATCACTTAGACATGACTGTAGCTCTTTCTCATAAGTAAGGATCTTACCAATCTCTAGTCCACCAAGGTCAAAGTTCATTCCCTTTGTTGCATGAAGCATAGTTAAGATATCTGGTTGACTTGTTCCACCTGAAACAGGAGCTGCAGCCATATCAATACCATCAATACCAGCTTCAAGTGCTGCCATATAAGCAGAAACAGAAACACCTGCAGTCTCATGTGTATGTAAACGAAGGTGTGTACCCTCAGGAACTAAAGCACGTGCCATTTTAATAGTTTCAAAAACTTTTTGAGGATTTGAAGTACCAGATGCATCTTTAAAACAGATACTATCATAAGGGATACCGGCATCTAAAATATCACGAAGAGTCTTTTCATAGAACTCAACATCGTGAGCACCGTGACAACCTGGTGGTAAATCCATCATAGTTACAACTACTTCATGCTTAAGACCGTGATGAGCAATTCTCTCACCTGAGTACTTAAGGTTTTCAACATCATTTAAAGCATCGAAGTTACGAATAGTTGTAGTTCCATGTTTTTTAAACATTTTTGCATGTAAGTCAATAAGTTCTTTTGAACCTGTGTCAAGCATAACAGTGTTTACACCACGAGAAAGAGTTTGAAGATTTGCATCAGGGCCAACTATTTCACGGAATTTATCCATCATTTCAAATGCATCTTCTCTTAAGTAGAAGTATAAAGATTGAAATCTTGCACCACCACCAAATTCAAAGTGATTAATTCCTGCCATTTTTGCAGCTTCAACAGCTGGAAAAAAGTCATTCATTAGAACACGACCGCCATATACTGACTGGAAGCCGTCTCTAAACGTTGTATCCATTACATCTATAAATTTCTTAGCCATTGTTATCCTTAACCTCTATGATGTTTAATCGCTGCTGTTATTGCTGCAACTACTTTTTTGTTATCTTGTTGTGCTGGAGCCGAAGGCGTTGCACTTGCTTGTGGTTCAGGGAAAAATTTATGAACAATGTATGACATTGCATTCATTGATGCGATCATAATCACTAGAAATATGAACACAGTTCCCATTCCAAGACCCATAAATTTAAACCCTTCTACTATGAGGTTAGTTTCCATAAAATTACCTTTATTCATAATTTGTGGGCTTAGTATAGTGTAAAGATGTTTAAATGTACATTTCTCCTTATTTATTATTTTTGTAAATTTACCTAATTGTTACTTTTTGATTTAAAGTAAAACTATTTTTCGCTAAAATGCTCTTATATATTTAAAGATAGGAAAGAAAAAGTATGATTATTGGAATGTTTGAACAAGATTTTATTGCATATATGATATTTGGACTCATTTTAAATTTTGTCTTCTCTATAATGTTTGGTATCTACCTCTCAAACAATATTGGTATGCAAGAAATGATTAGCAGCAAAGGAAATAAAGAGCAACCACTTATTGTTAAAATAAGCCTCTTTATTCCCTATGCTAAAATGTTAATTACACTCTATCGAGTAATGATTCTTCAACTATTCTTTCTCAATCGTGGCCATACATATAAAGAGTTCTGGGTATATATGACCAATGAAGAACAAGATACTTAGATGAATGATTTTAAACTTAAGTTAATACTTAGTATTTTAGGTGGTGTTGTATTTTCATTTATATTTATACTCCTTACTTTTGCACTTCCTGTTAAGAAAAAAAGTAATATGGTGTATCTAAAAAAGCCTAAGGGTAAGTTAGAGATAATCTCTCACTCACTTAAAAATAATTAGTTTAAAAAGTATTCTTTACTTCTATTATTTTGATTGTTTTATAAGCATAGACAGGTTTGAGTCGTATTGCACAAGCACGAAGAGTTTCAAGACAACCAAAGAGATACTCTAAATCATCTTTTTTCATAAGTTCTCCAAGTAGAACTACAGCATCTTTAATACGTAAATTTCTAGCAACACCCAAATTTTTATGAGCAAGCTCTCGAAACTCCACATAATCAAGTTCTTCTTTTGCATCTACTTTAGCTTGAAATGCATAAAGCATCTCTTCAAGTTGAATTATATCTTTTATAATCTGTGCAACATAATCTTCAACAAGCTCTTCAATAAGTTCATCATCTATTCCGAGCTCTTCCATAGCTTCTTGCGAACTATACTGATACCCTTCATTAAAATAAGTATTACAAATTTTCACTGCATCATCAACTAATTTTCTAATTTCAATATTCTGCTTATCACGGCGTTCTTGCTTCTGTACTGTATTCATACATATAAAATAACATTATTTATATAAAATACAGCACAAAGTATTTAAATACCTATATGAATGCTACTAAAACACTCATATATTAAAAGACTATATCGCTTTTGTGATAATTCTATTAAGTCTTGAGATAAAATCAGCAGTATTTTCCAACTCTTGACCATCAAAAAGTTTCGCTTGGTCTAGAAGTACATGTGCTGCATCTTCAACAAGATTAGTATCAGAAGAGTCATTTAATTTTTTGATTAACTCATTTTTAGGGTTTATCATAAAGATAGGTGCTGGCTCTGGCATATCTCCACCTTGACCCATCTGTTTCATCATCTGTGCCATTTGGTAAGCTGGATCTTCTTTGTCTATTTTGATAGCAACTGGAGAGTCGACAAGCTCAGATGTAGTCTCAACAGATTTTACTGCCTCACCAAGAACATCTTTAAAAGTTTTTGCAAGACCTTCATAAGTTTTTGCTACTTCTTCTTCCTCTTTCTTCTCCTCTTCACTCTCTTCAAACTTCGCATCAGCTACAGGAATAAGTTTATAATCTTTGTACTCTGTAACCATTGGAAAGATAATAGTGTCTACTTCTTCGTTAAGTACAAGAACATCTATCCCTTTTGCTTTAAAACGCTCTAAGGCTGGAGAAGATTTCAACATTGCTAAAGAAGTTTTACCAGTTAAGTAATAGATCTCTTTCTTCTCTTCATCAACATTTTTCACAAAATCTTCTATCATTACTGGAGTATCTGAATTTAGTGTGTTAAATTTTAGAAGTTCTAAGATTTTCTCACGGTTATCAAAGTCATTATAAAGACCCTCTTTAAGAACATTTCCAAACTCAGTGTAGAAAGTGTCATATTTTTCACTATCTTTCTTCGCCATCTTTCCAAGTTCACTTAAAACTTTTTTTACAGATGCTTTTTTGATTTTAGCCATTACTGCGTTTGATTGTAAAATCTCACGAGAAACATTCAATGGAAGATCTTTAGAGTCAATTACACCACGAAGGAAACGCAGGTAAGTTGGCATAAGCTCTTTTTCATCATCAGTAATGAAAACACGATTAATGTAAAGCTTGATACCCGTTTGGTAATCTACTCTATATAAGTCCATTGGTGCTTTAGATGGAATGTAAAAAAGTGTAGTGTACTCAACAGCACCCTCCGCTTTGTTATGCATCCAAGCTAAAGGCTCTTCACTTGAGTGTGCGATAGAGCTATAAAAATCTTTATACTCATCTTCCGTTATATCTTTTTTAGACATAGTCCAAAGAGCATTTGCACGGTTAATTTGTACATTTTCTATCTCCGTTCTAGAAGGCTCAATTTCTTCTTTTCCTTCATCATCCATAACAGCTGGAATATGTTTCTCTTTATCCATAAAAATTGGGAAAGGAATGTGGTTAGAGTATTTTTTAATGATTGTCTCAATACGGTGTACTTCTAAGAACTCATCTTCATCATCTTTTAGATGCATAACGATTTGTGTTCCGTGACCTTCCATAGTTGCATTTTCTATCTCAAAAGAGCCATCACCTGTACTAGTCCATAAGAAAGCTTGGCTCTCACCCGCTTTTCTTGTTGTAACTTCTACCTTATCTGCAACCATAAAACAAGCATAGAAACCAACACCAAATTGACCGATTAAGTTAGAGTCCTCTTTTTGATCTCCAGTAAGATTTTCTAAGAATGCTTTTGTACCAGATTTTGCGATAGTACCAAGGTTATTCATAAGGTCTTCTTCATTCATCCCTATACCAGTATCTTTAATTGTTAAAGTTTTTGCTTCTTTGTTTGCAACGATGTCAATACGTGGATTAAAAGTTATATCTTTGTATTTTTCATCTGTAAGTACTAACATATTTAATTTATCTAATGCATCTGAACCATTTGAAACAAGCTCACGAATAAAAATTTCTTTGTTTGAATAGAGTGAGTGTATCATAAGGTGTAATATTTGATTTGCTTCTGTTTGAAACTGATGTTTTGCCATAGTTAAATCCTTTTTTTATAAATTTAAAGAATTTTAGCAAAGAAAAGTTAATAGTTTTATTATCCATCAACTTAGTTTAGTCATAAAGGCTAAAGTTTTCTTAGTCTATTTTGGTTTTTTTAATTAAAAACAGATTATTTGTTATAATATTTTTATGCAAACAGATTTTATAAACCAGATTGAACCGACACCAAAGTTACGAACTAAAAAATGTAAAACAGTCGCATTTATACTTAAACTACTTCTCCAATATACCTCTTTTTTCATAGGGATAGTTCTTTGGTATAAATATGACTATTTTATAGGTATAGGACTTTTTTTATTCTCTCTTCTTGTTATGGGAATCATAAAATCTTACCTGAGAAACTCTGTGATACCTAAATCCCAACAGGAGTATAACTATACTGATGAGGGCATTGCTACTTGGTATACAGCAAGTGAGCTCTGCATAGAGCTCAAAGAGGATTAAAAACTACTACCAATTAGAAACTTTAATTGACTTTCATCTTTAGATATATTGCTGTTATCAGTGTGATAATATTCAAAAGAGACTGGAATTGCACCCTTATTAAAGATAACTACATCAAAACGTAATCCTGCCATTAGCTCATTTGTCTCCTCTCTTGAAGCATCAAACTTTTTAAAGTCATAAAATCTATATCGAGTGTAGATAGATTCACGTTGTAGAGAAAAAGGAAAGGTAAACCAGTAACTAGAGAAATTAAGTACCTTAGAAAAACCTATATCTGCATAAGCAGCACGTTTAAAGTATGTATTATTATCTAATGTTGGCATAACTAAGGTTGCACTATCCATATCTGCAATGCCAAAAGATGAAACTTTAACACCTCTGGAATCAAACTGGGCAAGAGTATGGTTTATATTTAAGTCAGTTATAGAGTATTTTCCTGATGCTTGTATATAAAACTCTGCTCCTAGTTCATGTGCAAAATTTAGCTCACCACCGTAAATCTTATCACTTCTCTCTTTTACACTATATATCTTTGTTCTAATGAGTGAATTGTAATACATACTTTTACCATGGTGTTCTGCCCTACTCAGAATAAGTGTTCCACTCAAAGGCTCTCTCTCAGCAGTATCATAATCTTGAAAATATGTTGCACCTAAACGCATATCATAATATCCTGTTTGAATAAAAGGGAGTGTTGCATTTGCAATGATACCGTTTGATCTATTATTATGTTTATCTTCATCTTCTAAAACGCCATACATACTTAAAGAGTATTGTATAAAGTACTGTGAGTTTGCATACCCTATACCAGCAATAGAGACATTAGTATCATCTCTTGTTGCAAAAATATTTACACTATTTTGTGTTAATGGATCAGAAAACGATATATTTAACGAGCCTACCCAAGTATTATTAGCTGCTTTACCAAATGAGAGAGTTGAAGCACTATAATGCATGTTTAAAAAAGAGTAATAATCATCTGATCTGTCTAACTCTGTAACATCTGTCTCTTTTTCAGTAGTAGTGTACTGTTTATAGTAAGCTTTATCTTCAAAAAAGAGTTTTGTATTAAAGGGTTCTGCTTCTATCTCTTCTAAATTAGTTTTGACATAGTAATAATCTTTATCACTCACTGCACTCAGTAAAACTTCTCTATCATTGAAAAGTCTCGCTTCTAAAATATTATCTGCGCTACTTGCTCTTGTAACTTTCCCCTTTCTATATTTATAAAGGGTCGAACCAAGTTCTGAGTTAGCAATAAAATAAACACTCCCCTCACTATCTACATCAGCAACAATCCCATAAAAGCCCTCATAGGTATAGAGTGGCATTTTATTTTTATAGAGTGTTCTTCTCTTTCCTTTATTTTCATTTGCAAAGTAGTAGATATTATCATCTTTATCGATAATAACAGTTGAGTTTGTATAGCCATAGTACTCACTTCCAACATAGAGTTGTGGATAGTCATAAGAACTTGCAACATCAAAATATACACTACGACCATCACTCAGATAACCCTGCACTACTTTAGAGCCACTATCCTTTTTTATAAAAGCCTCATCATCATAAAGACCCTGCGTTATTTTCCAAGGTGAAGTGTGGTTACTCCCTTGTGTATAGTACTCTCCATCTACTTTTACTACTTTTCCATTAAGCCAACTATCTCTTCTTTTCCTAACAGAACCATCTTCTCTATTTACCACTACAAGCTCAGGAGTTCTATATCCTGTCTCATTAGTTATAAAAAATATCTCATCTTTATCGCCACCCATAGGAGTGTAAAATTGAGAAGAGGCTACTCTAGTACCATTGGCTTCAACAAGGTTTTGAGCTAAAGTACTATATTTATCAGAAAAAACTTTTATATTTGTCTCAAAATCACTTCCTACTGTCTCCTCCATCGCATAATTTGTAAAAAATGGAAAAGCCCAGTAGGTTGAGTTATTATAGAAGTAACTATTTACTCTTTTCATACCATACTTTTCTGCTAAATAGAGATTAAAGAAACCACCAATTTGGTAATAGATATCACCTCCATACGGAAACTCTAACTTAGCATTGTACATATCTTGGGGAGTAATATTTCCGGCTTTTGCTTGAAGCATCATCATCGCTTGAAAACGACCACTGTATAAACGGCCACCCGTTCCATGCCAAGACTCGTTAAGTACTGCATTTCCTTCAAGCATAAAGGAGTTCTCTACTACATTTGGAACTATAAACCAAGGCAATGGGAAAAAAACACTCCCATTGCCTAGAAATGAATGAAGTGTTTGAGATACAGCACTCCCTTTAGTATTTACCTGGTAGTTATGTGTTGTTTCGTGATAAAGAAGACCATCTAACCATGAAGTATTTGAAAAGTAATCAACAGCAATAGAACCACCAATATAATTTATCTGTCTATTATTAGGCCACTGTGTTGAAAAACCATTTGCAATCTGGTTTTTATCAGAGATGAGTCCTACATAAAGTGTCTCATCAAGCTTCCAATGAAAAAACTCTTCATAATCAGAATGTAGTGCTTCTTCCATCTCCAAAGTATGCTTTGCAAAAGGAATATTATCTTTAGTATATATTATTTCAATATTTCTATCTTTAAGTTCATACTTGTAATAAGCATCATCATGAGGAACAACAGCATCACCTGTTTTAGAGGGAGCAGGAACTATAACTGCATGAAGAGTCGTAAAAATCACTAATATAGAGAAGAGTAGAGTCAATTTCATTTATTTTCCTATTTAATTTTTAGAGTAATTAATACTTTAGTAAAATTTCTAATACTTTTAGCCTCTTCTAAAAGAAGTTTGTTGATGTCAGCCTGTTTTACAGAGTGAAAAGCTCTACATCCCCTACACCCTACAAGATAGACTTTTACTAAACGCTATTGCAGCTCTTTAGCAACAGCATTTGTCTCTATCTTCCCATCTTTTCGGTTCAAGTAAGCATCCTCAGTTAATTCAGATATAGAAGAAGGGATTATTTTTTCTATTTTATTACGTACCTTCTATGCTATGGTTTGAGAAGCACCACTTGAACTCACTGCTATTTTTAGTTTGCCATACTCTAAAAGTGCAGCAAATAGGTTTATTATTTAAAATTATTGGGAGTGTTTTCATAGATGAATTATGCCTTAATTTCATTAATACATCATCTGTTTTAGGGTATTGTACGATATAATTTTATATTATAAATAAATATTTTTTAAACCTAGAAATTTTAGTTAAAAACACTCCATAAGGAAAACAATGGATAATAAGCACTACCCCTATACTATTTTGTTTATAGAAGATGAAAAAATGTTGCGAGAAAATTATGTTCAGCATCTAAAACACTACTTCAAAAGTGTCTATGAAGCTGAAGATGGTGAAATAGCATATAAAATATATAAAGAGAAAAAACCAGATATATTAATAATAGATATAAACATACCAAAATTAAATGGTTTAGACTTACTCAAAAGAATTAGAAAAAATGACCATGCAACAAAAGCTATTGTACTTACAGCTCACTCTGATGTAGATTTTTTACTACAAGCGACATCACTCAAACTTACGAAGTACCTTGTTAAACCCATAACAAGACGAGAGCTCCAAGATGCTCTCAATTTAGTACTCGAAGAGTTATCTAAGTTTGATACAATAGGAAAAGAGCTACTCCAACTCAAAGAGAATTATAGTTTTAATTTTAAAGAAGAGGAGCTATATCACCTTAAAGAGAATATTTTACTTACAAAAAAAGAGAAAATGTTCTTTTTACTCCTGAGTAAAAATAGTAAAAAGGTGTTTACTTACAGTGAAATTATTTCATATTTATGGGAAGACTCTTATTCTGATAGTGATAAAATCGATCCACTTAAAACCATCATAAAAAATTTACGAAAAAAGCTACCAAAAAATACTATAAAAAATATTTTTGGTACTGGATATAAACTTAAAATTGACTAAGTAAAACTATCCAGCAAGTGCTTTTTTAACATTATCAGCAGCCATTGTGATGTTCCATACTGGCTCCCAAACAACTTCAACATCTACTTCTTTAATGTTTGCCATTTTTTCAACTGACTCTTTTACCCACTGAACAATCATCTGATGCAGAGGACATGCTTTTGTAGAGAGTGTCATAGTTACTTTTACATTTCCTTCATCATCAGACTCAGCATCATAAATAAGTCCCATCTCAACAAGATTAAATCCAACCTCAGGGTCAATTACTGTAGAAATCGCTAAAAATAGTTCCTCTTTTGTGTACATTGCCATTATATTTTCCTTATTATTTAAAGTTTATCATATAGAGCATACTTCTAAAAAATGCGAATGCTCCTACTACTAAAAAGGATGCTCCAGCATTTATAAGAACATCACTTTTAGTTACTATTGCTAGAGTTACTAGCAAAACACCAACAGCACAAAAAATCATCTGTGCTTGAGAGCTTTTGTATGGCACCATATCAGCTAACATTGGAATTTTTTGCTTTCCTACTAAAGGAGAAAATCTTTCAAACCAAACCAAGAATGGAATGATTTTATAGATATGTCCTGTAATTAAAAAACCAAAGAAACCAAAAAAGAGTAACCATGCAGTCGCTAACAAAAGCTCTTCACTTCCTACTATAAAATAACTTATACCAAGGAGTAATGACCCAATGAGTGAACTATACGATATCATTAACGAAATAGCATAAACATCATTCTCTTTTCGAGGACGACTTCTATAAATCACATATATTATATAAAAATAAAATAGTAGTGATATAAATGAAAGAGCATATCCAAGATATGAAAGAGCAGCTATATCAATAAGAGTAGAAGCTACTACACTCACGACTCCAAGAGTCATTAATGAGATCGCTATTTCCAGTGGTCGCATAGAAAAATCATGTGCTAAAGTAAACATAGGTACAAGAACGATAGATAACCCCATAATTGTTATACTAATATAGCCACCAATTACAAGATAAACATGTGCTTTTAAAAGTGCTGAAATATCAAAACTGAGTGTTCCAGCATAAGAGAGTGCCATAACTAATCCAAAAATAATTCCAAAAAATAGAAATGTATTTGAGATGAGTACACTGCTCATCACTAGATTTAGCTTTTTTACTTTAAAGATAGTCATAAAGATTTCCATTACGAAAATCATCATTGCTATTAGTACAACCACTCCACCATACGGCAACAAGGCTGCAGAGTATAAAAAGCCAAAGACCATAAGAAGCGTTCCTATGAGTAGTAGTGGCCAAATAGCATAAAAAAGTTCCACACCAAAATGCCCTACTTCCAAAACAACAGGCACTAACTGTGCCATCGCTCCGAAAATAGTCATCATTATAAACCCAAGTAAAAATAGATGTGTAAAACTAATCACACTTGGATTTGAGAAGTAAAGATCACTGCTTGTAAAACTAAAGATATAAAAAGTGGAGAGTATATAAAACAATCCACCTAATATAAAAAAGGGGGCAATAAGCTTAAATGGTGGTGCAAAATCTTGTGAAATGCTACTCATTAGTTATTTTACCCGTGGCAAGAAGTTTGTGTAAGATCTGATTCTGATGCTGCATTATTATCATAAGTAAAAGTAACTTTTACTAACCCACCATCTATGTTTTCAACTACATGTTGTACATCTGCACCTAGTTTATCAAAAAGACCACCTGGTGCTTTATGATTAATCATTACTAAAGTACCATCTGTCCCTTTAATCATTTTTAAACCACTCATAGCGTTTACCATTGGATGAGGAGGTCCCTCTGCTGAAGTATCAAAGTAGTATGTACTCTCTCCATCTTTTGCAAGTTTGAAAAAATCAACTGTTGCACCTTCTACTTCTACCTTTACAGCTTCGCTTGGAATATTTGACATAATATAAATCCTTCTTATTTAAATTTTGTCGTATTGTAGTAAATGATAATTAATATTAAGTTGACATATGTCAAGAAATTAGATTTATTCGTAAAGAATTGTTAATCCTTCTTTATTTTTAAGCTCATATCCATGAGAACCTTTCTCTAAAAAAGAGAGTTTTGCAAACTTCTTTAATATACGAGAGAGTGTCTCTGGCGACATATGCAAGTGCTTTGCAAGCTCATTGTTTTTCATGTTGAGTGCATCATCATGGTTACAGATATATTTTGCAACTCTTGATGTAGCATCGAGTACAATGTTAAGTGAAATCACATCTTCTAAGTTACGAATCTTTTTTGCAAGTGAGCGAAAGAAATTAAATGCCACTTCAGGATTTGTTAAAAATTCGTTTTTAAACTTTGAAAAATCAATCTCAACAACACTTCCTGCAGTATCAAATACTGCCGATGCAGGATAGTTCATCCCCTCAAAAACAGCAACTTCCGCAATAAGAGAGTTTGGACGGAAACGGTTAAGGACAATTTCATTGTTTTTAGAGTCTGTTTTATATACCTTCAAAGTACCTGCTATTAAGAGAGTAAGGTACTTTGGTGTCTCTTTTTCATAAAAAAGAATCTCACCCTTTTGAAAATCCCGTTTATGAGAAATAGAGGCAAGATAGTTTAACTCATGTTTATCGAGATTTTCAAAACACTTTACTAGTTTTAGTTCATCATGTAGGTACACTATCTAACCTGCCCACTTCCGTAGATCTTGAACTTATACGTAGTGAGTCCCTCTATTCCCATAGGGCCACGAGCATGGAGTTTGTTCGTACTAATCCCTACTTCAGCTCCAAAACCAAAAGCACCGCCATCTGTAAAACGTGTACTCGCATTTACATAAACAGCTGCCGCATCAATAGCGTTTAGAAAAGTCTCAGCAGCAGAGATACTTTCTGTAATAATAGCCTCCGAGTGCCCAGAACCAAATTTTACAATATGCTCTATCGCCCCATCAACTCCCTCAACTACTTTAATATTTAAAATATTTGCAAGGTATTCTGTGTCAAAATCTTCTTCTGTCACATCGGCTACTTCTATGATAGACTGTGTGTTTTTACACCCTTTTAACTCTGTATGTGCCGCATCAAATGCTACTTTTAGTTTTGGAAGTGTCTCTTTTGCTATAGCACTATCTACTAAAAGTGTCTCCATTGAGTTACATACACCAGGACGTTGTACTTTAGCATTTATAGCGATGGCGATGGCATTATCTATCTTTGCATCCTTATCTATGTAGGTATGACACTGTCCTTTATCATGTTTTACTACACTTACAGTAGCATTTTTACTCACATGCTGAATAAGTCCTGCACCACCACGAGGGATGATTAAGTCAACATACTTATCCATTTTTATAAGCTTGTTTACACCTTCACGAGAGGAGTCTGGAATGAGTGAAATCAGAGCTGTTGGTAACTCATTTTTAGCCAAAACATCTTGAAGAACTTTTGCTATAGCTCTGTTAGAGTGTTCAGCCTCTTTTCCACCCTTTAAAACACATACATTTGAGCTTTTAAAACAGAGTGCTGCGGTATCTGAAGTTACATTTGGACGAGACTCATAAATAATCCCAATCACACCGATAGGAATACTTACTTTTTCTATCTTAAGTCCATCTTCAGTCACCCAACCATCAAGAACACGTCCAACTGGCTCTTTGAGTGCTGCTATCTCCTCTATAGCGATAGCCATAGCGTTTATGCGACTCTCATCTAAAAAGAGTCTATCCATCAGTGCTGGTGTTAAATTATTTCTCTTCCCATCTGACATATCAACTGCATTTGCTTTTTTTAAATCACTACTGTTTGTACGAAGTGCAGCTGCCATCTCTTTTAAAATTCTATTTTTTTCACTACCGCTGAGTTCATTTAAAACTCGTGCTGCAGACTTTGCTTTTTGTAAAAATTGTTCCATTCTCTCGCCTTTTAATATTAATGCTATAATATCATAAAAAATATTTAGGAATTATATTATGAAGACAATTACTTTTATTGGCAATGGAAACATGGCACTGAGTATTGCACAGGGCTTAAAAGAGAACTATAAGATAGAAGTAGTTGGACGAAGTATGGAGAGACTCACACAGTTTGAACTCACATTAGGTGTAAATGTAGAAAAATTCCTCTATGATGATTTTGATATGAGTAATAAAACTGTTATGCTCTGCGTTAAACCTGCGAATGTTGAAGAGATTGGAACACGACTCAAAGGTCGTGCAGAAGTTATCTACTCTGTTCTTGCCGGCACAACACTTGCAAAACTTAAAGAGAACATTAACACAGCAGCAGTTGTAAGGACTATGCCAAACTTAGCGGCAAGTGTTGGTGCTTCTATGACTACACTTACAGGTGATATAGCGTTTAAAGAGGAGGCACTTAAACTTTTAGGTGCTATTGGCTCTACTCGTTGGCTTAGTAGTGAAAAAGAGATAGATATCGCAACTGCACTCGCAGGAAGTGGTCCTGCTTATCTTGCACTTATGGCAGAAGCACTCACAGATGGTGCGGTAAAACAGGGACTAAAACGTGATGATGCTATGGAGATTATGAGAGGACTTTTTGGTGGTTTTGGAAAACTTATCCAAGATATACACCCTGCTCTACTTAAAGATGGTGTTATGAGTCCTGGTGGCACTACAGCCGCAGGATATGGTGCACTTGAAGATGGAAATGTAAGAGCATCTTGTATAAACGCTATAGAGAAAGCATACAAAAAAGCTTTAGAACTTTAAGCATTTTAAAGTTCAAGAGATGGCTCAATGCCAACTCTTAATAAGAGCTATAAAAACTTCAATATCTCTTTTTCAATATCTTCTTTATCTATAACAGTTTTTTGTGTAATCTCTTTAGAAAAGAGTCCTTTTATCACAGCTGGTATCTCTAAAGATGCCGTTTGAGAGATAGACTCTAATGCATCAATATCATGTGCATCAACTTCACCCGTTAAAGCATTCGCAATAACAGGAGAGAACTTTGTCCACTCAGCAGTCGAGTAAGCAATAGTTTTTATCTTAGGGTCACAACATGTCTCATATGACTTCATACAAGTAGCAGTATGTGGATCCATAAGATAGTTATCATTTGTAAATGTATCTTTTATATATACTTTCCCCTCATCACCATTACAGAAATCTGCATCAAATGAGTTTTGAAGTGTAGTTAACTCATCTGCCGTTAACTCATAGAACTTTTGTGTCTCTAAGTTTTCCATCAGTTCACGAGTACGTGCAAAACCAAACATATCAAAAAGAATACGCTCAATGTTTGATGATTTTAAGATATCCATCGCTGGTGATGTTGTTCCAACTACTTCACTCTCTCTAAGGTCATACTTACCACTCTTTATAAGTTTCGTAAGAACATTATTTTCATTTGAAGAGATGATGATTTTTTCTACTGGTACACACATTTGAGATGCATAGTAACCACCAAGTGCATTTCCAAAGTTTCCACTTGGTACATTTAAGTAAACTTTTTCACCCATAGTGATAGCGTTTTGACGAACTAACTCTAAGTAAGAGTGAATATGGTAGATGATTTGAAAGATTATACGTCCAAAGTTTACAGAGTTTGCAGCAGAGAGAGAGACATTTTTCTCTTTAAGTGCAGCTTTAAAACTCTCACTTGCGAGTAGATGTTTTAGAGCATTTTGAGCATCATCAAAAACACCATGAATACCTATAACTTTTAAGTTTGTTGCATCTTCAGTTACCATCTGCAAACGCTGTACATCACTTGTTCCACCATCAGGGTAGAGACAAGCTACTTGAACATTCGCACGATTTTTAAACGTCTCTAGAGCAGCAGGCCCTGTGTCGCCACTTGTAGCAGCTAATATAAGATAACTCTCATTTAAACGCTGTGCTATTGAAGAGAGCACTATACCAAAAGGCTGTAGAGCCATATCTTTAAATGCACGTGTTGGACCGTGATAGAGTTCAGAGATATAGAGATTTTCCTTTACTTTTACAACCGGTACAGGATTGTTTTTATCATCAAAAGAGTCATATAAGTTAAGTGCTTCATCTATCACCTCTGAGTCTATATCTATCTCAAAACGACCAAGCATATCTTTTGCAAGCTCTTTATATGAAGAATTGAGATGTTTTTCTAAGAAATCTCTTCCAAGTTCTGGAAGTTTTTCTGGGACATAAAGGCCACCAAAAGAGGCAATAGGTGCTAAAATAGCTTGTGAGAATGTCACAGTTTCAGGTTTTGTTGTATCGAATCCACGAGTTTGTATAAAGTTCATATTTTTCTCTATAATTTTATTTTCGAAATTATAACTAAAAAGCTCTAAAATAGATTTGAAATCTAAAACTACTTAAAGAGCCTAATAGGGTTAATATGATACGACTTTTGTGTTACTTCAAAAATAAGTTCACTACTTACTCGACCTATAGTGTAACCACGTTTTATCTTCTTACCTTTTTTAATATTTGGACTTATCTGTGAGAGGTTTGCATAGATAGTATGAAGACCATTTGAGTGCTCAACAATGACAATATTATCTAGTACTGCTGTTTTGTCTGCATAGATAACTTTCCCATTAAAAACAGTTTTCACTTTAGCATTTGATGCTCTTGGTTTCATTGAGATAGACTCATTAAATATCTTTATCCCATAAATTGGATCTGTATAAGTACCATATTTTTTCGTAATGGTATAAGAGTCAAGTGGAGCAATCGTTTTTTTACCTCTGTATCTTTTTGTCTTCACAGCTTGGTATGAACTACCATGTTTTTTTACTTTTGGAAGATTATCATCAAGTTTGATTTTTTTCTGCTTAAAAGCTTTTTTCTGTGCAGCCTCTTCTTTAGCTCTTTTTATCTCATCTACTTTGACGATATTTAAGCGAGCTAGTGTCTGTTTTAAAGAGTTCTGACGTTTCAAAAGAGTTTGAAGCTCCTTCTTATACGATGCTTTTGCTTTTGTTAACTTTTTAAGTGCTTTTTTATTTGCTTTTTGAATTTTTAAAAGCTTTTTTCGTTTTTGATCTATGTTAGCTATGGCTACCTCTAAAGAGCTTGCATGCTGATTTAAAAAGTCTATATCTTTAGCATTTGCAAAAAATTTACTACTTAAGAGACTCGCTTTTTTCTTCTCTTTTTCAAGCATAACTTGAAGTACTTCATACTCCATCAAAGAGTCCTCATTTTGAGTAAAATCTTCGTTTAACATGATAGAGAGTGATACTGTTTTTGCTATTACAAAACCAAGCTTTTCTTCTATCTTCGATTGATTTTCTTGAAGTTTTTTTTGAGATTTCTGCATCAACTTAAGTTGTGATGTATTCTCTTTATAACTTAACTCTTTCATTCCTAACTCTTTTTTGAGTTTGCTTAAAAGCTTATCCTGTGTAACTAAAGAACGTTTTTGTTTAAGAATCTCTTTGGCTGTATTTGACATCTTTTTATTTAATCTAGAGTAGTTTTTTGAGTATGAGCTTAACTTTTTACTTGTTTTTTTTATCTTCTTATCTGTAGAAGACGCAACAAGCAGCGTAAGTGTAACAAAGAAGAGAATGAGTAAACGCATTAGACCTCTTCTTTATGACCGATAACAATAAAAGTGGCTAATAGTGTCGAGAGTGCCATTGCAATACCAAGCATAACACCAAAGTCAGTGATTTTATCAAACACTACAACCTTAATTCCTATCGTTTCAAACTGCTCTTGAACCCAGACATCCGAAGAGATATAGGAAAAGAGTATAAATGCCATTGCACTCGCGATGAGTGCATCAACTATAGCAAGTCTAAAAAGAACAGCTGAACGTAACCATGTTGGGGCCCCAAAAAGTGCCATAATGCTCATACGTTCATGATGCTTTAACTGCCAAATTTTTAGCTCTTTTGCTATAAGTAAAATCGTTACAACTCCTACACTAAAAGCAAAAACTGTTATAACACTTTTAAAGAGTAGAAGTAACTTATATGTAGTATCATGACTCTTTGCAAAGGTTTCAACTTTGATGATACTTTTATCCCGTAATAATCCTTTTGTAAGATTGTTTATCTCATCAGGAGAGGGGTAATGAGAGAGTTTTAACTTATAAAACTTTGGTAGAGAGAGTTTTAGTAGTTCTATATTTTTTTTCTTTATTCCGCTATTTAATTTCTTAATGACATCATCAGGAGAGAGTTCATCAACTGAAACGATAATACTATTTTTCGAGATAAGAGACTTCTCTTGTACTTTCTTTTGACTGACAATAACTAAAGAGTAGTTGTTTGCTAAAGACTCTTTATAAGCAGTTATAGATCTCTCTACTATGATAAAAGTCTGAATAGAGAAGAGTATACTTAAAAGTGCTACAACTAATGAGAGATGATTTTTAAGAGACTTCATGAATACTCCCATACTCAATATGAAAATGTTTATAATCCACACTCAGAGACTCTGGGATATGGTGTGTTACAACAATAACAGTACTCTTAAGCTGCTCATTTGCACCCTCTAAAAGATTCCAAATAAGTTGAGAGGAGTAATCATCAAGGTTCCCGGTAGGCTCATCCGCAAGGATAAGAACAGGGTTATGAGAGAGTGCTCTCGCCATAGCTACACGCTGCTGCTCTCCCCCTGATAGCTCTTTTGGATACTTTCCAGACTGATGTTTTAGTCGTACATGTTTAAGGAGTGAATCTACTTGATTTTGTGTAACACCTTTATCGTAGCCGCTAATGATAAGAGGTAACATAATATTCTTCTCTATAGTCCACTCTTTTACAAGCTTGTAGTCTTGAAAAACTATACCTGTATGTTTACGCAAAAGGTTTAACTTTGACTTTGTCACACCTTTTAGCTCAACTCCAGCGACAACAAGAGAACCCTCCACAGGCTTTAGTGCTCCATAAAGAGACTTTAAAAGTGTAGATTTTCCACTACCACTTGCACCCGTTATAAAAACAAAACTACCTGAATCTATAGAGAAAGTAACTTTGTTAATAATAGTCTCATCTTTTGAGTAAGAGAGTGAGAGGTTTTGTGCAACAATCACTTTATCCATTTAACACTCTATCAAGCTCTTTATGTGCAGCTAAATTACTGCGAGATTTCAGAGGTAATGCAGGGTAGTAACTAACACTTCCCTCTTTTACTATAAGATAGAGATGTTCTGGTCTATCAAAACTTCCCATAGAGAGACGCAGCATAATGCCATCTTCTACAGTATATACTCTCTCAAAGTGAATAAATCCACCCTCAAAACGCTCTGTAGTTTTATGAAGTTTAAGAAGTTGCTCAAAACTCGCTTTTCCTGAAGTAAACTCAAAACTCCCCTCTATACTTAGCGCTTCTGAATCCTCTTCATTTATCATTGTTACATCATAAATGTTCTTCTCCATCTTACGCCATCTATCTTCATACTTTGAGACTACAGCAATATCTCTGTTCTTATTTATATGGAGTATAGTTTTGTTAAACGCTATAAAAGTCTCATAAGAGTAGGCATAGTAGTTTTCACTATCTGTTCTTAGCTCTAACCTTCCATCAACTTTTAAAACACGGCGAGACTCTTCTATAAATGAAGTAGATATTACTCTACGGTGTGGTTTTTTATCCCAAGGTACAGGAAAGTGTACATACACTTTCCCTACGATATTTGAGGGAACAAGCTCCATAAATAGTCGTGCATCATAATCTAAAACAAGTAAGTTATCTAGCTCTTGAATAGCTACCTGCTTCAGAACCTGTTCTATAGAGGGACGATGAATCTCAATCCCTATAAAAAGGATATCTGGATTATTTGCAGCTTGATGGAGAAGGTGACGACCAGAACCAAATCCAACCTCTATACGAACTTCCCTATCTGTTGGAAAGTTCTCAGCAAAATACTCTATCTTTTTAAGTGCTGTTACTTTTTCAAGATGCTCATTTTTTGCACCACTTAATACATTTGAAGCAAGAACATTTAGTTCTGCTGCATCTGCATAAGCATTAAGTGCACGGTGAACATTATAGATGGAAGCTGGACGAGTTAGCTTATCTGTTTTTAAAAGACTACGGTTCTCTTCTGTTTTTACTAAAAGAAAAAAATCTTCATCTTCTACAGTTACAGAGATAAGTTGTTCATCTTTTGCATTAGCATTATCTGCTATGAAGTTAAACGCCACCTCATTATGAGATGATGGAAACTCTATCTGTTTAAACTCTTCAATATGTAAATGAGGCATTATAATCCACTTAAATCTAAATCTTCAGTCGGTGCAATAATATCTTTTGCCTCAACTTCTACAGGTTTACTCGCTCTACGAGCTTTTATATCTTCTGCTTTTGGTGCTTCAATCAGCTCTGTAGACTCAGGGCTAACAACCTTAACCTCTACACTTGCATCTGATTTAATTCCATTTTTATCAATCGCATATACTACATATGAGTAGACACTATTTGGTTCTACATTGTCATAAGTGAAACTATTCCCTTTAATATCTTCATACTCAACAACCGACTCATCAAACCAGCCTTTTTTCTGCTTCTGGCTTACGATATAGCTTGTTGCACGAATACTATTGTTTTTCCAACTCACTTTTATCGTTGAGCCTTTTAGGTTCGCCCCTAGTATTGCTGGAGGAGCGGGAGGAACAAGTGTCATCCCTTGAATAGAGTTACGTTCAGACTCACTCTCTAAACCATCTTTATCTACACTACTTACACGGTAAAAATAACTTTTTCCATTCTCTTGTATAGCATCAACAAACTTATTATTATAAAGCTTTGCTATAAGTTCATATGGTCCTTTAATATTTTCACTTCTATAGAGGTAGTACTGTGCAAAATCTTTCTCTTTTGAAGCACTCCATGTAAGAGATATTTTATGAGGCAGTGCGGTAGATGCTTTAATATTTTTCACAGAAGTAGGTGTTGCTTTTGTAACTACTTTTACAACATTACTCGGTTTCGAAGTAATCCCATCATAGGTTAAAACACGAAGACGATACTTGTAAACATAGTTATCTTTCAAATCTTCATCAATATACTCAGCATTTAGTCTGCCATATAGTGTCTCAAGTTGCTCCCACTTCTCATCTTCTAAAGTTTTACGTTCAATTATATAAGCTTTTACTTTTTGGTTACTATGTGGTCTCCAGATGATTTTAGCAGTTCTTGGCATCCCTGTTATACTATGAATCCAAGAGACAGAGTCTAAAACAGGAAGTGTTTGAACATGAATCTCTTTGCCTCTTCTTGCCTGGGCATCTTCAGAAAAAGTTTGAAATGCATATGTATAGTTTTCATCTGGCATTACATCAGTATCTACAAAGTGTGTTTTGTAACGATTTTTTATCGTTTTGAAGTACTCTAACTCACTTACACTCTTACCACTAGGAGCTTTTTTATATATATAGATCCCTTTAACTTTAGGATCTTTTATACTTTTCCACTCAAAAGCAACACTTTTCATACCGACGATTACACCATGTTGTGTAAGTTCAACAGATGGTAAAGAACTATCTATAACAGCGTTTTCCTTAGAAGAAGGAGTTGGAGTAGAACTACAACCGCTAAGAATCAGTAGTGAAACTGTTAATGATGAACTGAGTATCCATAACTTCATTTAAACTCTCCAAATCAAATTTTTTATCAACTTTTGTTTTCATATATTCATCAAACTCTGCAGTAAAAGACATTAGCTCTTTCGTAGTTGGATGTACAAAATAGATCATGTAAGCATGAAGCAAAATTCGTTCCGCCTTCTCTATTTTAGGGCTTAAGCCGTAGATATGGTCACCTATGATATGACGGTTTATAGTCTCTAAATGAACACGGATTTGATGTGTCCTTCCAGTAAAGAGTTTACATGCTACAAGCTGACTTTTCTCATCACTACTTAGTGCTAACTGTTTAAACATAGTTTTAGCAGGTTTACCGTGCTCTAGCCCACATGCCATTTTTAAACGGTTATGTGCACTTCGCCCAATATTTCCCTCTATTACAGTAATATCATCTTTAAGCGGTGGCTGAAGTACTGCAATGTAATAGCGACCCATACTCTTGTCTTTAAGTTGTGCAGATAAAAACTCATGAGCTTCATTATTCTTTGCAACAACCATAGTCCCACTTGTTCCCTTATCTAAACGGTGAACTATTCCATGACGCTCTTCACCACTAATAGTTGAGAGTCTAATCCCTTTATGTTTTAACCAGTCAACTAAAGTTGCATCTTTAACACTAGGCGCTGGATGTACTGTTACACCACTTGGTTTGTTTATAACTAAAACATCATCATCTTCATAAAGAACTTCTACATCAAAGTCAACATCACGTGCTTCCTCTTTTTTTGCTTCTGGAAACTCTACTCTTACTTTTTGCCCAGTTTTGAGTTTTACACCAGGACGTGCTACTTTTTTTTCATCTACAAACACACAGTTAGCTTTTATGAGTCCTGCAATTTGTGATCTTGTTTGTCCTATCTGGCTAGAGAGAAAAGTATCTAAACGCTCAGGTGCTTCGCAGCTATATTCTTCGATTTTTATCATTCTTTATGACCTTTATGATACAATTTTATAATTTATTTTTGGAGTTATAAACTTGTGGAGATTTGATAAGGGTATTTTAACACAATTTGACTTCTTTTCTATCATTCTTATCATTCCTTTGGTTATAAGTTCAAATTGGTTGATAGGAGAAGCTGTTCCAGCACTTGCGCAGAAGCAATTAGCATATGTTGGTGTAGCATTTATTACTTTTATTGGTGTCTTTTTTTTACCCATCCGGCGTATGGCATGGATGATTCCTTTTATCTACTGGGCAAATATCGGTTTACTATTTGCCGTTGAGCTTTTTGGTCATGCAAGACTTGGAGCACAACGATGGATAGAGATCCCCTTTATAAACACTACTATTCAACCTTCAGAGTTTGTAAAACCTGCACTTATCTTAATGCTAGCCTATCTTATAAATAAAAACCCTCCTCCTATTCACGGCTATAGAATAAAAGAGTTTACTAAACTAAGTTTTTTTATTCTACTCCCTTTTATTCTTATCGCAAAAGAGCCTGACTTGGGAACTGCACTTGTGCTTATGCTTATTGGGTATGGTGTGCTGTTTTTTGTAGGAATTCACTGGAAAATTGTTACTACTATTGTTGTGGGAGGTATTTTATTTATACCTATTGCTTATAAATTTATACTCCATGATTATCAAAAGACACGGATTAATGACTTTTTAAGTGAAAAGCCCTCATACCATGTACAACAATCCATCATAGCTATAGGTTCTGGAGGATGGACAGGAAAAGATAAAGAGGAGGCAACACAGACACAGATGAAGTTCCTCCCTATTGCGACAAGTGATTTCATCTTTGCCTTCGTGGTTGAAAGAACTGGCTTTCTTGGTGCATTAGCACTCATTTCACTCTATGCTATCTTAATTCTTCATCTGCTTAGCCTTGGTATTTTTAACAAAGACTACTTTATTAAAGTAGTAAGTGTCTCTATCAGCTTTATGATTTTTATCTATATGGGGGTTAATATATCTATGACTATAGGTTATGCACCAGTTGTAGGTGTCCCTCTACCTATGTTTAGCTATGGTGGGAGTAGCTTTTTAAACTTTATGGTACTCTTTGCCATCATGCAAAATCTAATTACATTTAAATACAAAGATATGTATGATAACCGTGGAACAAAAAGTTTTTTATAATTTGAAGTAGTAATAAGGAAATTAATTGGAAGAATTTATTAGAAAAAGATTAGAAATTGAGATAAAAAAGTCATACTATATTTCTAAACGATATAGTGTAATATCAACATTTGCTTTTCTCTATCATGAAGAGCCACTCACTGTTGATGTTTTAGGAAGTTATGTAAGAATATCAGATAAACTCTTAAAGATTGATGACCATCATTATTTTTTAAATTTCTCCTTTACAGAGCAGGTAGATGCTTTTAAAGCTTCTCAAAATCTACTACTCTATCTCGATAAACATTTTAACAATAGAAGTTCATGTATAGCAATAGATACATTTGACATAAATCAATCACCAAGAATAGTAATTAATAGACTAATACAAATTTTAAAAGCAACAAAAAACAGTAGTTATTCAAGAATAGAAGATGAAAATATTTTAAATGAGATAATTTAACACTAAAGATGGAGCGGGTGAAGGGATTCGAACCCTCGACAGCCTGCTTGGAAGGCAGGAACTCTAGCCACTGAGTTACACCCGCATGGTGTATTTTAAATGGTGCCGACACGAGGATTTGAACCCCGGGCCTGCTGATTACAAATCAGCTGCTCTAGCCAACTGAGCTATGTCGGCAATTATTACAATCTTATAATTGTAAGTAGTTTCTTCTTTTTGAATTAGTTGTGCTTAAGTTTTTAACGAAGCATACAATAGTATGTGAGTTGAAAAATTAAGTGCAAATAATCAAAAAGAAGTGGCGCGGTGGACGAGACTCGAACTCGCGACCCCA